>DATCWE010000111.1:0-5999 GCA_036566495.1 Gemmatimonadales bacterium | reverse complement strand
GGCTTCCGCGACGCCGAGCGTGGTGCCATAGGCACAACAGGCCGAGCGGTGAGGACACGGGTAGCAAGGGAGAGGCGGAAACGGAGAGTGCTGCATGCGACGCAATTTAGCCCGGGCGGACTGGCGTCTCCGGCTGCCCCGGCCTACGTTCCCCTTCCCGCTCACGCCACTGCGCCCTTAGCTCAATTGGATAGAGCATCAGACTTCGGATCTGAGGGTTGGGGGTTCGAGTCCCTCAGGGCGCGCTTGGTCAGGGTGATCCGATGAGTGTCCGCCGCTATTACCTCGATTCCTACACCCATCAATTCACGGCGCAGATCAGCGCCGTCGCGTCGGTGGCCGGCCGCTGCGCCGCGATCCTCGAGGAGACCTACTTCTATCCGAGCTCGGGCGGCCAGCCGCATGACACCGGACGGCTGGGCGACGTACGGGTAGCCGAAGTGACGATCCGCGAGGCGGACGGCGCCGTGCTGCATCTGCTCGACGCCGCCGCCGAGCCGGGGCGGGTGCCGGGCCTCATCGATTGGCCGCGCCGATTCGACCATATGCAGCAGCACACCGGACAGCACATTCTCTCGCAGGCCTTCGAGCAAGTCGCCGCGGCCCCGACCATAGGATTTCATCTGGGGACCGACCGGGTTTCCATCGATCTCGAAACTGCCGCTCTCAGCGACGCGCAGCTCGCCGAAGCCGAGGCGCTGGCCAACGAGGTGGTAAGCCGCAACACGCCGGTCCGCGCCTGGTTTCCCGAAGCGGCCGAGCTGCGGGCGCTGGCGTTGCGTAAACAGCCGGATGTCGACGGACCCGTCCGGGTGGTGGCGATCGGCGACTTCGACCTTTCGCCCTGCGGCGGCACTCACGTCGCGGCCGCGGGCGAAATCGGGCTCATCGCCGTCTTGCGCACCGAACGACTCAAGCGCGGCATTCGGGTGGAATTCCTCTGCGGCGGGCGCGCTCGAGCCGACTATGCGCGCAAACACGGCATTCTGCGCGAGCTCTCCGCTTCGCTGACCTGCGCCCCCGCCGAGCTCGGCAGCTCCGTCTCCCGCTTGCAGGCGTCGCTCCAGGAAACCCGGCGGGAGCTGGCGCTGCGCGAGGAACGCGAGCTGGACACCGAAGCCGCCGGGCGGCTGCAGAGCGCCGCGTCCCGGCACGGAGTCCGGATCGTCCGGGCCGCCTGGGCGGACCGCCCGGTCGAACATGTCAAGGCGCTGGCGTTGCGCTGCACCGCACAACCGGATGTGGTGACGCTGCTCGGGATCGCCGGCTCGCGCAGCCAACTGCTCTTCGGAAAGTCGGAGAACCTGGCGGTGAACCTGAAGCCGGCTTTCGAGCAAACGCTGGCTGCGCTCGGCGGCGGTCGCGGCGGCGGGGCGCGGTTGCTGCAAGGTGCCGCCGGGCCGTCCCATCTCCCCGCCCTCGAGGAGGCGTTGCGCGCCGCCGAAGCGATCCTGCTGCAGGCAGTCACCTGATGCGCAAGCCGATTGCGCCCATCCTCGCCGCAGGGCTGCTCACGGCCCTGGCTTTCGTGCTCGATCCGTGGGTATGGCGGCACCTGAGCTATCCGACGGTCTACGAGCATGATTGGGGGCGGCTGCTTCGGGTGACCGGCAGCCTGGTGTTCTGGGCGCCGCTGGCCCTGGCCACAGGACTGGAGCTTCGCGCGGGGCACCCGCAGCGCTCGGCTGGAGTTTGGCGTCTGCTGGCAGCACCCATGCTGGCCGGCGGGGTCGCCGAGCTGCTCAAGCTGCTGGTACGTCGCGAGCGACCCGGCCTGCATGAGGGCGCTTATGTCTTTCGGGGTTTCGCCGAGCGGCCCTTCGACACTCACGATATCGGTTTTCCCAGCAGTCACGCCGTGGTGGCCTTTGCCGGCGCGGCGGTGCTGTCGCGGGTATATCCGCGCGCCGGCGCGGTCGCGTATGCGCTCGCGCTCGGCTGCGCGGCGACGCGGGTGCTGGCACAGGCGCACTTCGCCAGCGATGTCGTCGCGGGTGGAATAGTGGGGTGGGCGGTGGGAACGTGGGTCGGGCACAGCTGGAGGCCGACGTGAGGTACGCGGGTTACCGCTTGCTGAGCCTCGCCGCCGCCCTCACCGCGTGCGCGAAGGAGCCCTCGCGCCCGAAGCCCGAAGAGCTGCGCGGCCCGCGCCTCCTGCAGGCGATCCCCAAGCCGGGGTTCATGCTGCAGAATCTGGACGGCTCCCCCTTCGATTTCCGCCAGGCAACCCGGGGAACCCTCAGCTTCCTCTTTTTCGGATATACCAATTGCCCCGATGTGTGTCCGCTCCACATGGCCAATCTGGCCTGGGCCATCCGTTCCCTGCCCCTGGAGCAACGCCGGGCGGTCCGAGTCGTTTTCGTCAGCACTGACCCGGAACGCGACACTCCCGACCGCCTGCGGGCCTGGCTCGCGCAGTTCGACTCCACGTTTATCGCCGTGACCGGCACGCCTACCGCTTTGGAAGTAGCCCAGCGCGCCGTCGGCATGCCACCCGCCCTGCGCGAAGGGGAGCTCCCCAACGGCGGCGGCTACGGCATGAGCCACGCCGCCCAGCTCTGGGCTTTCACGCCGGACGATTCCGCCCACGTGGTCTATCCCTGGGGCATGCGGCGTGAAGACCTTGCGGCCGACCTGGCCAAGCTGCTAAGAATCTGGCCTCCACCACCCTGATTATCTTTCCGCTCATGCTGAACCGTCTGCGCATACCCTCGCTGGCCGCTGCCGTCGTCTTCGCGACGGGCATGGTCCATAACCACCTGGTCAAGAGCTCTCCCTCCGACGGTGAGCGCCTCCCGGCTGCTCCCCAGGAGGTTCGCCTCTGGTTCAACGAGCGGCCCGAGATCCCCTTCACCAGCGTCACCCTGATGCAAGGCGACAGCACGAAGATCGCCACCATCAAGGCCGTCGCGACCGGCGACTCGATGGTCGTCGCGATCCCTCTCGCGACCGCGCTCGCGCCCGGCAAATACCTGGTCGCCTGGCGCACTGCGAGCAGCGACGGCCACGCCATCCGGGGAGTTTTCGGGTTTTCCATCGCGCCGTGAGCGCGCCGTTCAGCCTCGTGGATGCGGCGTATGCCGCGGCACGTTGGGGCTGGTATCTGGCGGCATTCTTGGTGGTGGGCGCGGCGGGTTACGCGCCCTTTTTGTTTCGCGGGCGGGCTGCCCTGCCCCGCTCCGACTCCGCGATTGCCGCGGAGCTGACCCGCCGCGCCGCGCGGCTCGGCTCCGTGGCGGCCGTGTGCCTGCTGCTGCTGAGCGCGCTTCGCCTCTATTTGCAAGCCCGGATCCTCAATGACCCCGGCGAGCCTCTCACGCTCGAATTCTTCCGCGCGGTCCTGGGCAGCGGCTGGGGCCGCGGCTGGAAGCGTCAAGCCGGCGTGGCCTTGCTGGCAACGCTGGCCTTCGCGGGGGCGCGCTACGGCTCGCGAGCGGCCTGGCTGGCCGCTGTCGCGGGAGGCGCGGGGATCGGACTGACCGCGGGAATGACCGGACATGCCAACACCGGCAAATCGGGCCCCGGCGGAATCTGGATCGATGCGGCACACGTGACGGCGGGCGGCCTGTGGCTCGGCGGACTCGCGGTCATGCTATGGGCGGGGCTGGGCGCTTGCCGGGGCCTGGCGCCGGAGCGCCGTCCCCAGGTCCTGCGCAGCCTGGTCGCGGACTTCTCCCGCCGCGCCCGGTTTCTCGCGCCGCTCACCATCGGACTCGGCGTGTGGCTCGCCGCCCGTTATCTGGGATGGAGCTGGCCGCTGCACTTGACCCGGAGCAGCTACGGCTGGGTTCTCGCCGGGAAGCTGGCCGTGCTGGTCGGAGTTGCCGCGCTGGGCGCCTACAACTGGCGGGTCACCCAGCCGCGTCTCCTGCGGGACGGAGGAGAATCGCGCTTACGCCGATTCAGCGCGCTGGAGCTCTGGCTGGGAGTCATCCTGCTGGGCGTCACTGCAATACTGGTTGCCATGCCACTTCCAGAGGGAGGGATGTGAGAATGGGTCGCTTCGCCGCACGCGCCGGCGCCGCCGGTGCCATGGTTCTGCTGCTGAGCGGGACGGCAGCGCTGCACGCGCAGGTCGGGCTGGGGGTGCGCGCCTCCACCCTGGGGATCGGCGCAGAGCTGTCGTACCGCATCTCCCGCAACTTCGGCGTCCGGCTGGGGGGGAACTACCTGCAATTCTCCCGCGACGCGACCATCGAGGATATCGACTATCACCTTACGCCCCACTTCGAAAACGTCACGGCGATTCTCGACCTTCACCCGTTCGGGGGCTCCTTCCATCTCTCCGGCGGCTTGCTGCTCAACTACAACGAGGGCAGGATGGTCGCCAGGTTGAACCACGACATCGAGATCGGGGGAGACACTTATACCCCGCAGGAAGTCGGCTCGCTGACGGGGACCGTCGGCTTCAAGAAGGCCGCCCCCTATCTGGGGATCGGCTTCGCGGGCCGCAGCCGGGTGGCCGTGCTGGTGGACCTTGGCGTTGGATTCACGGGAACGCCACGAGTGGATCTGGTGGGAGCCACCAATCTCACCGGCGCCGCGAAAGACCAGTTCGACGCCAACGTGGAGCAGGAACGGCAGGAGGCCCAAGCAGAAATCAACGACCACAAGATTCTGCGCTATCACCCCGTCGTGTCCCTGGGCCTCAAGATTTCCTTCTGAGCTAACTGCCTCGAGCGGCGCTGGTTGAGAGTTGGTTGAGGCGGGGGTGCCATTTACAGCGGGATGCGCGAGTTCCATCCTCGGGAAGCACGCTGCGTCACCTGCCAGTGGTGGGGCGGCGATCGCCTGGCCGGCCCCACCGGGAGGGTGTACACCCCGAGACACGCAGCGACGGGCGTGTGTGGCTCCCCGCTGAGCTGGTGGGCAGCCCGGCCCAGGCAGGCGGAATCCCTTTGCGCTTTCTGGCATCCCTGGGAGCGAATCCGAGGCCTCGGTCATGGACGCGGCCACTTGGGCCTCATTATGCTTGGGCCCGCCATGCCGATCGCCGACCGTCCCGAACGCCCCGCTGAGCCATGACCGCGGCATCACCTCCCGGCGCCACCTCCCATGTGCTGCTCGTCGAGCCGGTTCATTTTCGTTACAACCGAGAGACCGGTGACACCAACGCCTTCCA
Organism: Gemmatimonadales bacterium; assembly: GCA_036566495.1. Classification (GTDB taxonomy): domain Bacteria; phylum Gemmatimonadota; class Gemmatimonadetes; order Gemmatimonadales; family GWC2-71-9; genus JABFSM01. Next base: position 877 of record DATCWE010000111.1, on the reverse strand, counting down.
GGTGCCGCCGGCTCCCGGCGAGGAGGCGGCGCTCGCCGCCCTGGCGCTCCAACAGCACCACGCGCTGCGTGATCTGCTGGTGGCCAACGGAGTCACCGTCACGCTGACGCGCAGTCGCGAAGCCACGCCGGACGCGCCCTTCTGCAACAACTGGTTTTCGACCCACGCCCCCGGTCAGGGAGCGCCGGCCACGCTGGTGCTCTACCCGCTGCTCGCGACCAACCGGCGCGGCGAGCGCCGACCCGATCTGGTAGCCTTGCTGCGGCCGCTCTATCCCCGGGTCGTGGACCTCTCCGACAACGAGAACAAGGCCCGCTTCCTGGAGAGCACCGGCAGCCTGGTGCTGGATCACGAGGCGCACGTCGCCTATGCCGCGCTCTCGCCCCGAACCGATTTGTCGCTGGCGCAGGAATGGGCCGCGGAATTGGGCTATCGGCTGGTGGCATTCACGGCGGTGGATCCCTCAGGGGTGCCCTACTATCACACCAACGTGCTCATGTTCGTCGGGCATGGGCTCGCCGGGGTATGCCTGGAGGCCGTTCGCTCGGTCTCCGAGCGCCAAGCGGTGGAGCAGCGGCTGCGGCAGGATGGCCGGGAAATCCTCCCGCTCACCCAGCAACAGGCGGCAAGCTTCTGCGGCAACTGCCTGGCGCTCGCGGGGGAGGAAGGCGAGCGGCTGTTCGTCATGTCGAGCGCGGCATGGCGCGGGTTTTCTCCCGCCGAGCGGGGCTCGATCGAAAAGCACGGCAGGATCCTCCACACCGAGCTCTCCGCGTTCGAGCGGCTGGGAGGCGGCTCGGCGCGCTGCCTTATTGCGGAGCTGTTTTAGGGGCGGTTCTGGTCACCGCGTAGTGCAGCGTCGCCAACGCCACCACCA
>DATCWE010000087.1:0-4244 GCA_036566495.1 Gemmatimonadales bacterium | reverse complement strand
TCGCTCGCGGCCCAGGAGAACGGCCGTGCCATGGTGTTCCAGGCGTTCGGGGGCGGAGCGAGCCACCTCCGGAACCTCAACTCCGTCGGGACCACGGCGGATTTCAAGCTCGGCTTCAATCTCGGGGCCGCGATCGGCGTGGAGGTCAATGATTATATGGCCATCCATGGCGACTTCACCTACACCCGCAATGAGGCGAGGGGCGCCTCGACCTTCGCCGGCACCAACTTCGACCGCTTCTTCTATGGCGGTCACGTGGAGCTGAGCTACCCGACCACCGAGAGCGGCTTCAATCCGTTCCTCTTCGGCGGTGGTGGCGCGGTGACGGTGCATCAGGCGGGCAGCTCCGCTACACTGTCCAACTTCACCAAGCCGGCGGCCATGTTCGGCCTCGGGATTCGTTACATGATTCCGCAATCCCCAGTCGAGCTGTTGATCGAGGGCAAGTCGCTGGTCTACAAGTGGCAGGCTGGGGGATTCTCCCGCACCCAGTGGGATCTCTCCTACTCTGCCGGTCTGGCCTACAGGCTGGGCCTGTAGCAGAACGCGTTGGGCCGAGGAGCCGGGCGCGATGGCCGCGCCCGGCTCCTTGGCATTTCCCGCCTGCGTTGACTCCCCTCCGCGCCGCCGCCTAGCTTTGGCGCCCATATGGCCCTCGTCCTCTATAACACCCTGACCCGCCGCGTGGACCCCTTCGAGCCCGTGGCTCCACCGCGGGTCACGCTGTATTCCTGTGGCCCCACGGTGTGGAACTACGCGCACATCGGAAATTTTCGCACCTTCCTCTTCGCGGACCTGCTGCGCCGCTGGCTGGAAGCAAGCGGCTTTGCGGTCTACCACATCATGAACCTCACCGATGTGGACGATCGCATCATCAAGGAGGCCGGGAAGCAGGGGCTGACGGTCGATCAGCTCGTCACGCCGTTCATCAAGGCGTTCTTCGAGGATCGCGATTATCTGCGCATCAAGCCGGCCACCGAATACCCCCGGGCCACGGAGTACATCGGGGCGATGATCAAGCTGGTGGAGGGACTGCTGGCCAACGGCACGGCGTATAAAGGAGAAGACGGGTCCGTCTATTACTCGATCGCGAAGTTCGCCGCCTACGGCCGGCTCTCGCAGCTGGAGCGCCGCCAGCTCAAGGCCGGCGCCAGTGGGAGAATCTCCAGCGACGAGTATGACAAGGACAATGCCCGGGACTTCGTGCTCTGGAAGGCCGCGCGCCCCGAGGACGAGGCCGCCCAGGCCGCGTGGGACTCGCCTTTCGGCCGGGGCCGACCCGGCTGGCACCTCGAGTGCTCCGCGATGGCGCTCGAGTTGATCGGGCAACGCTTCGGGGCGCAGGTGCTGGACATCCATACTGGCGCCGTGGACCTGATCTTTCCGCATCATGAGGACGAGATCGCCCAGTCCTGCGCCTACACGGGAAAGCCGGAGTTTGCGCGGGTCTGGATGCACGGGGAGTTCTTGAGCGTCAAGGGCACCAAGATGTCCAAGCGCTTTGGCAATTACACCACGGCGCGCGACCTCAAACAGGATGGGGTCGATGCGGGCGCGATCCGCCTGTTGGTGTTTCAGACCCATTACCGGCAGAAGCTCGACCTGACCGATGAAGCCCTGGGTGCCGCGCGGGAAGGAGCCCGCCGGCTGGGAGACTTTGCGCGCCGGCTCGGCGCGGCAGCGACAGAGGCAGACTGCGTGGAATTCCGTGAGGCCGCAGCTCGGCTCGAGCGCGATTTCACCGCCGCCCTCGATGACGACCTCAACGCCCCGCGCGGGGTGGCTGCGCTCTTCGAGTTCGTGTCGGAAGGCAATCGGTTGCTGGACGCCGGTAGCGCGCCCGGTCCCAAGGCGCTCGACGCGTGGCGCCGTGCGGACGCCGTGCTCGAGGCCACGACCGCGTCCGAGACCCGCGCGGTCTCGGCGAGCGATGCGGGGGGTCCTGTGGGTGATGCTCTCTCCGATCAGCCTCCCACGGATCTCGCGGTTCATGCCGAGTGGGCGCGCAACTGGGCGTCCCGACGACTCGCCGCCAAAACCCGCCGTGACTTCGCCGAGGCGGACCGGATCCGTGCCCTGCTCCAGACGCATGGCTGGGAGGTGCGCGACCGGAAGGACGGCAGCATCGAAGTTTCCCGCCGGCTCTAGCGCCCGGTGACCGCCCCGCAGCGGCAGGGCAGGCGCCGGGTGCTGAAGCGCGTGCTCGGCCCGGCGTTGGGGCTGCTCCTCCTCGGGGGTGCACTCTGGGTGGTGCGGGGGGAGCTCGGGGAGCATTCCCTGCGCGAAGTGCTGGCCACCCTGCGATCACTTCCGCTCTCGCGGGTCGCACTTTCCCTCCTGGCCACCGTCATCGGGTATGCTGCGCTCAGCGGGCAGGACCTGCTGGCCCTCCACTGGCTGGGCGCCCGGTTGCCCGCGAGGAAGGCGCTCCTCGCCGGATTCGAAGGCTTCGCCTTCGCCAATACACTCCCCCTTGCCGTGGTCGCCGGGGGCGCCGTGCGAGCCCGGTTCTATGCCGGATCGAAGCTCTCCAAAGCGGAAATCGCCGACCTCGTTCTCTTCAATACCGCGACGTACGCGCTCGGGTTGCTGGCCGCGACGGGCATTGCCTTCACCCTCGAGCCCGCGGCGATTCCCGGGCTGCTCGGCCTGCCGGTCCACTCCACCCGGCCACTCGGTCTGGTCGCGCTGGCGCTGCTCGGCCTGTTCCTGTGGTGGAGCGCGCGAGGTGGCCCCACCCTGCGCGTCGGGAAGCGCACCCTTCGCCCGACGCCGATCGGGATGTCGCTGGCCCGGCTGGGCGTTTCCCTCCTGGACTGGGTCTTCTCCGGTCTCGCCCTCTACCTGCTGCTTCCCCACGCGGACGCCTACCACTTCATGGGATTCCTGGGCGTCTTCATGCTGGGCCAGATCGCGGGCCTGCTCGCCCAGCTGCCCGGCGGGATTGGAGTGTTCGAGGCTGTCATGCTGCGGGTGCTCGGCCGCAGCAGCGGGGTCGCCGCCGTCCTGGCCGCCTTGCTCGTCTATCGGGTGGTCTATTTTCTGCTGCCCTTGATCGTCGCGACGGTGATTCTCGCCGGTCATGAGATCGGGCGGATGCGCTCTCGCTCAAGGACCTGACCGCCCAGGTATCTTTGCGGAACTCTTTCCCCCGGCCGACCTGGCACCCGTGAATTGCGCCAAGTGCGCCGCCCCGATTCCCGAGCACAGCACCGTGTGCCCCGCCTGCGGGAATCCGGTGGCGCCCAGCGACGTGCTCGCCGCGCGGCTGCAAGCGGCGCTCGGCGAAGGCTATGCGGTCGAGGGGACGCTGGGCACCGGGGGGTTTGCCGTGGTGTTCCTGGTCCGCGACCTGAACCTCAAGCGCAAGCTCGCGATCAAGGTCCTCTCTCCCGACCTGATCACCTCGCGATCGGTGCTCGATCGCTTTCGGCGCGAAGCGGAAACGGTCGCCCAGCTCAGCCATCCGCATATCGTGCCACTCCACTTCATCGGGCAGAAGGATGACCTGCTCTACCTGGCGATGGAGTGCATCGAGGGCGGCAGCCTGGCGGATCGGCTGGAGCGCGAGGGCAAGCTCCCCACCGGCGAGGTCTCGCGGATTTTGGTCGAAGTCGCCGGCGCGCTGGCCTATGCCCACAAGCGCGGCGTGGTGCACCGCGACATCAAGCCGCACAACATCCTGATCGAAGCCGACACCGGCCGCACGCTGGTGACCGACTTCGGCATCGCGCGGACCGCCGAGGGCGCCTCCCTGACGGCGACCGGAATGGTGATCGGCACTCCCGCCTACCTGAGTCCCGAGCAGGTAGCCGGCGAGCCGAGCGACCATCGGGCCGATATCTACGCCCTCGGCGTGGTGGGATACGAAATGCTGGCGGGGCAGCCCCCGTTCACCGCGCCGACGCCGACCGCGGTGCTGCTCAAGCGCCTGGCCGGCCCCCCGCCTCCGCTCGGGAGACTCCGTCCCGACACCACGACGGCATTGCGCGATGTCATTGACGGGATGCTGGCGCCGGACCCCAAGGAGCGCTTCCAGAGTGCGGCGGACGTCGTGCGCGCGCTGGGTGGGGCGACCCCTGCGTCCGGCGGCCACGCCACGGCGGAGATCGTGCTCAAGACCAGGAGAAAGAAGCGGCGGACCCAGGGACTGCTGGTCCTGGGTGGTATCCTGGCCCTTGCCGCGCTCGCCTTGATGGTGCGCGACGCGCTCAGCAGGCCGAAAACCGTGGTCGTCGCGCCGG
>DATCWE010000316.1:0-5142 GCA_036566495.1 Gemmatimonadales bacterium | reverse complement strand
AACTGCTGCTATTCGGCGGCACCGGGGCTGAGGGAACCCAGGCCGCCGGCGATCGCAACTCGACCTGGACCTGGGATGGAGCAACCTGGACCCGGCTTTCGAACAGCGGGCCCAGCCCGCGCTATCTCGCTGCCCTCGTCTACGACGTGGCGCGCCAGCGGGTGGTGCTCTTCGGCGGACAAACCGGAGTTTTTCCCAACATCACCGTGTTGCGCGATACCTGGGAATGGGATGGCACGCTCTGGGTCCAGCGAGCGACCAACGGGCCGGACACCCGGGTGCACTTTTCAATGGCGTATGACCGCGCGCGAGGCCGCGTCGTGCTCTACGGCGGCTTCAATGCCTCGCAGGGCGAGATCCGCGACCTCTGGGAATGGGACGGGTCGGCATGGACGCAACAGCAGGTTGCGACTGCGGCCAACGTGGTCGCAGTGGGCACCGGATACGACGAGAAGGTGGGTGTGCTCTATCTCTTCTCGGTTCTGACCGGCACTCAGACCGTGGTCGCCGATGTCTGGAACGGAAGTTCCCTGACCCGCAGCGCTGCTGCTGGGCCCGGCTGCGTGCTGCCTCAGCCCCAGCTCGTCGCGCTGGGTCCGGTGCGCGGAGGCCTCCTCTTCCATGCCGGCACCTGCGGGCCCAACCTGAACACCCCGGAAACCTGGCGGTGGGATGGCGTCGTATGGTCCAAGCTCGCTGGCGCGCAGCCGCCCTTCCGCACCAATGCCGCGATGGCTTACGACCGCGCTCGCGACCGCGTGGTGCTCTTCGGAGGGGAAATCGGAGCGGGCGTACCTGATCTGGCGGACACCTGGGAGTTCGATGGCACCACCTGGACCAGGAAATGAGCGCTAAATCCCGCTGCTTCCTCGGCTGCCTGTTTTCGCTGGGGTGCGCCGGCCGTCCGCCGGGCGTCAACTCCCCAGCAGCTCCGGTTCTCCTGAGCGTGGGAGGGACCTATCAGACCGCCGTTACCCTGCTGACAAGCAATTGCGGAACGGTGACGATCCAGCCGAATCCCACCATTGTCACCCATACTGTCGGCGCCACGACAGTGATGCTCACCCATGCGGGGAATCAGTACTCCGGGGCGGTCCAGGGGAACGGGTCGTTCACAACCACCCCGAAAGTTCTCAGCGCGGGGGGAGAGACCTTCACCATCACGATCGCGGGGCAATTCTCGACCGCGGGCCTGGACGCACAGGTCACCGTCGACGACCTGCGGCCCGGTGCCGCGACCGCCTGCCGCTACGTGGTGCGCTGGTTGGGAACCAAAGATGGCAGTCCCAACGTGATTCCGGGTTGAGGTTGCCTCGCGGAGGTGCGCGGTTCAGGCGCCCTGCCACTTGCGGAGCAGCGCGTCCACCTTGCCCCAGCGACTTCGGCTCACCGGGAGCCGAGTCCCATCCAGCAGGATGAGCTCGTGCCCGCCGTGGCTCCGAATCCGGGCCTCCCGGATCTGCTCGACGTTCACCAGGGTCGACCGATGCACGCGGAGAAAGCGGCCGGCCGGAAGGCGCTTCTCCAGCGCCGCGAGCGTTTCCCGGTGCACGATGCTCCGGCTGGCGGTGACCAGGCGCACACAGTATCCCGCCGCTTCAACCCGCAACACAGCGGCCACCGGAACGATTTCGGTCTTCTTGACGCTCCGTACCACGATCCGGTCGACCGGAAGGGATCCCGTTTCTGCGGCGGACCCGCTCTCCTCTCGGAGCACCTCGAGGAGCCGACGCGCCAGGCTCCCGAGCCGGCGGGCCTCGAGCAGATCGCCGGCCCGGCCCAGCGCCTCCAGCAGGCGGCGTTCGCTGAATGGCTTGAGCACATAGTCGACGGCGTGTGCGTCGAACGCCGCCACGGCAAACTGGTCGAATGCCGTGACGAAAATCACCGCGGGCATCTTGTTCGGCCCGATGGCGCGGACGACAGCAAGTCCATTCGGGGGCGGCATCTGCACGTCGAGCAGAACCAGGTCCGGGGCGAGTGCCCGGATTGCCCGGATCGCTGAGGTGCCGTCGCCGCATTCGCCCACTACGGTGAATTCGGGATTGTTCGCGAGCAACCGAACCACGCCGGTGCGAGCGGGCGGTTCATCGTCGACGACGAGGACGGTGATCGGACGCGGTGCCATGGAGATGAATCCTAGCGCCCCTGGGACGCGGCAGCACTCCCTTGGCAAGCGTTATCCTTGAGACGCTGCGAGAAGGGACTCAATCTGAGGAATCCGGATGCAAACGCTGCTGACCTCGCTGCTCTGCTTGCTCGCGTTATCCATCGGGAGGGCACGCGCCCAGGAAAAGCCACCGCCGCTCACGCCCTGCACGGTGCGCGGACTCAGCGGCGAGGTCGTCTGCGGCAGCGTGCGGGTCCCGGAGGATCCGGCGAAGCCCGCGGGGCGTCAAATCGACATAGCCGTGGTGATCGCGCGAGCGATCGGGCCGGATCGCGAGCCGGATCCCTTCGTGTTGCTGGCCGGTGGCCCGGGACAGGCCGGCACCGAAATGGGGCCGTTCGCTTCCGAGGCCTTTGGGGCGGTTCGTCAGCAGCGCGACCTCGTGCTGATAGATGCTCGTGGCACCGGCCGCTCCAACCCGCTGCGCTGCGCCCTGCTGCGTCGGCCGGAGGACTTTGCAGCCTGGACGCTCTATCCCCCGGAATCGGTCCGGCGCTGCCGCGACTCACTCGCGGTCATCGCGGACCTTCGGCAATACACCACTGCGAACATCGCCGACGACCTCGAGGCCGTGCGGAAGGCCTTCGGATGGCCGCAGCTCAATCTCTACGGAACCTCCTACGGGACCCGTCTGGCCTTGGTGTTCCTGCGCCGGCACGAGAGCAGCGTCCGGAGCGTGGTGCTCAAGGCTGTGGCACCCCCGAGCCTGATCGCCCCGATGAACTACGCCCAGGACGCGGAGCGGGCGTTCGGCCTGCTGGAGCGCGATTGCCGCGCCGACCCCGCTTGCTTCGGCGCTTTTCCCTCCCTGCGTGCCGACCTGGACTCCGTCCTTGCCCGCGCCGGCCGCGGTGCGCTGCGCGCCGCCGTGCCGCGCGGTACCGGCGGGACGGACACGGTGCCGATGCATCGGGACGCGATTGCGGGTACTCTCATGGGCGCGCTGCAATCGGCCCGCAACCGCATCCAGATCCCCGCCGCGCTGCGCGCCGCCGCCGCCGGCAACCCGGCTCCCCTGCTCGCCATGGTCCTGCAGTATCGCAGCGGCATTGACGCCGGCCTGTACATCGGAATGCACCTCAGTGTGTCCTGTGCCGAGGACGCACGCCGGCTGGAGCTTCCCAAAGCCCGCGAGGATGACGGACGCACCTTCTTGGGCAGCTCGCGGGTGCGCATGCTGGCCGAAGCGTGCGCGGACTGGCCGGTGGGAGCGCCGTCCCGGGAGGCCTTCGACCCGGTGCGGAGCCGGGTTCCGGTGCTGCTGGTATCGGGGGAGCTGGATCCCAACACGCCGCCCCGCCACGCCGAGGCGGCCCTGCGCACCCTGACCAACGGGCGGCATGTCCTGCTGCGCGGGGTGGCTCACGGGTGGACCAACGTGGCGGCGTGCGGCAGCGCCTTTGTGGCCCAGTTCGTGACGGCGGCATCGGCCCGCGGTCTCGATGTGGCTTGTGGCGAGACCTCGAGCGCCCCGGCGTTTCCTTCGGCGCAAGCCAGGCCTTGAGCGCGGCACCCGGTTCCGGACCGTGACTCGACGGGTCCTCATCCCGTTCCTGCTCATCGCGTGCAGCTCGACGCCGGTCGAGCCGGTGCCGCAGGATGGCGCGACCTACTGGCCCGCTGCCAGTTGGCGCCGGGCCACGCCGGCTCAGGTCGGGCTCGATCCGCAGAAAATCGGCCGGCTGGTGGAGCGGCTGCGCGGCAATCAGGTCCCTTCGATGCATTCGTTACTGGTGGTGCGGCAGGGGTACCTCGCGGTCGAGGAATACTTCAACGGCTCGAGCGCCGGAGCGATCCACACGCTCCAGTCCGTCACCAAGAGTGTCACTTCGCTCCTGCTGGGGATAGCGGTTGGACAGGGGACGGTGCCCGACATTGGCCGCGGGGTGACCAGCTTCTTTCCGGAGTACTCCGATCTGCATAATCTGGATTCGCGCAAACAGGCGATGACCCTGCGCGACATCCTTACCATGCGCACCGGACTCGACTGGAGCGAAGATCCCTACGAGGGCTCTCCGCTGCAGCAGCTCAACGCGCAGCAAACCGAGTGGATTCGCTTTGTGCTGGATTGGCCGATGCGCGAGCAGCCGGGAACCCGCTTCGAGTACAACAGCGGAGGAGTCATTGTCCTGGGAGGCGTGATCTACAACGCCACCGGCCTGGTGGCCGATCGGTTTGCCGAGCAGAACCTCTTCAGCCCCCTGGGCGTCGGCGCCGCCGTCTGGTATACCGGTGGCCCCCATGGGCTGCCCCATATGGGCGGCGGGCTCAATCTTCGCGCCCTGGACATGGCGCGGCTGGGATACCTGGTCCTGCGCGAGGGGCGCTGGGGAGACCGGCAGATCGTGCCGCGGGATTGGCTCGAAGCCTCGCTTATCCCCTCGGTGCTGCGGCCGCGGAGCTTCGCGGGGTATCCGGTGGATTACGGGTATCTCTGGTGGCTGCTTCCGCTCGATGGCCACGGCCCGACGGGGAGTCCGGACCAGACCATCTGGACCGCCGCGGGCGCGCAGGGCCAATGGATCTTCATCATTCCCCGCCACGACCTCGTAATCGTCGTGACGGCCGCCACCCCGGAATTCGACCGGCCGGTGCGTTTCCTCTATGAGGACATTTTACCGGCCGTCAATCCAGCCGCCCTGCACCCGGGCTCGCCCTAGGGTCTGCCGATCGTGATGTTGAGCCCTCCCTGGATCTGCAGCAGGGAACCATGCGAGATGGTGGCCCGGCCCTCTACGAAGGGGTGAATCCGCCCGCGCAGCGACTCGGCGCCCGCAAACAAGTTCCATCCGGTGTCGGTGTCGCTTTCCCCCGATAGACTCACAGTCGTCAGATTGAGCCCGGTGCCCAGGTAGAACCAGCGGGGATTGTCCTTGAAGACCCGCCACTTGAGATCGGCGTTGAGCGCCCACGCCGAGCCAGGATCGTGAAAGAAATAGTCGAACGAAGGGTAGAACTCGACGCGGTAGAAG
>DATCWE010000166.1:0-6664 GCA_036566495.1 Gemmatimonadales bacterium | reverse complement strand
GGCGGCGGCGAGCGACACAAATTCGGTGGCCATGGTGGAGGAGATCCAGGTGTCGCCGACCCGCCGCATCAGCTCGGCTCGGCCTCCCACCGCGGCAAGCGGAAATCCGTTGGCGAGCGCCTTGCCCAGCACGACGAGGTCGGGGTCGCCGCCCCACCGCTCGGCGGCGCCGCCCAGCGCCACCCGAAAGGCGGTCTTGATTTCGTCGAATACCAGGACCGCGCCGATCCGCCGGGTCTCCTCGCGCAACACACGGAGCCATTCCTCCGAGGGCGCGGCGTCCACCACCGGCTCGATCACGACGCAGGCGAGCCGGTCTCCGGCTTCCCGCAGCAGCGCGCGGCTCCGCTCGACGCCGTTGAAGGGAAGCTCCGCGTAGAGCGACCGGGTCGCGAGGGGCACTCCGGCCCCCTGGCTGCACCAATCGAGCCAGCCGTGGTACCCACAGCCAATTACCTGATCCCGCCCGGTGGCCACTCGGGCGATGCGCACGGCCGCGGCCACCGCTTCCGCGCCGGTTTTCAGGAAGCGGATCTGCTCGAGCCGCGGCATCAGCCGGCTGAGCTCCGCGGCCAGGCTTTCCTCCTCGACGGGGGGCAGGGGCCCTATGGCGCCGCGCTCGACGGCAGCGATCACCGCGCGATTCACGTCGGGGTGAGCGTAGCCGAGGCCCACGGCACCGAGGGCCATGATGAAATCGAGGTATTCGCGTCCTTCGGCATCCCAGACGCTGCAGCCGGCGCTCCGAGTCATGCGCAGCAGCAGGTCCTCGGGCTCGGCACCGAAGAGCGCCTCGGGCCGCTTACTGCCGGTGGAGGTGAAGCCCGCGACTCTCATTGAGGGGATTCCACCCGGAGTCCCTCTTCGGCCCACGCGAAAGAAAGAACGCGCGCCCCCGCCGCTTCCGCGGCGCGCCGGGCGAGCGCCGGGTCGGTCACGAGGAAGAACATCGAGCCGCCGGCCCCGGCCCCCGCGGCTTTGCCGCCCAGCGCACCCGCCGCGCGCATCGCCGTCTCCAGCCGAGCCATTGCAGGAGTGCACATGCTCTGGTCGAGCCGCTGCTGCTGGCGCCAGTTAGCGGTCAGCAGGCGTCCCACCTGGGTGAAATTGCCCGCGCTGAGTGCCTTGGCCATTCGGTCAGCAAGATCCGCCATGACCCGCAACGCGTCCACCACGGCTGCGTCGCCCGCGGAGTAGGCCTGCATGACGCGGGTGATGGTGTCCGACGATACCCGCGAGGTTCCGGTGTAGCACACCACGATGCGCTGCTCGAGTGCGGCGGCGAACTCGGGATCGAGCTGCAAGGGCTCGACGAGGACTCGCTCCCCGGCGAAGCTCAGGCGGTGGAAGCGCCCCAGGGCGGCCGCGTACTGGTCCTGCCGGCCTCCGGGCAGCCCCGCCTCGACCGCCTCGAGCTGAAAGGCGGCTTCGGCCCATTCCTCGGGCTTATGGCGAACCTGCCTTGCGGTGTCGAGCGCGACGGTCAGGGCGACCCCCAGTGCGCCCGAGCTTCCCAGCCCGGATCCGGGCGGGACGTCGGACCAGGTGCGCACCTGGCAGGGCCCCAATGCCGATCGCCGCACCGCCGCACCGAGCAGCCGGAGATTTCCCGCGCCATCCCAGCGCTCGGAGTCTCCGCTCAGCTCGACCTCCGTGCCGAGGTCGTCGGCGCGGAGCAGATAGCGCTTCCCGCCGAGCCGGACTTCGGCGTGGGCGCGGAGCTCGATCGCGGCGTTCACCACTACGCCGCCTTCCTCGCCGGCAAACGGGGCGACATCGGTCCAACCGCCCGCGAAGTCGAGCCGGACCGGCGCCGATGCGTGATAGACCCGCTCCGGGGTCACTGCTCCACCGTCCAGTGCGACAGCGTCACCAGCTCTCCCCGCAGATCCATGTGGACGCCGTGTACCCGGCGGCTGATGCCCTGCACGCCTCGCGCGTGGTAGAGGAACACCGCCGGCAGCGAGTCCTCGATGAGCCGGACCAAGGTTTCCGATCCGCCTGCGGGATGCAAGCCGGACAAGCTGATCAACCGCGCCAGGTGGCCCAGGGCCAGGTCTCCCTGGACGCCCATAACGGCCGCGTCGAAATCGTGCGTGGGACCTTGCACCCGATCGAGGTAGGTCGAGAGCTCGAGCTGGCGAATTTCAGCGCGGATGCCCGATGGAGCAAGCTGGGCTTGCAACATCTGCTCGAGCGCGGCCTCCCCGCTGCCTACGGTGAGCAGTTCGAAGCGGAGAGGCCGGGAGGTGGGAAGGTCAGAAGGCCGGGAGGCTGGGAGGCCGGAAGATTGGGATCCCGCCAGCTCGGGCGGCAACGGATTGAAGGCCGGAGTGCCAAATCCGAACAAGACGCCGTCCACGATCGCGCGGCGATCGAGGCCGGCAGCGACAGCCCGGCGCGCCTCCAGGCGATCGAACGGGGGCCGCCGCAGGTTGAATACCAGCGCGTAACTGAAGAGCAGGGGATAGTCGAGCACCGTCAGCGCAGGGTCGCGCCTGACGAACTCCGCGTGCGCCGGGTTGATGCCCGCAAAATCCAGCTCGCCGGAGGTGAGTGCGGCCAGCTTGGTCGTCGGCTCATCGACCACGGCGATGACGAAGCGATCGAGCCGCGGCGGTCCGCCCAGCTCGACGGGGAATTCCGGGTTGGCCTGGAAGACCCAGCGCCGGTTGGGCTGGTAGGCCACGAAGCGAAAGGGGCCGTTGCCGACCGGATGCCGGTTCCATTCCGCCTGGCGCAGTCGCGCGGGGGGGACGCTGTCGAGCAGGTGGCGCGGCAGCAGGGCCAGATCGGTGAGCACATCCGGAATCCCCGGCTGGGCGGTCGCGAAGCGCAGCACCAGGGTCGAATCATCCGGCGCGCTCGCTTCCTGGAGGCTCAACAAATCGGAGCGGCGCGGATATCCGGTGACCGGGTCGAGGGCGGTCTGCAGGGTCCAGGCGGCATCGCGCGCGGTGGTGGGCGCACCATCGTGCCAGCGGAGCCCCGCAAAGAGCCGCGCGGTGAGCACGGTCCGGTCCGCCGACCATTCCCAGCGCCGGGCCAGGTAGGGGATGACGGTCAGGGTACTGTCGTAACGGAACAGGGTGACCAGGAGGGCATAGCGCTGCACCTGCTTGGCCAGCGGATGCACGGTGAGCAGAGGATTGGGACTCTGGAGGTCCGCGCCGGACGCGAGAATCACCGTGTTGCCCCGCCGGGCGGCGCTGGAGCAGGCCAGGGCGAGCAGTGCGAGGCAGGCGGCCGAGGGGCGCACGCCCAAGTGTACACGCGAAGCTAGATTCTCGGCATGGCTCGCGGGTTTCTGCTCGGTCTGCTGCGCGCGGGCGCGGTCGTCTTCGGCGTCGTCACCCTCACATTCCCGCTGCTTCACCTCGCCCCGGGCGATCCGGTCCAGCGGCTGCTGGGCCCGTCGGCCGGCCCCGAGCAGATCGAGGCGGGTCGCCACGCGCTGGGCCTGGACCGCCCGCTTCCGGTGCAATACGCCGCCTGGCTGGGGCGCGCGATCCGCGGTGATTTCGGCGGCAGCATCGCACAGGGCCGGCCTGCCGCGGCGCTGCTCGCGGAAGCCTGGCCGGCGACCGCGTTGCTGATCCTGCTATCCCTGACGCTCAGCTGGCTGGGCGGCATCGTGATCGGGGCGCTGCAGGCGAATACCCGTCGGCGCGGTGTCGATACCGCCGCCTCGCTGCTCACCGTCGGGCTCAACGCCATGCCGAGCTACTGGCTCGGGCTCGTGCTGGTGATGGTGTTCACCTATCAGCTCCGCTGGCTGCCCGCCTTCGGCGCCGCGGGCGTGGACGCGGAATTCCTCGACGGCCCGGGCAGGCTGGTCGACCGGCTGCGGCACCTGGCGCTTCCCCTGGTAACGCTCACCCTGATCGGCATCGGAGGCGCAGCGCGTTTTTCCCGCGCGGCCATGCTCGCCTTGCGCGAGGCGCCCTTCCTGGTCGGCGCACGGGCCCGCGGGCTGGGCGAGCCGCGGGTCGTGCTGCGGCATCAGCTGCGCAGCGCGCTGGTGCCGGTGGTGACGCTGCTGGGGCTCTCGCTGCCGGCCCTGTTTTCAGGAGCCGTATTCGTCGAGGCGATCTTCGGCTGGCCCGGCGTGGGGCAGGTGCTGGTGCAGTCGGTCGTCGCACGGGACTACCCGGTTGTCATGGCCGCCGCGACCATCAGCGCGGTCTTGGTCGTAGCGGGCAATCTGCTCGCCGAGGTGCTGGTGAGCCTGGTCGATCCGCGGGTACGCCATGCCGCGAGCTGAGCGATCCGCGCTGTGGCGCGATCCCCGCGGGCGCATCGGCGTCGTGCTGCTGCTGCTGGTGGCGGTGGCGGCGCTGCTCGCGCCGCTGATTGTTCCGGTAGCTCCCGACGCGCAGCGCGACGTCGTGGCCACCCGGTTTCTCGCGCCCCTGGCGACCGATGTGCACGGCGTCCTGCACCCGCTGGGCACCGATCGGCTGGGAAGGGATGTCTGGGCGCGACTGGTCTATGGGGCCCGGGTGTCGCTCACGGTCGGATTGCTCGGCATGCTCCTATCCCTGCTCATCGGTGTCGCGGTAGGGGCGACTGCGGCGGGGGGGCCGCGACGGCTGGCGGTGCTGCTGCTCGGGGCCACCGACTTTGCGCTCGGGCTGCCGCGGGTCGTGCTGCTGCTCCTGCTGGCCGCGCTGTGGCAGCCGAGCGCGGCCCTGGTGGTCGTGGTGCTGGGGGTTACGGGGTGGATGCCGGTGGCCCGGCTGGTTTACGCCGAAGCGCGCGCGCAGCTCTCCCTGCCTTACGTCGAGGCGGCGACCGCGCTGGGGGCTCCGCGGGTGCGGGTGCTGCTGCGCCACGTGCTGCCCAACGCCCTAGGTCCCGTCCTCGCGCTCGCGACGCTGGGCGTCGGCAACGCCATCACGCTGGAAGCGGGACTTTCGTTCCTGGGGCTCGGGGTGCAGCCACCGGCCGCATCGTGGGGGACCATGATCGCCTCGGGGCGCGACACGGTGGTCAACGCGCCGTGGGTCGGCCTGGCGCCGGGGCTCGCGCTGGTGCTGGTGGTGATGGGGTGCACGCTGGTGGCGGATGCGGTGGCGGTGCAGGGTGAGCGGTCAGAGGTGAAAGGTGAAAGGTGAAAGTTGGGCGTGAACTGATTGCCTACGACGGCCGCAGGTCGGGGTAATAGCGCTCTACGGGAAACTCGGTCTGGGCGAGCCGGTCGCTGCACCAGGCGAGCAGTCGGCGGCGCAAATCCTCGGGTACGTCCTTATAGCGGTCCGCGGTGCCCCTGACGAACAGCCGGGCATCCGCCGCGAGGAGCTGGGGCGGATGCATCTCGAACGCCTCGTGGTGCTGCTGCATGTAGTCGAAGCCGCACTGGTGGACCACCTGGCCGAGCTCCGCGTCGGTGAGCGGGGGCCGGCCCAGGAAGCGGGTTACTTCACGGACGACTCCCGCCAAGTCGCGCTTCATGTCCTCGAAGCGAACGAAGAGCACGTTGTCCCGGCGGTGGGAGAGCTCCCACCAGCCTTGGACATGCACCGGCCAGGTTCCCCACCACATCTGCTCATCGGAGCAGAACCACTGCTCGAGCAGCTCGCGCGACGGCGTAAGCCGTCCGGCATTCTCCACGATAAAGTCGGCGCAGCTGGCGAAACAGGAGACCGGATGCCGCGCCACGTAGATGTAGCGGGCGGCCGGACTGTAGGGACAGTGGGTGGCCGGGAAGTGGGTCTTGATGATCCGGGCGGGGCGCTCGGCGCCGATCAGGGGCGCGTCCGCCATGGAGACCGTCTTGCGCCCTTCGATCCAGGGGCAGACGGCGTGGAGGGTGGAGCCGGTCTCCACCAGGTCGCCGGTGCCGCGGCGCAGGACCTGGTAGACCAGGTGCAGCATCCAGGTGGTGCCGCACTTCATCTGGGTGGCCACGAACACGTCGTCCGCGGTCGGCTGGTACGCCTCGGCCTGCGCGAAGCTCTGCGGGCTGCAGGTCCCCTTCGGGCCGGCCAGCCCATGGTGCCGGAAGCTCGCTTTGGAGAAGCTGAACTTCGAGAACCGCGCCAACAGGCTCAGGATCGGGGCGAGCAGCCTCGCCTGGCGCCGCAAGCGCCGGCGGTACCCCTCCCGCTTGGCCGGCGGAAGGCCATAGTACGCGAGTCCCAGGGTATGCTGGTCCTCGAGCACCAGCACCACGACGAGCGCGATAAACTCGAGGGCGAGAAACGCGAGCAGCAATCCCAGCACTATCGCAATCCAGGTGAGTGCACCTGAGCTCATCGGTGGTTCGCCTCCAGGGTGGAACGGGAGTACACGGCCTGCAACGGGAGGGCCGCGTCCTCCCAGAGGCGCTCCAGAGGGGCGGGATGCCCCAGCTCCGCGGCGGTGCCCGTCACGAACGCCAGGTCGATCCGGTGACTGCCCGATTCCTGTGCCAGCGGGGTCGGCATCGGCCAGGCGGCGTGACCGGGCCGCTCCGGGAGCGCATCCCGCGATAACTCGCCCACCGAGCGCAGCAGCGTGAGGGCCAGGGTGCCCTTCCGGGTCCATTCATACTCGAAGCAGGCCGGCGCGAACAAGGCCAGGCCTCGCGCTCCTTCGGCCGCGCTCACAAAGCGGTGCGCGGGGGCGGTGGCCGCCACGCGCTCGAGAGCAGTGCCACGCGAGGCGGTCGCGCCGGGCAGGC
>DATCWE010000070.1:0-2337 GCA_036566495.1 Gemmatimonadales bacterium | reverse complement strand
CTGGTTGAGCGGCTGGCCCGCAGTGGCACCACCGGCGTGGTGCTCGATCTCTGGGCGCCCGAGACGCTCCCTGAGGGCTGGCGGTACGTGTGCGCCGACGTGCGGGACGGCGCGGCCGTGGCGGAGGCCGCCCAGGGATGCGATGGGATCTTTCACCTGGCCGCGGCGCACCACGATCGCGGGATTTCCAGCGAGACGTATTTCGGGGTGAACCGGGATGGCACCCTCGCGGTCGTCGCGGCGGCGGAGTCCCACGGCATCCAGCAGATCTGCTTCTTGTCGAGCGTTGCCGTCTACGGCGACGGGTCGCATGCCAAGCACGAGCAGACCCCGCCGGCTCCGTCCAATCCGTACGGGGCTTCGAAGCTGGCGGCCGAGGCGGTGCTCGGTGCCTGGTGCTCCGCCGACCAGCGGCGCCGTGCGCTGATCATCCGGCCCACCGCGGTGATCGGCCCGAACAACTTCGCGAACCTGTTTGCCCTCTGCGTCTACCTCGATCGCCCCCTTTTCGTATCGGTCGGCATGGGGCGCAATCACAAGTCGCTCGCCTACCTGGAGAATCTGGTCGAGGCGATCCTCGTCCTCTGGGGCCGCGAGGGCGGCAGCGGGGTCGAGGTCTACAACTACGCCGATAAGCCCGACCTCACCAGCTCGGAGATCATTGCCCGGATTCGCGAGGGGCTGGGCCGGCAGGGTCCCGGCATCCGCCTGCCGCTGGGACTCGCGCTGCTGGGAGCGCTGCCCTTCGAGGTCCTGGGCAATGTGCTCGGGAAGGACCTGGGAATCTCTCGCAATCGAATTCAGAAGCTCGCCGAGGTGAACTCCGTCGTCGACACAGCGCAGATCCAGGCGGTGTGCAGCTTCCCGCGGATTCCCCTGACCGAGGGGCTGCGGCGGACCCTGGCCTGGTACGTCGCGGAAGGGCGCGGCCGCAGCCCGGTCAAGCGCATTCCGCCGGAGCAACCCCTGCAACTCTCGAGGTGATCACCCTCTTCTGCGTCCTGGCGGCCTGGGCGGGCGCCAGCCTCGTCCTGGGATGGCTGGGCTATCCGCTGCTGCTCAAGTTGCTCACCAGGCGGGCGGATCGGCGGGGCGTCGAGGTCGCGAGCGCGCAGCCGGCCAGCGGCGTCAGCGTCGTCATCGCGACGCGGGAGATCCCCGAGCTGGTCGGCCAGCGCGTGCGCAACATTCGCGCGTCCGAGCTCCCTGGCACCCCGCTGGAAGTCGTGGTGGCCGTCGACCAGGCATCGCCCCACTCGCTGGAAGACTACCGGGAGCAATGCGGCGCCCTGGCCCGAATTGTCCGCGGGGATCCGCCGGGGGGGAAAGCCTGCAATCTGAACGCCGCGGTGCGGGACAGCGCGCAAGGGCTGCTGGTCTTCACCGACTCGGCTCAGTCCTTCCGCCCCGACTCGATTGCCCGCTTGCTGGCTCCCTTTGCCGATCCCTCGGTGGGCTCGGTGACCGGCACGCTGCTCTTCGGCGCTGCGGCACCGACTGCTCCCCTGCTGCACCGATTCTGGTCCTACGAGCTCAAGCTGCGCGAGATGGAATCGCGGCTCGACAGCGTCGTCGCCGTTACCGGGGCCATCTACGCATTGCGCAAGGAGCTGTGGATTGCGCTGCCGGACCGGCTGATCTGCGACGACCTGTTCGTGCCGATGCAGGTGGTTCGCCAGGGTCGTCGGGTCGTCGTCGCCGCGGACAGCTTCGCGGTGGATGAGCGCCGCTTTTCCCGCGGGCAGGAATTTCGCCGCAAGGTGCGCACGCTGACCGGCATGATCCAGTTCTGCGCGCTGTGCCCCTGGGCCCTTTCCCCGCGCGCCAACCGGATCTGGGGGCAGTTCCTTTGCCACAAGCTGCTGCGGCTTTCCACCCCCTACCTCCTGGTCCTCAGCGCGATCGGCGCCGCCGTGTGCATCCGCGCCCCGCGCGGTCTCTGGGCGGCGCTGGCTGCCGGCGCACTCGGCTTCCTGGTAGTGGTGCTGGCGGCGCCGAAGGCAAGCCGGCTCCGCCGGCTGGGCCGACAGGTAGTGTGGGCCGGGTATCTGCTCCTTGCGCCGCTGGCCGCCACGCTCAATGCCCTGCGCGGGAATTGGGACGTCTGGAGCCCCCACCGGCACCCCCCGGCCCGATGAGTCCCGCATGATTGCTCTGCTGCGGCGAGGCGTGCTGGGAGCCGCCGACGCGCTCGGCGTCAACCGCGGTCTGGCCCGCAGCAAGTGGCGCAACCAGCGCCTGCTCATCCTGTGCTATCACGGCTTTGCCTTGGGGGATGAGCACCGCTGGGACCCGCAGCTGTTCATCTCGCCGCAGACCTTCCGCCGGAGGCTCGGC
>DATCWE010000216.1:0-9789 GCA_036566495.1 Gemmatimonadales bacterium | reverse complement strand
CGCGCAGCTCACCCGCACCATGCAGTTACGCGATTCGGGACGGCTGGCCCAGGCCAACGCGATCGTGCGCTCCGGGCAGGGCCGCCAGCTCATGGAGCAGCTGCGCACCGGCATCGCCGGGATGACGGCGGAAGAGGACTCGCTCGCGGCGCGCTGGGACGGGCAGGTGCGCACCGCCGCACGCATCTCGCTGCTCACCGACCTCCTGGCCGGACTGCTGGTGGTCTGTTTCCTGATCCTGGCCGGCCGTACCATCAGCCGCGATTTCCGGGAGCGAATCCGGATCGAAGCCGAGCGCGATCGCTTCTTCACCCTCTCGCTGGACCTGCTGTGCGTCGCCAGTGCGGACGGCTATTTCAAGCGCCTCAACCCTGCCTTCAGCACCACGCTGGGGTGGAGCGTCGAGGAGCTGCTCAGCGTGCCCTTCATCGATTTTGTGCACCCCGACGACCGCGAGGCGACCCTGCGCGAGGTGGCGCGGCAGACCATCGCCGGCGAGCCGGTGATCCGCTTCGAGAATCGCTATCGGCACCAGGACGGCTCCTGGCGGATCCTTTCCTGGCGCTCGGTGCCGCAGCCGGACGGCTTGATGTTCGCCACGGCCCGCGATGTCACCGACGTCCACCAGGCGCAGGAGATCCTCCGCGCCGCGAAGGAGAGCGCGGACGTCGCCAACCGCGCCAAGTCGGACTTCCTGGCCAAGATGAGCCACGAGCTGCGCACACCGCTCAATTCGATCATCGGCTTCTCCGAGATCCTGGAAGCCGAGAGCGTCGGGCCGCTGAGCGACAAGCAGCACCGCTACGTCGCGAACGTGCTGCTGAGCGGCCGCAACCTGCTCCAGCTCATCAACGACATCCTGGACCTCTCAAAGGTCGAAGCGGGCCGGATGGAGTTGCTGACCGCCCCGCTCGCGGTGGAGGACGCCATCGCCCAGGCGCGTGAGCTGGTGGGACCCCTCGCCGACAAGAAGGGTCTTCAGCTCGACGTCGCCGTGGCGCCCGCGCTGCCGCCGCTCTTGGCCGATCCGGCCAAGTTCAAGCAGGTCATGCTCAACCTGCTGAGCAACGCGATCAAGTTCACGCCGGAAGGCGGCCGGGTGGGCATGTCCGCCCGGCTGCTGCCCGGCAGCGGCAACGGCGCGGGCCCCCTGGCGGTGGAGGTCGCCGTGTCGGACACCGGCATCGGGATCGCCCCGGAAAACCTGGAGCGGATCTTCAAGGAATTCGAGCAGGTGGGGAGCGATCCGCTCAAGAACAGCGAAGGCACCGGGTTAGGGCTCGCGCTCACCCGCAAGCTGGTCGAGCTGCACGGGGGCCGCGTCTGGGTGGAGAGCACTCCCGGGCTCGGCAGCGTATTCCGCTTCAGCATGCCCTGCGCGCCGGTTCGCCCGGCCGCGGCCCCGGGGTCCGCGCCCGCCGGCGAGGACGCCGCGACGGCACGCCCGCTGGTGTTGGTGGTGGACGACGACGCCAAGGCGCGCGACCTGATCACCCACTACCTGGAACACTCCGGTTATCGGGCCCTGGGCGCCGCCACCGGCATGGAGGCCGTCGGGCTGGCCCTGGCGCTCCAGCCCGCCGCGATCACGCTCGATGTCATCCTGCCTGACCGCGATGGCCTGATGGTGCTCGCGCAACTCAAGACCAATCCGGAGACCCGGCGCATTCCGGTGGTGGTGGTCTCGATCACCGAGCGCTCCGAGCTGGGCTTCAGCCTGGGGGCCTCCGACTGGCTGGTCAAGCCGGTCCAGCAGGAGGTCTTCCTGCGGGCGCTCGAGACGGCCACCGCCGGCGCGGGCGCGGCGCCCTGCACGGTCCTGCTGGTGGATGACGACCCGGCCACGCTGGAATACCTCAGCGAGCTGGTGCTCCAGCGCGGCGGCACGGTGCTCTGCGGGGCGAACGGCCGGGACGGCGTGGCGCTCGCGCGGGCCCACCGCCCCGACGCGATCATCATGGATCTGGCGATGCCCGTGATGAACGGGTTCGAGGCGGTCCGGCTACTGCGGGAGGACCGCCTCACGCGGGACATTCCCATTCTCGTCGTGACCGCGAGGGACCTCACCCCCGCGGAGCGCCGCCGGCTGCAGAGCAGCGTTCAGGGGATCGTCAGCAAGGGCTGGCACGCGGAGCTGCTGACCGAGCTGGCCCGGCTGTTACCGGTCTCCGCGGGAGCTTCCGCATGATCCGCCGGTCGTCCCTCGTTCTGGTGGTGGACGACAACCCGCTCAACCTGGAGCTGGTCACCGACGTGCTCGAGGCGGCCGGCCACGTGGTCCGGCAGGCGAGTTCCGGCGCGGAAGTCCTCGCCACGGTTCGGCAGGACACCCCGGACCTCATCCTCATGGATATCGGCCTGCCCGGGATGGACGGTTACGCCATCCTGCGCGCACTCCGCGGCGACCCGCTCACCGCAAGCATTCCCGTGGTCGCGCTCACCGCCTACGCCATGGACGGGGACGAGCGGCAGGTACAGGAAGCGGGGTTCGACGGCTATATCACCAAGCCGATCAACACCAGGTCATTCCCCCACACGGTCGCCGGGATGCTGCAGCAGCGGGTTAGGGAGCATGAGTAGCCCGGGCTCGGGGAATATCCTGGTGGTGGACGACACCGAGGCCAATCGGCTCCTGTTGCGGGAGATCCTGGAGCTCGAGGGTCATCGGGTAACGTCGGCGGTGGACGGACCCGAGGCATTGCGCCGCGCGGTGGAGGCCACGCCCGATCTGGTGCTGCTCGACGTCAGCATGCCCGGCATGGATGGCCTGGAGGTGTGCCGGCGGCTCCGCGCGGATCCGGCGACGGCGGCGCTCCCCATCATTCTGGTTACTGCCCTGGCGGAGCGTTCCCACCGGCTGGAGGGGATGGCGGCGGGAGCCAACGACTACCTGACCAAGCCGATCGACCGGCCCGACCTCCTGCTGCGCGTCCGCAACGCGCTGCGGCTCCATGAGCTGCACCGCGAGCTGGCGGAGCAATACCGCCGGCTGCGGGAGTTGGAGGTGCTGCGAGATAACCTGGTTCACATGCTGGTGCACGACCTCCGCAGCCCGCTCACCGGGATCACGGCCTACCTCCAGCTGTCGCGCGAGCGCATCGCCGAGCTGGGTGACAGCCAGCTGGGCGAGGACTTCGACGAGCTGGCCAGCAGTGTCAGCGACCTCACCGAGATGGTGAGCGATGTGCTGGACGTGAGCCGCTTCGAGGCGGACGCGATGCCCGTCAACGCCACGCCCGTCGACCTCCGGACGCTGGTAGGCGAGGCGGTCGCATCCCTCGGCCCTGCGCGGCGGGCTGTGGTGGCGATCCGGCCCGCCGAGGCACCGGTCCCGGCGGTCGCGGACCCCGCTCTGCTGCGGCGAGTGATCGCCAACCTCGTCGGCAACGGCGTAAAGTTTTCGCCGCGAGACGGGCAGGTCCGGGTGGAAGTCGAGCTGGGGAGCTCCGGTCCCGAGATCCGGGTCATCGATCAGGGCCGGGGCATCGCGCCGGAATTCCACGCCCGGATCTTCGAGAAGTTCGGGATGGCGAATGGCAACGGCTCGTCCCAATTCCGCTCCAGCGGGCTGGGCCTGACCTTCTGCAAGCTCGCCGTCGAAGCCCACTGCGGCCGGATCGAGGTGGAGAGCGAGGTCGGCCAAGGCTGCACCTTCCGGGTGGTCCTGCCGGGGTACTAGGCTTCCTCGCGCTCGCGGCGCTGGTCTGGGTCGACAGCCTGGCACGGGCAGGAGTGGCTGAAGCTGGGAGGCCTTTCTCGGTCGCTACGAGGCGGACACCAGTCACGGGACGTGTCCGGACTGCCTGCTAGCGGACCTCTGCCTCCCCCCGAATCCCCTGCGTGGTCCAGAGCAGCAAGGCACCACAGATCCCGGGGTGACGGTAGAGCGGGGGTATCTGATCGTAGTGCTGATACACCTCGATGAGGTCCAGCTCAAAGGCCCGCACCTGGTCCAGCGCGTACCATAGCTGGCCGGTGGAAACCGGGCTCGAAACGACCTCCCGGCCATCAATTGCGACGACGATGCGGCCTCTGTTGCACCCGCTCATGCGCAGCGTGGGTCCGCCGAGGGACAACGGAACCTGAAGGATCCTGATGCCGGGCGTGGTGCCGAGCGCGTTGAGCGGGTTGATCGCCCCGCTCCGCTCGATCGCCTCGCGGGTTACCACCCGTCCGCCGAATCGCCTGACCCGCTGGTAAAACTCGGCGCGCACAGCCGCCGGTCCGCCCTGCACCTCCAGGTCCTCGAGCCGCACCGCGGCCGCGGCGAAGCGCAGCACTGCCGTCGAGGCTCGCCGCTCGGCCGCTTCGATCCGAAGAGTAGCCGGTAAGTAACCGATGGCGCGGCCGGAAAGCTCCAGCGGTCCGCTCCCGACCCGTAGCGCGATCGTCCAACCCGAGAGATCGGTGGAGAAGGTGCCCTCCACACCGCTCAGGGTGATGCTGGCATAAGGAATGGGAGCGCCGGCCGAGTCGACCGCGCGAACCCGCAGTCGTGTGGGCGCCTGCGCCGAGGTGGGCTCCGGGGTATGCGCCAAAGCGGCGCAGCCGAGTGCGGCGAGGAGGGCCAGGGACTTCATCTCAATTGCTGATCGAGCTCGAGAGTATCCATGTGCTGCCCCCGGGGCCGTGTAGCTTTGATTCTACTCGCGTGGGAACCATGTGGCAGCGCCCAGGATGAGGAGGCACTATGGAACCCATCGGATTGTTCCGCACTACGATCGAGATCGAAAGCCTGGCGCAGCGGGGCCTCCGGCTCCCGGTGCCCGACACGCTGGTGGACAGCGGGAGCGAGCTCACCTGGGTCCCTCGCGCCATCCTGGAGTCGCTCGGCATCGCGCCGCAGCGCAAACAGGCCTTCCTCGTGGCCGACGGCCGCCGGGTCGAGCGCGACGTCGGCTATGCCCTGGTGCGCGCCGGCGGCACCGAAGCGCCCGACCTCGTGGTCTTCGCCGATCCCGGCGACATGATCCTGCTCGGCGTGCGCTCCCTGGAAGGACTCAACCTGCGGGTCGATCCGGTGCGAAAGCAATTGGTGCCGGCCGGGCCGGTCATCGCGGCAAACGCAGCGTAGCCTTCCTAGTATTCGTATTCCACGATTTCCGCGCGGCTCCTGCCGGCGCTGCTGAATCGGAAGCCGACCAGCCTCCGCCGTGGCGGATCGCTCGCGACGAAAGCGGGCGCGCCGGCCAGCTGCGACACCGAAATCCGTTTGCCGAGGATGTTGTAGAGCACGATGCGCCCCTCGAGCGCGCCGGGGCTGGCCAGGCTCTGCACGAAGCCGTTGGGGATCGGGAGCACCGGGAAAGCGGTCCAACCGGCATAGCGGATCGAGTCTGCCGGGCTCGTAAACGGGCGCGCCGTGAAACGCAGCCCTCCCGACGCATTGACCTCCGTCCATTCGAAGGGCCAGCTGTCCGAGGCGATGGTCGCGCCCAGGTCCGTGCCCGTGAAATGGGCCCGTTGCAGCGCGCGACGGCTGCGGAGGAATGGCGGCGGGATGGTATCCCAGAGGGTCTCGCCGACCGAAGAGTACAGTGTCAGGTGGACGCTGCTCCCGGAGTCCTGCGTTGCGACAACCCACCCTCCGAACATCGGGCCGGCGCTGAGCAGGGTCCGACTGCTGCCGAGGCTCAGCTCTCGGTGGCAGACGCCCAACTCGTTACGGTCCTGGATGCGCTGCGTCCAAACCGTGCCCGATCGGTCGAGCAGCAGCAGGAAATCGGAGAGTCCGCTCCAGGCGGTCGCGACGGGGAGATCGTCTGCCGTGGGACACCCGCCCAGCCCGACCATGTGCCAGGAGGTTTTTCCGCTCGGAGAATCGTACCATCCCACCAGCCGCAGGTAGCTGCCCCCCGGCGGAAGGTGGTGCACCGCAAGAAAAGCGGCGCCGGAAAGCGCCGCTCCCTGCGGATCCCACCTCTCGTACCTGGGCCCGAACGGAAAAAACCGGGCGCTGACCTGGGAGCGTGCCCTGAGATAGAAGGTGGGCGTGGGGAGCTCGGCCTCCACCGCGATGTCCGGCAGCTGCTCCGCAACGGCGTGCAGCACGATGGGGCGCAAGGAAACCAGCGGGCGCGTTGCCGCGACCTCGATCTCGGTCGTGCGGTAGCCGATCCGGCGCAGCCGCACGACGTAGGTGCCGGCGGCGGTCAGGCTCAGCCGAAAGGCCCCTCGCTGATTGGTGTGGACCCGGACGCCGAGGGCAAGGACGCTGACCTCGACATCCGGAATGGGTGCGCCGGTGCTGTCGGTGGTGATACCCTGGACCACGAAGGCGATCCCCTGCAGCAGCGCCAGGTTCACCTGACCCGCTTGGCGATGGCGATCCGCTTGGGCCCGCTGCCCAGCTCGAACTGCATGTTGCTCACCACCTTCCGCGACTGCACGTCGATCGCGGCGACCGCGTCCGAAAACCACAGGCTGACGAAGATTACGCGTCCGTCGGGCCGCGTCGCGAACCAGTGCGGGAAATGCCCGGTGCGGATCTGCGCTACTTCCTTCATGTCGGAGAGCCGCACCACGCGGACCAGGTCGTTGATGTCGTCGCACAGCCACAGCTCGCGCCCGCCGTTGGCGAGCTGGAGCCCATGGGTCCAGGTGTCCTTGTACGGCTGCGGCAGCCCCTCGGGGAGAGTGCCCAGCTCGACCCGGCGGGTTACCCGGCGGGTGGCGGGATCCACCACCACGAAGCCGAGCAGCTTGGAGAGCGCGACGTAGATGGTTTTGCCGTCCTCCGAGGGCTCCAGGGGACGGGCGCCCTCGGGCGTGGGGATGTTGTGCAGGACGCTCTGGGTGGCCGGGTCGATCACCGTGATGGCCCTGCCGTACTGCGCGCCGATGTAGATGCGGCCGTCGGGCGAGGTGTAGGCGTCGTGCGGCCCCGCGGGCGCGGGAAGCTTCTTGACCAGCCGGAGCGGATCGAGCTGCACCACGGCGATCTTGCTCTCGCCACGCATCGGCACGTAGGCGAAGCGGCCGTCCTGACTCAGCGTCAGCTGATTGGGGTCGTTGCCGAGCGGGATTTGCGCGGTGATCCGGCCCGAGCGCGCGTCGACCACCATGAAGTTCCCGGTCTTGTCGCTGGCCACGTAGAGCTTGGAGCCGTCGTCCGAGATCGCGAGCCCGTGCGGCTTGGGGTCGACCTTGATGCGGCGGAGCTCTTGAAAGCTGTAGGGGTCGAGCTCCACCAGCTGGTCCGAATCGCCGAGGGTGACCCACAGCGAGTACGTAGGGGTCTGCGCGGGAAGGGCGGTGGCGAACAGGAGGCCCGCCAGTAGCGAGAGCAGCCTCATCCCGGCTCCACTCGGCGCGCTTCCGCTCCCCGCGCCAGCACCCGTTCGACGAAATCCAGCCGCTCCTGCGCCTCGCCCAGCTCGTGCCGTAGCGTGCCGACCTCGTTGGCGAGCGCATCGAGCCGGTTCAGCTCCGCTTCGAGCCCCTCGAAGCGAGCCTGAAACTCGCCTCCCCGGGGAGGCTGCCGCAGGCGATAGGCCCATAACCCGAACCCCAGCGCGAGCCCGGCGTGAATCATGGCATGCCACGGGGGGCCCGGGCCGACCGCAAACCCGACGGCGACCAGGTTGGCCAGGCTCAACAGGACGGCGATCGGATACCAAATCGCAGGTTTGAAATTCATGGCGAATCCCTGGAAGTCGGCGGTCGGACTCAGCGCACGGTTACGCGGTACGTCTCATGGCACGAGGTGCATCCACCACTCAATCGCGCGAGCCGTACCAGCACCGTGTCCTTGAGGGCCTGCGGTCCGTGGGTCCGTCGCACAGCTGCCGTCAGGCTGTCAAACTCACTGTGGGTCCGTTCGGCCAGCTCCTTCCATCCCGGCGGGAGCAATTCCTCCAGCGCCGGGTCGGCTGCCGCGGCGCTGCCTGCCGGAGCCAGCGCGGCGATCAATGCCAGCGTGTCTCCCCTCGCCGCGGCGGCCAGTCCACCGGCCAGTGCGCCGAGCAGCTGTCGCATCTCGCGCAGGACGGCCTGCTGTGCCTCTGCCGGAAGGATGACGGGCGTTCGGGGGTCGAGCGAAGTCTGCGCTGCTTTCGGCGTGTGCCGGCACGCCGAGAACGTCCCCAGCGCGCCCAGCGCAAGGACACTCAGTAGTGGCACGTTCCTGGAGCTCGATCTCCTGGACACCTCACGACCGGGCGTAAAGCGCATCACTGCCAGCGGGCGGACGTTCGCAGGAAGCCGCAGGACCGTGGATCGGTTTGGCGGCGACTCCCGGGAGTGACCGTCGTGTCCACGCGCGCCGTATCGGCCGCCGTCCGGGCGCCACGGTAGAGCGCCTCACATTCGCGGGTGGCGCCATTGGTATAGGTGCGAAGCAGAAACCATGCGGCAAGCCCCAGCACCAGGACGGCGATCAGGAGGACCAGTTTCGGCGGAGCTTGGTTCACGGTAAACCTCTTGGGTGCCACCGAACCATGAATATGCAGCCCCGCCCGACTTTCGGTAAATTCCCGCGGTTCCTCTCTCCCGAGCTTCCCATGCGTTTCCGTGCACTCATCGTCGCCGCAGGGCTGTTAGCGGTCACCGGTCACTGGTCACTGGTCACCGGCCAGGGCCGCGGCCCGGTGCAGAATCGCCCCCCCGAGCCACCCCGTTTCCGCTTCATGGGCCCGGCCAGCGGCGGGCGTATCGCCGCGGTAGCCGGCGTGCCGGGCGACTCCCTGACTCTGTATTTCGGCAACGCATCGGGCGGCGTCTTCAAATCGACCGACGGCGGGGTGACCAGCGTTCCGGTGTTCGACCGCCAGGCGGTGCAGGCCATCGGCGCTCTGGCGGTCGCTCCCTCCAACCCCCAGATCGTCTGGGCCGGCACCGGCGAGGCGTGGGCCATCCGCGACGCCGACGTGATGGGCGACGGGATCTACAAATCCAGCGATGCCGGTGCAACGTGGACCAATGTGGGCCTGAAAGAGACCGGCCGCATCGGGCGCATTCTGGTGCATCCGACCAATCCGGAGGTGGTCTACGTCTGCGCGCTGGGCCGGGCCACCGGCCCGCAGCAGGAGCGCGGCGTCTATCGCACCCAGGACGGCGGGAAGAGCTGGGAGCGGGTCCTCTTCGTCGATCCGAACACCGGCTGCTCCGGCCTGAGCATGGACGCCCACGATCCCAACGTGCTCTTTGCGGGCATGTGGGAGGTGGTGATGCACACCTGGGCCATGTTCAGCGGCGGCCCCGGCAGCTCGATTCACGTGACGCGCGACGGCGGCACCACCTGGAAGAAGCTCGCGGATCCCGGTTTGCCGAAATCCCCGCTCGGCAAGATCGACGTGGCCGTCGCGCCCTCGAACCCGCAACGGGTGTACGCGCTGATCCAGACCCCCAACCAGGGCTCGCTGTGGCGCTCGGACGACGGCGGCGGTACCTGGAAGGTGGCGAGCTGGGACCGGGCGCTGATCGGGCGCGCGGGTTACTACATCCGCATCGAGGTCAATCCCGCCAACGCGGACGAGGTGCTGGTCGCCAACAGCAGCTTCCACCGCTCGACCGACGGCGGGCTCACCTTCCCGCTGACCGACCGGGGCTGCGGCGACTGCCACGACATCTGGATGGATCCCAAGAATCCCAATCGTTGGGCCGTCACCGGCGACGGCGGCGCGGGCGTGACCCTGAACCACGGGCGCAGCTTTTCCAACATCGCGCTGCCCAACGGGCAGATGTACCACGTGGCCGTGGACACCCGGGTGCCGTACTGGATCTACAGCAACCGGCAGGACAACGGCACCATGCGGGGGCCGAGCACACTGCCCGAGGCCTCGAACCGCC
>DATCWE010000197.1:0-3045 GCA_036566495.1 Gemmatimonadales bacterium | reverse complement strand
GGGGATCCCGGGTGAGACGACGCACAGCGCCGCCCGCGCGATGCGCGCGAGGTCGTGCCCGCCCAGCTCCACGCTCGCTCCGAGCGCGCGGAGCTCCGCGGCGGAGGCGAGCAGCGCGGGCGACTGCCCCGAATCGGAAGCGTAGACCGGGGTGGCAGCCTGGCGCAGCAGTCGGGTGGCGGCCACCCCGCTCCGGCCCAGCCCGAGCACTGCGATTTCTGCGCCGCTCACCGGAGCTTGAGCGTGGCGAGCGCGATCAAGGCGCAGAAGATGCCCAGGATGTAGAAGCGCGTGACCACCGTGGTCTCCGCCCATCCCTTCTTCTCGAAGTGGTGATGCAGCGGCGCCATGCGGAAGAAGCGGTGCGCGTCGGCGTACTCGCGCCCCCGCGTGCGCTTGTACCACTTGTACACCCCCATCTGCAGCATCACCGACACCTGCTCCGCCACGAAAACGCCTCCGATGATCACGAGCAGAAACTCGGCCTTGAGCAGGATGCTGACGGTCCCGAGGGCTCCGCCGATCGAAAGGCTGCCGGTGTCCCCCATGATCACCTGGGCCGGGTGTGCATTGAACCAGAGGAAACCGAGCGCGCCCCCCATCAGGGCGGCGCAGAACACGGTCAGTTCTCCCGCGCCCGGCAGGTAATAGAACTGCAGGTAGTTCGTCGCGTCGACCCGGCCGAAGACGTAGGCGAAGAACGCGAACGCGGCCGCGGCAATGGCGGTAAGACCCGTGGCCAGGCCGTCGAGGCCGTCCGTCATGTTCACGGCGTTGCTGCTGCCCGTCACCACGAAAGTGACGAACAACACGTAGAGCACCGGCGCGAACTGGACGAAGGTGTACTTGAAGAAGGGCAGCGTGGTGGCGGTGGCGGGCAAGGTCAGGGGTGCGACCACCGGCCAATTGAGCAGGTAGATCCCGAGCGCCAATCCGAAGCTGCACTGCCCGGCCAGTTTCCACTTGGCCACCAGCCCGCGCGACTTGCCCTCCACGATCTTGAGATAATCGTCGAGGAAGCCGATCGCTCCCGTCCACACCGTCGCCAGCATCGCCACGACCACGAACCGATTGGTCAACGGGGCCCACAGCAAGGTCGGGATAATGGTGGCGAGCAGGATGATCAGGCCGCCCATCGTGGGCGTTCCGCGCTTGCCCTGGTGGCTCGCCAGGGTTTCCGCGCGGATGACCTGCCCGATCTTCTTGGCGCGCAGCCGCGCGATGACCGGCGGTCCCACCACGAACGCGAGCAGCAACGCGGTCAGCATCGCGCCGGCGGCGCGAAAGCTGATGTAGGTAAACAGGTTGAAGAGGATGTGATCCCGCCCGAGGGGAGCCAGCAGGTGATACAGCATCGGGCCTCAGGTCGTGGAGGAAGCGCGTGCCACAAGATCAGGGAGCAATCGTTCCAATGCAACGCCCCGGCTGCCCTTCAACACGATGAATTCATCTCCCTGCAGCCGCTCCGCGAGCAGCGGCGCGAGCGCGGCGGCATCGGGGGCGGTGAGCAGCCGGTCTCCCAGACTGGCACGGTGCGCTTCGAGGATGGGGACGAACTCGCCCACCGCCGCCAGCAGGTCGGGACGCAACCCGAGCAGCAGCGCGGCGATCTCGCCGTGGTGCGCGGCGGAGCTCTCCCCCAGCTCGCGCATGGTTCCCGCAACGAACACCAGCCTCCGCTTGCCGCGCAGCGCGCGGGCCAGCTCGATCGCGGCCCGGAACGACGCCGGGTTGGCATTGTAGGCATCGTTCAGGATCGTGAGGTCGCCGTATTGCTGCAGCTCGCCGCGTCCGCCGGGCAGCAGCAACGCCTCCAGACTGCGGGCCACTTTCCCCGCCTCGAGTCCGAGCGCCTCGGCGACCGTCCATGCCAGCATCGCATTCCCCGCTTGATGCTTGCCCCGCGCATCGAGCAGGAAGGTTTCCTGTCCGATGCTGACCCGGGGCCGCCCGTCGGGGGTCAGCTCCACTCTGGCAGGAGTCCGGTCCGCCCCGGCCAAGCCCGCGCTAAGCACCTTGCGCGCTCGTTGCCGCGCCAGTTCCGCGAGCGCGGGCGGGTCGGTCCCCACCACCGCCAGCGCGACCCCGTCGGTCAGCGCCAGCTTCTCGCGTAAGACCTGCTCCCCGCTGCCGAATCCCTCCAGGTGCCCTGCGGCGGCGTTGGTCACCACCGCGATGCTGGGGGCGATCACCTCACGATGGCGGGCGATCTCTCCCGGCAGGTTGGCGCCCGCCTCCAGCACCATGGCCTCCGTGTCGTCCGGCGCTTCGAGGATGGTGAGCGGAACTCCGACCAGATTGTTCAGGTTGCTGCGGGTAGCGTAGGTCCGATAGCGGGTTCGCAGCGCGGCGGCGATCATCTCCTTGGTGGAGGTCTTCCCGTTGGTTCCCGTAATGGCCACGACCGGTCCGCTCACCGTCATCCGCCGGGCATGGGCCAGCTCACCCAGCGCACGCAGCGTGTCGGGGACTTGGTACAGCGTGAGGCCGGGGATCTCGGGGGTGCCGACACGGACCACGGCAGCCGTCGCCCCCGCGGCAGCCGCCTGGGCCAGGAAGTCGTGTCCATCGAAGTTTTCGCCCTTCAGGGCGACGAACAGGGAACCCGACGTGAGGTGCCGGGTATCGGTGGCGATGGCGCCGTACGGAGTCGAAGCAGGCGTTGCGGCGGCGGCCGGCAGTCCAAGGATCCGGCGCACCAGCGAGTCAGTCCACTGAATCACTGCCCGCTCCCGCCGCCGCCACTCAGCGCTTCCCGCACGATTTCCCGCTCGTCGAAGGGCAGCTTTTCGGTGCCGATGACCTGATAGGTCTCGTGGCCTTTCCCGGCCAGCAACACCGTGTCGCCCGCTCCCGCCGTTTCCAGCGCCACGCCGATGGCTTCGCGGCGGTCGGCCAGGCGCAGGTGCGGCGCGGCGGGCGGGAGGCCGGCCATGATCTCGTCGATGATCGCCTCGGGGTCCTCGGTGCGCGGATTGTCGCTCGTCGCGATAGCCACGTCCGCGCGCTCCTGCGCGATGCGACCCATCTCGGGGCGCTTGCCGC
>DATCWE010000074.1:0-16027 GCA_036566495.1 Gemmatimonadales bacterium | reverse complement strand
CCCCAACCCCGCGGCGGGCCGCCGCAACGACTGCATCGATCACCACCGGCTCCGGGAAAGGTCGCGCGCCATCGTGGACCAGGACGATCGAACAGGAAGCCGGAAGCACTCGGAGCCCCGCTTCGACCGAGTCCATCCTGGTCGCGCCACCGGGCACCGCCAGGAGCCGCTGGCCCAGCAGGCCGGTGAGCCACTCCGGCGGGTGCGCGGCATCGGCGGCCGGCAGCACCGCGACGACGGAGCCCACCGCCGGATGTGAAAGAAAGGGTCGCAGCGCGTGCAACAGGAGGGGAATCCCGGCCAGCGGTCGAAATTGCTTCGGCGTTCCACTGCCGCAGCGCTCCCCACGCCCGGCAGCCACAACCACAACCCCGACGTCAGGCGGCAAGGGCGCGGACCAGCTCGTCGACGTGATGCAAGGGGACCTGCCGCAGGCCGGGGATCTGACTGCCCTGGCGCGGCGAAGCGAAGGCGCGGGTAAAGCCGAGCCGGCAGGCCTCCGCCAGGCGCCGCTCGATGCCGCCGATGGGCCGGATCTCTCCGCCCAGCCCGATTTCGCCGAGGTAGAGCGCATCGGCAGGCGTAGGCCGGTTGTGCAGGCTGGAGAGCAACGCCGCCGCCACCGCGAGGTCGGCTCCCGGTTCCCGCAGCCGGACGCCCGCGGTGACCTGGACGAAGACATCGAGCTGAGCGAAGCTCGCGCCACCCCGGCGCTCCAGCACCGCCAGCAGCACCGCGAGGCGTTTGGGATCGAGGCCGGTGGCGACGCGCTGGGGAGTGCCGTATCCCGAGGGCGCCGCCAGCGCCTGCACTTCGACCAGCACGGGCCGCGTGCCTTCCATGAGCGCGGTCACCGCGCTCCCGCTGGTACCCTCCGACCGTGCCGCCAGAAACACCGCCGAGGGATTGGCGACGGCCGACAAGCCGCGCTCGGTCATGGAAAACACCCCCAGCTCGTCCACCGACCCGAAACGGTTCTTGGTGGCGCGCAGCAGCCGGTAATCGAGCGAGCTCTCTCCCTCGAAGTAGAGTACCGTGTCGGCGATGTGCTCCAGGGTCTTGGGCCCGGCGATCGCTCCGCCCTTGGTGACGTGCCCCACGACGAAGACCGCCGTGCCGCTCTCTTTGGCGAAGCGCATCAAGCGGGCGGCGCACTCCCGGACCTGCCCCACACTGCCCGGCGCACTTTCCAGTGTGTCGGTATAGACCGTCTGGATGGAGTCGAGCACCAGCAGCTCGGCGCGGCTGGCTTGCGCCGCGTCCACGATCGCTTCGAGCCGAGTCTCACCCAGAACCAGGACGGGCCCCGCATCCTCCACCAGTCGATCGGCGCGCAAGCGGATCTGTTCGGGGGATTCTTCGCCGCTGGCGTAGAGCACATGGCGGCCGGCGGCCCGCAGCCGCGCCGCGGTCTGCAGCAGGAGCGTGGACTTACCGATGCCCGGCTCGCCCCCGATGAGCGCCATGGAGCCGGGAACGATGCCTCCGCCCATGACGAAATCGAACTCGGGAATGCCCGTAGTCCAGCGGACCAATCTCGACTGCTCCACCTCGGCGAGGGGCTGCGGGATGGCGGCGGCGCCCGACCGGCCACTGCGGCGACCGACCGCTCGACCCTGGTCCGGACGCACCGTGATCGGCTCCTCGGCGATCGTATTCCACGCCCCGCAGGCCTCGCAGCGGCCCGCCCACTTGGGATGATCGTGGCCGCACTCGGCGCAACGATAGACCGAGCGGGGCCGGGGCATTCTAGAGACCCTCGCGGTCCGAGTGGCTGTCGAAGCGGGTGAATTGCTTGTGGAAGTGCAGCTTCAGATTGCCGGTGGGGCCGTTACGGTGCTTGGCCAGATGAATCTCCGCCATGCCCTCGATGTTGGTGCCCGCGCTCTCCGCCTTTTCGCGCAGATCCTTATACATCTCGGGGCGGTGAATGAAAATGACGATGTCGGCGTCCTGCTCGATGGCCCCCGAGTCGCGCAGGTCGGAAAGCATGGGCTCCTTGCCGCCACCGCGCTGCTCGGAGGCCCGCGACAGTTGCGAGAGGGCGATGACCGGCACCTGGAGCTCCCGCGCGAGCGCTTTGAGCGAGCGGGAAATGTCGGAGATTTCCTGGACCCGGTTTTCCGCGTAGTCGGGACTGCGCATCAGCTGCAGGTAATCCACGATGATCATCCCCACTTCAACTTCGGCGCGCAGCCGGCGCGCCTTGCCGCGCATTTCCAGCAGCGTCAGCGCGGGCGTGTCATCGATCCAGATCGGGCATTGCTGCAAGATGCCCGACGCGCGCGCCAGCTTGGGATAGTCCGAGTCCTTGATCCGCCCCTGGCGCACGGCCTGACTGTCGATCATGGCCTCCGCGCAAAGCATTCGTTGCACCAGCGCGTCCTTCGACATTTCCAGCGAGAAGATTGCGACGCCGGTGCCTTTGTGGGCGGCATTGGTGGCGATGTTGAGGCAGAACGCAGTCTTGCCCATGGAGGGCCGCGCCGCCACGATGATCAACTCGGAGCGCTGGAAGCCCGAGGTCAACCCGTCCAAATCTCCGAATCCACTGGGAACTCCGGTAACCGAAAGGCCGCTCTTATGGAGCGTCTCTATGCGCTCCATCGTGGGCCACAACATCTCCTTGATGCGGGTAAAGCCGTCCTGCCGGCGCTCCTGCGAGATGCGGAAGATTTTGCCCTCGGCCTCGTCGAGCAGCTCGTGGGCGCCCAGCCGGCCGTCGTAGGCCTGCTGGATGATGCCGGTCGAGGCTTCGATCAGCCGGCGCAGAATGGATTTTTCGCGCAGGATGCGCGCGTGGTGCTCGAGATTGGCTGGGGTCGCGACCACGTCCACCAGTTCGGCCAAGTACTCGACCCCGCCCGCCGCCTCCAGCTCGTTGCGGCGCAGCAGCTCGTCGCGCAGGGTGATATGGTCGATGACGATCCGCTGCTCGGTCAGGGCCACCATGGCCCGGAAGAGCCGGCGATGGGCCTCCCGATAAAACATCGCATAGTCCAGCAGCTCCGCGGCGCGGAGCGCGGCGTCCTGGTCGAGCAGCATCGCGCCCAGCACGGCCTGCTCGGCCTCCGGGCTCCAGGGCGCGGCCCGGAGCGAGTGTTCAACGGTCGAGAAGCTGTCGGGCGATACGGATGTCATCCCAGGCCGGCTTCTTCCAATTGGGGTTCCTGAGGAGCGCTGCGGGGTGATAGGTCACGACCAGCGGAATCTCGCGGTAGGAATGTACTCTCCCGCGCAAATCAGTGAGAGAGCGGCGGACCTGCAACAGGGTTTCCGCGGCGGTCGCCCCCAGGGCAACGATCACCTTGGGTTCGATCAGCTCGATTTGCCGCTCCAGATAGCGCCAGCACGCGGCCAGCTCGTCGGGCAGCGGCTTGCGATTCTGCGGCGGGCGACACTTGACGGCATTGGCGATGAAGACGGCTTCCCGCTGCAGCCCGATGGCCTCGATCATCTTGGTGAGCAGCTCGCCCGCGCGGCCCACGAAGGGGCGGCCGGTCTCGTCTTCGGATTGCCCGGGCCCTTCCCCGACGAAGAGCAGCTGCGCCTTCGGATTCCCTTCTCCCGGCACGGTCTTCGTTCGGCCCTTGCAGAGGAAACACGCCTCGCAGGTCGCGATCGTCCTGGCGACCTCGTCGAGCGATTCCCAACCGGGCGGCTGATCCATCAGCCCCCGGGCCGGCGCCCTGATCGTGAGGCCGGGGAGGTCGGGGATCGGCGGGGCGCCGCGCCGCCAGGCGGACCCGGCCTCCTTTGGGGTCGCACCGACCGCGCTGACCTCACTGCCCTCACTATCCGCTCGGACCTCAGTGTCATCCCCGACAGTCCGGGAACGGAGCTGCTCCAGAGATCGAGAGAGGATCACCTCATCGCCACCCAGCTCGCGCTGCAGGGCCAGGTAGCGGCTGCGCAGGTCAGCCAAGCCGCGCCTCGATGCGATCGAGAATCCGCTCCGCAACCTCGGCCTTGCTTCCAAAGGGAACCACGAACCTGCCACCCTCGCGATCCAGGATCAGCACCCGATTGGTGTCGACCTCGAATCCAGCCCCCGGCTCCAGCGCGTCATTGATCACGACGAGATCGAGCTGCTTACGCTCCAGTTTGGCGCGGCCCCCACTTTCCGCGTCGCCGGTCTCCAGCGCGAACCCCACCGTCACGCTTCCGGGCTTCCGCAGCTCGCGGGTAGCCAGCAGGATGTCCTCGGTGGGCTCGAGCTCGAGTCGAAGGCGACCGTTGCCGCGGGGGTTCTTGCGCTCCAGCTGCTGCGCCGGACGGTAGTCCGCCGGGGCGGCAGCCATGATCAGCACGTCGGTGGCCGGCAGCACCGCCGCAACGGCACTGCCGAGCTCCGCCGTGGTCTCGATCCGCTGCAGGGTGATGCCCGCGGGCTCCGGCTCTCCGGAGGGGCCGGTGATCAGACGAACCTCGGCGCCGCGACGCCACGCGGCCTCGGCCAGCCGGAAACCCATCTTGCCGCTCGAACGATTGGTGACCAGGCGCACCGGGTCGATCGCCTCTCGCGTCGGTCCGGCGGTCACCACGACACGCTTGCCCGCGAAGGACGAGCCTCCTCCCAGCAGCCTTTCGGCATACCGCAGGATGGTCTCGGGCTCGCTCATTCTCCCCGGCAGCTCCGAGGCGCCCTCGGCCAGGGCGCCCGCGTCCGGCCCGACGAAGGCATACCCGCGCTCGCGCAGCCGTGCGATATGCTCCTGGGTGGGCTGGGCCGCATACATCGCGTCGTTCATTGCCGGCGCGAACAGCACCGGCCCGCGCCGCGCCAGCAGCATGGAGGTCAGCAGCTCATCGGCCAGTCCGAGCGAGGCCCGGGCGAGCAGATGTGCCGTGGCCGGCGCCACGATGAGAAGATCGGCTGGTTCGGCCGCTCGAACGTGAGCGAGCGCCCGGCCTGGCTCCCAGAGGGAGGTCAGCACCGGACGCCCAGAAAGTGCCTCGAATGTGAGGGGCCGGACGAACTCGGCGGCGCTCGGGGTGAGCACGACGTCCACCGAGGCGCCAGCCTCGGTCAGGCGCCGGACGAGATAGCAACTTTTGTAGGATGCGATCCCGCCCGACACGCCCAACAGGACGTGTCGGCCGGCCCACACCGGGTCAGACCTCGGACCGGCGGCGCCGGAGCTCGCGGAAGTTCAGCTCGCCCGATACCAGTTTGCGCATGGAAAGCGTCGTCAGCTTCATGGCACGCTCATTCTCCGCCCACTGCACCTGACGATCCTTGGGAAACTCGTTCAGGTACCGCGCGAAACGCGCCGCCACCAGGATCGAGCGGTACTTGGTGCCCGCATTTCTCGCGGCATCAGTCGGGGTAAAGATTTCCATTGCCTATTCCTTCCTGAGACGTTGCTGCAACCCGGCGAGGTCTCGCCGGAGATGATCGATCACCTGGCCGAGGTTGGTTAGCCGCCGCACGCGTCGGACCTCGACGTCCAGAATGGCTGCGACATGGGCAACCGCCTCGACGAAATCGTCGTTGACGACGACATAATCGTATTCCTGCGCCGCCAGCAGCTCGCCGGCGGCAATCCCCAGGCGCCGCTCCACCGAGGCGAGATCCTCCGTGTTGCGGCCCCGCAGCCGTTGCACCAGCACCCCCGCTGACGGCGGCAAGACGAAGACGTGGACGGAATCGGGATAGCGGCTCCGCACCTGCCGGGCACCCTCGACATCGATGTCCAGCACGATGTGATGGCCCGCGGCCAGGCCCACCTCCACCTCGCTGCACAGCGTCCCGTACAGGTGCCCGCTGTACTCCGCCCACTCCACGAATTCGCCGGCCGCCACCCGCCGCTCGAACTCGGGCCGGTCCAGGTAATGATAGTGCCGGCCGTCTTCTTCTCCTGCCCGTCTCGGCCGCGTGGTGGCCGACACCGAGTAGGTCACGTCCTCCCGCGCCTCGAGGAGGTGGCGGGCGATCGTGG
The DNA here is from genome assembly GCA_036566495.1 of Gemmatimonadales bacterium. Lineage (GTDB taxonomy): Bacteria > Gemmatimonadota > Gemmatimonadetes > Gemmatimonadales > GWC2-71-9 > JABFSM01. The sequence continues at coordinate 10,085 of DATCWE010000074.1, read as the reverse complement.
ACTTCCCGCCCCCGGAAGGCGAGGAGATCACGAGGAGGAACGGGGTTACTCCAAGTTCTCGAGCTGTTCCCGGAATCGCTCCAGCTCTCCCTTCATCGCCACGACCGCGTGCTGCATGGCGGCGTCATTGGCCTTCGAGCCGATGGTGTTGATTTCGCGGCCCAGCTCCTGGGCCAGAAACCCGAGGCGTTTGCCGACCGGACCTTCGCTCCTCAAGGCGTCCCGGCAGGCATCGAGATGGGCTCCAAGACGTACCAGCTCTTCCGTGATGTCCAGCCGCTCGGCCAGAAATGCGATCTCCTGCGCCAGCCGCTGCTCGTCGACCGCATGCCCTTCCAGCAGCTCTGCGACGACCTTCCGCACGCGCTCGCGCTCCTTGACCAGCCGGAGCGGCGCCTGGAGGGTCAGGCGGGCACTCTCCTCGCTGATGGCGGTCAGTCGGGTGGCAAGCTCTTCCGACAGCACCACGCCTTCCTGCAGCCGGGTCTCGCGGCATTGTCGCGCTGCGGCGCCCACTATCGGCTCCAGCTCGCCCCACTGTCCGGCGCTGGTCTCGGCGTCGGAAGCGACAAACACGTCCGGCTGTCGCGCCACCAGATCCAGCGGGATTTCGCCACTCAGTCCCGCCGCCACCTGTAACTCGCGCAACCGAGCCACCGCTTCACGGGCCCGCGCCGCATTTACCGCGAGGGTCCCCACCGCAGCAGTCGGCGGGCTGGTCCAGCGAACTTGCACCGCCAGGTGCCCGCGCTCGAAGTCGCGCCGGAGCCGATCCCGCAGATCCGATTCGAACGCTACCAGATCGCCCGGGAGCCGGGCCGCCAAGTTGAAGTAGCGGTGGTTGACCGTGCGGATCTCCACCCGGAGCATCCCGCCGGCGACCGGTCCTTCCGCCGCCCCAAAGCCCGTCATGCTCAGCGGCATAGCCTTTAATGATAACGCGTTAGCGTGCTTTATGCCTAGTTGGCAAACTCCCAGCGAACCCCAAAGGTCTGAGCGTACTTCGGAACCGGCAATCCGGGTACGTACGCCTTGTCGCTGCCCTGCATGTTGTAGCGGTCGTAATACGCGGTAAAACTGCCGATCTGAAACGCGAGGTAGCCCCGGAGAAAGGTCGCGGCCGGGAGAATCAGCTGGGTCGCCGCGCTGTCCTGACCCAGGACCCCCGCCCCCCAGTGCTCAAATCCTACCTGGAGCTTGAGGGCGAAGATTCCGCTCTTGTAGGTCGGCAGGAACTTGCTTTGGATCGTGAGGTTCACCAGCGCATGGTTCGGTGGCTGGCCCTCGGGGTGGCCGGCGCGAGGCGTGTTGAACCAGCCGTTCACGACCAGCCATTGCCGGGGGGTGATCCGTCCGCTCAGGGTGATCCAGTCGGTCCGTCCACTGGGCGCCAGACTCACCAGCGAGGGGTACTGCGCATACCCCGCCGGGTGGAATCCAGCGTTGGTGGTGAAGCTTCCCTCGAACTCCGCGGGGGAGGATTGCCAGCCCAGGCTTACGCTGCGGTCGTCGATATCCTGAGCCACGTCCGCGCGAATGGCCGGGAGAAACACCTCACTTCCCTTGCGCCAGATCGCACTAGCCGAGAAGCCCAGCGGCAGCGTCATCCCGGCCCGGGCGGTCACCCACCGGCTGGTGCGGGAACCCTCGTGCCGCAGATACACGGCGTCGAGGCTCACCGTGGCCCACCGCACCGGCGCCGTCGCCCCGCGGACTCGCAGCTCCAGCGGCGTCCAGGCAGAGCGCCAGAAGACGCTGCCTTCCAGGCTCGCCGCGGCCAGCCGGTAGGAGGTCAGCGCCGCCAGCTGCGTGATCCCGCGATGGTGGTTGTGGAATTCGACGGTCGTGTCCTTCCCGGTCACCTCACCGAGGTCGTCGGTGATGTCCGTAATGACCAGAACCGAATCCTGCTCGATCTCGTCGGTCCAATCGGTGCGGTTGGCCAACAGGTCGACGCGCGGCCCCAGCCCATCGGCGCGAGGCGCGAGGAAGAGTCGCGCGCTCAGGTCGCGCCTGGAGCCGTGGCGTGCGCGACTCAGCGTGTCGCCCGTGGTGCCGCCGGCCAGGACGGCGTCGCGGTTTGGGCCGCTGCGCAGAAACTGCAGCTCGCCGCCGCGCCGCCCGTCGCGCACGTAGTCGAGACGCACCAGGGCCTGGGTGTTGGAGTACTCGCCGCTCTCGCCCCGTTGTACCGGGACCGCGAAATGGTCGAAGGCGGCCGCGAAGCCGGGTCCTCTGGCGCTGCGCTTCTCCAGCTGTCCCTGATACCGGGCGATCTGCAGGTCCCCGCTGGCGATGCCGATCCGGCTGTAGGGGGCACTGCGGTCGTTCCTGCGGGTAAAGAGCCGGACCGTGAGCTGGCCGGGCAAGGGCTCGATCTCGACGCGATCGAGCAGGCCGAGTGGCAGCAGGGACGGATCCACCATCACGCTGTCCTGGCCCAGGGGGTAATAGGGAATGCCGTCGAGGTAGTAGTTCACCGAAGTCGCACCGTGCGCCTGGTAGGCCGGCAGCTCGGGCCGCCCCGCCCAGCCGCCGCGAAGCAGGTAGACGCCGGGCACCCGGGTCAGCAGGTCGCTCACCGTCTCGGCACCGTGCCACAGAATCGAATCGCGATCCAGCACGATGCGGCTGCCGCGGGGCAGCAGGGTGCCTGCCCCGATCCGTGGTGCGACCGGAATGAGCCGCTTAGCGTCCTGCTGTGATTTGAGGAAAAGTGCGGTGTAATCGGTCGTATCGGCACGGACCGAATCGGCCCGCGTGGTATCCACGACCTGTGCAGCGAGCCGGGCGGCCCCCGCGGCGAGAAGCAGCGCCGCCGCGAAGTAGGCGCGACTCACACTCGGGCGAGGAGGAACTCGCTGAAGAGCCGGACCCCCATGCCCGTGGGGCCTTTCACCATCGTCGCGTCTTCCCGCTCGGTGTACGCGGTTCCGGCAATGTCCAGGTGGGCCCAGGGAAATCCGTCGACGAACTCCCGTAGAAACCATCCGGCCGTTATGCTGCCCGCGGCGCGACCGCCGGTGTTCTTCACATCCGCGATGTCCGACTTGTTGAGCTCGCGATACTCATCCCACAACGGGAGCTCCCAGGCGCGCTCGTTGGCACGCTCCCCCGCGGCAAGCAGGTCCCGCACCAGCGCCGCGTCCGTGCCCATGAGGCCAGCGGCCGTATGACCCAGCCCGATGGTGATCGCTCCAGTCAGCGTTGCAATATCGACGACACAGGACGGCTTGTAGCGCCGGGCGAACGAAAGCGCATCGGCCAGGAGCAGGCGGCCCTCGGCGTCGGTATTGACGATCTCGATGGTCTTGCCCAGCTGGCTCTTCACGACGTCACCCGGCTTGATGGCGCTGGCAGACGGCATGTTTTCGGCAGATGGAATCAGGCCGACGACCCGAATCTTGGGGCGCAACCGGCCCAGCATTTCGAAGGTGCCCAGCACCGCCGCCGCACCGGACATGTCGTACTTCATGTCCTCCATGCCCTGCGCCGGCTTGATGGAAATCCCTCCGGTATCGAACGAAACGCCCTTCCCGATCAGCACCACCGGAGCAGCTTCGCTTCCCGCGTACTCGATGGCGATGAAGCGGGGCTCCTCGCTGCTGCCCTGCGCCACCGCCAGGAGCGCCCCCATGGCTTCCTTCTCGATCCCGGCCTTGTCGAGGATGGCGATGGTATGCCCGTGACGCCGGGCGAGTTCCGCCGCGGCCTCGGCGAGCTTCCGGGGCGGCAGGTGATTGCCCGGCAGCACTTGCAGGCCGCGACAAAAGAGGTGGCCGGCGGCGATCGCTGCCCCGATACGATGCCCTTCCCGTGCCCCGTCCGCATCCGACGTGGCCAGGAGCTCCATCCGCTCGAACGCGGGCTTCTTTTCCTCGGGGGGCTGCTTCAGCTCGCCGAAGCACCAGCTGCCCAGGGCGACGCCCTCCGCCACGACCTGACCGACATCCCGGGCGGATAGCTGGGGAACGGTCTCGGGCGCGACGAAGAGCGCGGCACTGGGAACGCCCAGCGTGCGGGCTCGCTTCGCCCCGATTGCCGCGGCACGCCGGATCGCCGTGCGGCGATCTTCGGTCGCACCGACGCCGACCAGCAGCAGGCGGGGACGGGAGCCTTCCGGATACAGCAGCGCAGTCTCGTCCTTCTTGCCCGCGAAGTCTCCCGCCGCGTAGCAGCGCGCAATGGCGGCCCCGCTCGCCGCATCGAGCGCAGCGAGCGACGCGGGTTGTCCGCCTTGGGGGACGACGACGATGAGAAGCGGGGTGATGTGCGCTTCGGGTGCCGCAGGAATGACTTGGGTCTCAAACGGCATGGACATCCGAAATGGGCGAAGGACGCGGAAACGTAACGATGCCCGAGGCGAGAGTCGAACCGCACCGGATTGCCCCGCCGGGTTTTGAGCCGTCCCGGAGGCTCACGTCTTGGGATACCATAGCCCCCGGTGGTTCAGGGGGACAAGGCTCCCGCGGCTACTCGGAAGCGCTCTTCCGGCGTGAGCCGCCGCTCCAGACAACACCCCGCCTTCCACCATTGCGGCCGAGTCTTCCAGATCGTGGAGAGCGCGGACTGCTTGATGCTGCCGATGGGCGGCTGCGAAACACAGCTTTGCACGTCACCGTTGGCTTGCACCTGGATCAGCTGGAGCGCCTCGCAGGGAAGCCAGCGTTCGTGCGCCGCGTGCGTCTGGGTGGAGACCCGCCACGCCGCCGGATTCTGGAAATAGGGGATCATCGCCTCGAGCTGGGCAAAGCTGTTCGCGATGTGCAGCCCGGCGCGTTTGAGTCCGATCAGGTCGCGAACCGCCGCCACGGCCTCAGCGGGATCCTCGGGCCAGTTGTCCGAGTGCAGGAACCACTGGGGATCTTCCGACGTGTTGTAGTTCTGCTCGATCGGCTGATAGAAAATGTCCACCCCATCCCGCGTGGCGAACCGCGCCAGCGGAACCAGTTGATCGATGTTGTGCCGCATCACCACGGTCTTGAAGCGGATCCCATACCCCAGGTCCCGCTCGCGCCGTAATCGGTCCAGCGTCGCGAACGAGGTCATGGTGCGCTCGAAGAATTCGGCACGGCCGCGGATCTTCGAGTGGCGCTCGCCCAGGCCGTCCAGAGACATCGTAACCCGCCACGGGCGGGCCTCCGCCAGGGCCTCGATGCGGGACTGGTCCCCCCAGTATCCGTGCGAAAGCACTTCCATGAGGAGGCCCAGCGAGGAGCCGTGGCGTACCAGCTCGGGAGTAGACTGTACCAGCAGGGCCTCTCCGCCGGTGAGAGTGACCTGCACCGGCCCAAGCCAGGCACGGATGTCACTCAAGGCGGCCTTCCACTGCTCTGTCGAGGGCGGATCTTCCTTGCCGCGATTTTGCCAGATGTTGCAATGGCAGCAGCGCGCGTTACATCGCTCGGTGATCAGGAAGAGCACCGAGGTGGGGCGGCACCATGCCGCGAGGCGCCCGCCGGCGCTGAGCCGCAGCCGGTTGTTGATTCCGGTGTAGAGCCGGTAATACCAGCCACGGGTTTCCATAGGTGCCCGAGGCGAGAGTCGAACTCGCACGGGGTTGCCCCCGGCGGATTTTGAGTCCGCTGCGTCTGCCATTCCGCCACTCGGGCCGTGGCTGAAGTCTAAGGCGAAGCAGGGCCCGCGACGAGACCCCGGGGAAGCACGCGGGCGCGGCTAGGGCCGCGGGCGCCGGGCGGGCGGGAAGCCTCCCTGGTTGAGCCTGGCCTGCTGCAGCTCCTGCGCGCGCTGCATGAGGCGGTCTCGCAGCAGCAGGTACTGCCCACGCTGGACCGGATTGAGAATTGCGGAAAGCTCCCGCATCTCGTCCCTGAAGGTCTGCGCGAACGCCACCCGGTGATTGGTGAGCGCGTCGACCAGCTTCGCCACGCTGTCGGAGTTGGCGGCGACACCGGGCCGCAGCTGCGCGGCCAGGGCCTGGCGCAGGCGGCGCTCGTCGCGTTCCATGCCACGCCGCCGCACCGCCACGGAGGCCAGCGAGAGGCGCAACCGAGACGCCTGATCGTCACTCAGGCCCAGCTCCTCCTTCAGCCGCTCTCCGAAGCGCTGCTCGATCTGCCGGCGAAGGCGCTCCGCGAGGAGCGGATCCGGCGGCAAGGTGTCCTGCGCCTGGGCGAGCCGCGCGCCGCCGAGCAGCACCAGGGCCAGCACTCCGATGAATCGCATCTTCTATCCCTCCAGGGAGCGCAACAGGCGCTCCAGGCTCTTGGCATCCAGCTCCTCAACCGAAGCCGGATCCGGGTGTGCCGCGTCGCCGGCGGCGGGGGGCAGCGTCTCGAGCAATACTTCCAGCTCCGAGACAGTGAGGTCGTCGAGCTCGTGCAGCACCGTAACCGGTTCTTTTGCAGGGGTCGGCGGAGCCGGCGACTGCATGAACAGCAGAATCGCCGCCGCCGCCGCCGCGACGCCCAGGGAGACGCGGATGGCAATAGCACGAGAGCGGCCCACCCGTCCTACCGGCTCGGTCGCCAGCCGCTCGAGCACGACCCGGGCAATCCGCTCGCTATCCAGCTCGCGTATCGTGTCATTTCCCACGCTGGTGGCGAGCTGAATCAATTGCTTCTCGGTCATCCCATCATCTCCTTGAGCCGCTTCACCGCATGGTGATAGTGCACGCGGGCGGCTCCGGGCGTGGTGCCCAGCGCGGCACAGATTTCCTCATACTCCAGGCCTTGCTGGGCACGCAGCAGGAACACCTCCCGCTGCAACCGGGGCAGCCGACCGAGCCCTTCCAGCAGCCGCCGCTCCATTTCGGTTGCCCCAGCTTCGCCCTCCGGATCGGACGCATCGGCCAGGTGGACGCCCTCGATCGGGAGGAGAATGCGTTTGCCTTCCCGCCGATAGAGGTCCTTCCGCAAGTTGGAGCCGATGCGGAAGAGCCAGCTGCGGAAACTCGCCTCTCCCCGCCAACTCTCCAGCGCCCGAAAGGCCCGGAAGAGGGTTTCCTGCACCAAATCCTCGACCGCCGAGGGCGGCGCGCCGGCCCCATAGAGGTAGCGGCCGAGCGCTTTGGCGTGTCTGACGACGAGCTGGGTAGCCGCCTGCTGGTCCCCGGACCGATAGGCTGCGACGAGCTCGGCATCCGACGGACAGGGTTCGTCGCTCATCGCATGCATCGGTCGTGCAGAGGACGCAAACGCAAGGCCCGCGTTAAGTTGAAGGCGACTCGGACACAGAGTCTACAGGAGCGATTTAAACACGATCAAGACCTGTGGACAAACTACGCAATTTATTACTCAACATTGAATTAGCTAATCAGAAATCGAGTGACTTAGAAACAATGAGTCCGTCTCGCCCCAGGGTCCTGGCGCATCGCGGCGCCTCCGGCCACTGCCACGAGAACTCGCTGGCCGCCTTCCGGGAAGCACGCCGACTGGGCTGCGACGGCGTCGAGCTGGACATCCATGCCTCCGCCGACGGTGCCCTGGTAGTGCACCACGACGTGGAGATTCCCGGCCTGGGACCGATTCCGGCCCATCCTCTGGAGGCGATTCGCCGCATCCGGGTGGGAGGAGGCGAGTCCGTCCCGACCCTTGCCGAGGCGCTGGATACTCTGGGTGACCTCGAGGTGTGGGTCGAGCTCAAATCCCTGCCCCCCTCAGTCGATGATCTGCTGCTCGCGGCGCTCGACGGGGGGCCGGCGCCGGAACGGTACGGAGTCCATGGCTTCGATCACCGGATCGTCGCTCGCCTGGGAGCCAAGCGCCCCGGGCTGCGACGCGGCATCCTCTCGGCCTCGTACCCGCTCGATCCGGTCGGCCCCATGGCAGCGGCCGGTGCCAACACTTTGTGGCAAGTTTGGCATCTAATTGACGCGGAACTCGTCAGGGCCGTTCATCGTAAGAACAGCCAGCTCATCGCCTGGACGGTAAATGAAGCCGCCGATGCCCGCCGCCTGGGTGCGCTGGGAGTCGACGCGCTCTGCGGGAACTTTCCAGAGCGGCTGCGATGGCCTTAGAATGCTCGGCTCCTGCGATCGGCTCGTGAGTGCAGGTGCCCGGGCAGTGCCTCCACGCAAGGGACCAGGCGATGCGTCCATTCTGCCGTGCATTGATTAGCCTGACCGCCGCTGTCGCCACGGGACTTGCGGCACAAGAACCCGCGCGCATCAGCTTTGAGACCTACACTCTGGCCAACGGGCTCAAGGTGATCCTGGCGCCGGACCATTCTTCCCAGGTGGTGGCGGTCGACGTGTGGTATCACGTCGGGTCCCGCGATGAGGTGAAGGGGCGAACCGGATTCGCGCATCTCTTCGAGCACATGATGTTTCAGGGTTCGGCCAACGTAAAGAAGGCCGAGCACTTCCAGCTGGTGGAGCGGGCCGGCGGGTCACTGAACGGCAGCACCGCGGAGGATCGCACCAACTACTTCGAGGCGCTCCCATCCAACCGGCTCAACCTGGGACTCTGGCTCGAAGCGGACCGTATGCGCTCCCTCGCGGTGAGCGATTCGACCTTTGCCAACCAGCGCGAGGCGGTGAAGGAGGAGCGGCGATTGCGCGTGGACAATCAGCCCTATGCGTCCGCCATCTTCGAGGGGATGTACGCGCTCTCCGATACCAGCAGCTGCTTTCCCTACGCGCATTCGATCATCGGCTCGATGGATGACCTCAACGCGGCCAAGACCGCCGATGTAAAGGCCTTCTTTGATCTGTACTACTCGCCCAACAACGCAACCCTGACCGTCGTGGGCGACTTCGAGCCGGCGCAGGCGAAAAGCCTCATTCAGCAGTATTTCGGCGATATCGCGCGCGGGAGTGAGCCGCCCCCGGTACGCTGCGAGGCCAAATTCAATCCGGGGGCGATCCGGCGCCAATGGCCCGACGCAAAAGCCAACCTGCCGGCCGTACTGTTGGCGTACCGGGTACCCGAGTACCGTCACGCCGACATGCCTGCGATCGATTTGCTGACCACTATTCTGGGGCAGGGAGAGAGCTCGCGGATCAACAAGTCGGTGGTGCGAGACCGCAAGCTTGCCCAGTTCGCCATCGTGCTTTCCAACCCGGCCAGCCCGCGGCGCGGCCCGGGGGTCCTCCTGGCGCTGGGAATCACCAATCAAGGTGTGAGTCCCGATTCCCTGGAAGCGGGCCTCGCGGCCGAGTTTGCCCGGGTCGTGCGGGAGGGCGTAACGGACGCTGAGCTCGCCAAGGCGAAAAATGCCTACCGGACGCAGCTGATTACGCAGCAGCAGCAGGCGCTCGCGAAGGCGGAAGCGTTGCAGGCCGCAGACCTCTTCCTGGGCGATCCGGAAGCGGTGAATACCAACTGGCGGCGCTTCCTGACCGTGACCACCGATGACATCAAGCGGGTTGCGGGCAGCTACTTCCGGCCGGAGAACTCATTGGTGCTGTTGATTACGCCTGGGGGGCCAAAGTGAGCGCCGCGCAGCGGGCGGGCGGGTGGGCGGTCAGCGCCGCCATGGTAACAATCTGCGGCGGCCTCGGGCAGCCGCCGGCGCTGGGAGCGCAGGAGTACCCCAAGACGCCGCCTCCGCCGGGACCGCTGACCACGGCACCCTTCCCGCCGTTTCGCGAAGCGGTGTTGCCCAACGGGCTGCGGCTGCTGGTCGTGGAGAGCCACAAGCAGCCCATCGTTTCACTCTCGCTGAATTTTACCGCTGGCACCAGCACAGACCCCGCCGGCAAAGAGGGGCTGGCGGAAATGGTGGCGGGGTTGTTGACCAAAGGCGCGGGCAAGCGCACGGCCGAGCAGGTCGCGGAAGCAATCGAGAGCGCCGGAGGGAGTCTCAGCGCCGGGGCGGGCTCGGATTTTCTGTCCATCAACTCCACCGTGCTGACGCCGAGTGTCGCCCTGGCTCTCGAGCTGATTCGAGACGCGGTGCTCTCGCCCACCTTCCCCGACAAAGAGCTGGAGCTGCTGCGGACCCAAACGCTTTCGGGCCTGCAAGTCGCGCTCACCCAGCCGGACGTGATCGCCGATCGCGCCTTCCGCCGTGCGCTGTACGGGAGCCACCCCTATGCCAGGAGTTCCGCCCCTGCCAGCGTCCGCTCGCTCGCGCGCGCCGATCTGGTGGCGTTTCACCGTAACCGGCTGCGGCCCTCCGGA
>DATCWE010000342.1:0-4257 GCA_036566495.1 Gemmatimonadales bacterium | reverse complement strand
GGGGGTGACAAGGAGGCGGGCCCCTCGGACAGCCTGCGGGTCGTCACCCTGGTCGATCGCGGCCTTCAGGAAGCGCGAGCCCTCCGGGCAGAACCCGCGGTGCAAGCCGAGCTGTACGGTACCCTGGGCAGCATCTACCAGCAGCTGGGCAATCTGAGCCGGGCCGACTCTCTGCTGCAGACCGCGCTCGACCGGCGCCGAACCCTGTTCCGCACGGGCAGCCCGGAGGTCACCACGAGCCTGGTCGCGCTCGGCCAGTTACGGACCGAGCAGGCCAAGTACGAGGACGCCGAACGGCTGATCCGCTCCGCGCTGGAGGAGGGGAAGCGCAGGCTGCCGCCTGGCCATCCGGCGATCGCCGAGGCCACTTTCGCACTGGGCCGGGTACTGCAGGAACGCGGGGTCTACGACCAGGCGATTCCAGTGAGCGAGGAAACCGTGCGGCTGTATTCGGGCTCGGGGGGCACGATCACCCCCGAGCTCGCCGCCGCCCTGGGGCAACTGGCCGACGACCACTTTTATGCCGGGAATTACGATAAGGCCGACTCCCTGAATGCACGGGTGCTCGGCATGTACCGCACCCTCTACGGAGAGCGCCACCCCAACGTCGCGTCGGTGCTGCTCAACATGGGGGCTGCGCAGCAGGAGCGCGGCAACTATGCCGAGGCAGAACGGTTGAACCGGCAGGGACTCGACATCATGCGGGGCTTTTACGGTGAGAATCACCACGAGACCGCCTACGCGCTCACCATGGTGGCGCGGGCAATCACGTTCGAGGAGAAGTTCACCGAGGCGGCGAGCCTGCTGGAGAAGGCGCTCGTCATCCGGGAGCGCGTCTACGGCCCCAACCACCCTTCGGTCGCCTCCACGGTCAACGAGCTCGGCAACATCGCCCTGACGCTGGACCGCTTAGACGAGGCCGAAGGCTACTTCAAGCGCATGGTGGAGATCTACCGGGTGGCCTACGGCGGCAAACATCAGTACGTGGGCGTCGCGCAGTCGAATCTCGCCAGTGTTTACGTGCGACGAAAGGAGTTCGTCAAAGCGGAGCAACTCTACCGGGACGTGATCGAATTGTACGGGGAGGTGCTCCCCCCGACCCACGTAAACCTGGGGATCACCCGGATCAAGCTGGGCCGCGCGCTGTTGCGCCAGGGACGCTACCGGGAGGCTGCAGAGGAGAGCCTGGCGGGCTACGAGATTCTGAGCAAACAATCCAACCCGGGCATCAGCTTCCTCAAAGCCGCGCGCACCGACCTGGCGATCGCCTACGATTCGCTGCACCTGCCCGAAAAGGCCGCGCGCTTCCGCGCGGAGCTGGCGGATACGGCGCCCAAGGTGGCGGGTAAGGTCGCGGGGCAGAAGTAGCGCGCTGCCGAACGATTCCCGCCGGCTCAACCACTCGGCAGTGCAACTCCACCGGCAAGCAGCGTCCTCAAGGCATGAGCAAGCTCTTGCGCGGCCTCGCGGCGGGATACGGAGCCAAGAAACTGGGCGGAGGGTGCTTCGGCACCATCCTCGTATTCATCCTGCTGTGGTGGCTGCTCGGCCACTTCGGCATCTTCAAGTGAGCTGAACCGCCCGTTCAGCTCTCCGCCATCTTGGCCTTGAAGTCTTCCAGGGCCACCGTCACACTGGACTTCGCGGCGTTGAGGGTCTTCTCCGCGGCTTCCTTCGCGTTCTCGAACCCTTCGCGAGCCGCCTCGAGCCCCCCCTGCGCCTTCTCCTTCACGACTTCCATGCCGACCTGCGCCTTCTCTTTCACGACTTCCATGCCGGCCTGAGCCTTTTCCTTCACCGCTTCCATACCGGCCTGGGCCTTCGCCTTCACCACCTTCATCCCCGCCCGCGCCTTTCCCTTCACTGCCGCGGCCACCCGCTTGGTTCCCGAGCGCTTTGCCGCGGGACGAGCCGCGCGCGGCTTCTTGGCGGCGGTTGCCGCGCGACGGGCTGGCTTCCGCTTGGCGGAGCCAGCGCTCTTGCGTCGGACGGGTTTTCGCTTGGCGGTGCTGGTCTTTCGGGCCATGGAATCCTCCGGGTGAATGTCGAGCCAACGGTCGCGGAATAACTTCGTCGCGCCGCGAGCCTGTCGCCAGGGGTACGGGAGGTTGTGTTTACGCGCACGGGAAGCGGCGTCCACGGGGATAGCGACTACTCCACGCCGCTCGGCGCGGATGCGAAGTGCGCCTAGCCGGCTAGGGCGTCGGCTTGCGCACCACGCTCACCGTGAGGGCCGAGGGATACTGCTTGGAGTGGTGCACCGCGTTGTGCGCCACCACTCCCTCGCGCTCATCGTAATTCTTCCCTCCGGTGTTCAGGTTGCGGTCGAAGCGGGGGAAGTTGCTGCTGGTGACCTCGATCCGGATGCGATGACCGGCCTCGAAATAGTTGCTGGTCGTGAGCGGTGACAGCGCGACCTTATATACCTTCCCTTTCTCCATGAAGACGGCGGGCTTGTCGTAGCCCTCGCGATAGCGCGCGCGCTGAATGGTCTCGTCGAGGTTGTAGGCGCGGCCGTCGGGATACACGTCGAGCAGCTTGACCGTGAAGTCGGTGTCCCTGGCGTCGGACGACACGTACAGGGTCACCTCGACGGGCCCGCTCACCTCGGTGCCCTCCTTGAATGGCTCGGTGGTGTAGACCAGGATGTCCGGCCGCGCCTCCATCTTGCGCTGATCGAAGGCGCCGCCCTGCACCGCGTTGCCGGTACAACAGACGTTGCCGCCATACGAGGGCACCGGATTCATCGGGTCGTAGCTGAACTGATCGGGCCGATCTGCCGACGGGGGCCTCGCGGTGAGCACGCCGTCACCCTCCAGGGTATTGGCCTTGCCGGCGCTCGAGAGGTAGAAGGTCAACGGCTCGGCCCCTTTGGGCGGCCAGCTGTCCGTGGTCTGCCATCGGTTGAGTCCCATGGTGTAGTAGCGCACCTTCGGCAGGGTATCCAGCAAGCCGTTCCGCTCTCCCTTGAGGAAATGGTCGAACCATCCATAGGTGAGCGCGGCGTAATCGTAGCGAGCGTCTCCCACGCTGCGCTCTCCCACCACGGTGTTCTCGGTCGCGCGGGTGTAGGCGCAATGGAGCGTGGGTGCGATGACCGCATACTGCTGGCTTGCCACGTCGGGCCGCGCCGTCCTCCGGACGTAGTTGTAGGTGGCCAGGTTGGGTCCCACCGAGACGTCATACCAGGACATCAACCAGAGCCCCGGCACATTGATGGTCATGTCGTCGTGGAACAGCCCACCCTTGTACCAGGCCGGGTCGTTGGGCTCGCGCTGGATCATGCGGCCACCGGTCGGCACCGGCATCGAATCGGCGAAGATGCCCTTGGGCCCTCCAGCCGCCCGCATGATGTCCATTTCCGGCAGGTGACGCAGCGCCTGGGACCAGTCGACCGGGGGTGACTGCTGCGCCAGGTCGAATCGCCTGGAGGCCTCGATCAGCTCCTGCTGGGTCGCATCCTTGGCGAACGCGGGCCGGACCTGGTTCTGCTCGCCGGAGAGCCAGGCGATGAACAGCATCTGCACCGCGCCACCCCGGTACCAGTTGCCTTGCTCGAAGTACGGCGCCACCCGCCCGACGCCGGCGCCGAAGCCCTGCGGGATGATGGTGCCCAGTCCGGGTGGGGCCAGCGCCGCCACGCCCATTTGCCACTCGGCGGTCGAGGAGCAGCCGATCAAACCCACCTTCCCGTTCGACCAGGGCTGTTCCGCCATCCATTTGATGGCGTCATAGCCGTCGGTGCGCGGCGGACCGAGGATGTCGTAGTTGCCCTCCGAAAAGAAATGGCCACGCTCGTTCTGGACGACGAAGGCGTAGCCGCGCTTGATGGCGGTAAGCGCCGCGGTCATATCGGAGGGGACGCCGTTGCGTACATCCCAGTAATTGAAGTTGTAAGGCGTCTTGGAGAAGATGACCGGGTATTTCCGGGAAGCGTCTCTGGGACGATAGATGTCGGTTGCGAGTCGAATGCCATCCCGCATGGGCAGCATCACTTTGCGATCGATGATCGCCAGCGAGTCAAGCTCTTTCTCGAGCGCCCAGCGGCGGGCTTTGGCCTCGGCCGTGAGGCCGATCGGTCCCTGCGCGACAAGGCCGGGGAATGGGACGGATAGATAGAGCAGCAGAACAGGCGCGGAACGGATCAATCGACGCATAAGGCGGCTCCGGGCAGGCGAGGCAACGGCAAAGATACCCCATCCATGGCGGACTCCCTCAAAGCCGAGCCCGCCGGAGGGACACAGCGTTGAGGGCGAC
>DATCWE010000332.1:0-5030 GCA_036566495.1 Gemmatimonadales bacterium | reverse complement strand
CGCGGCCGGTCTACTGGTTGGAGTGGTGTCGGGCCGCGACTTTGCCGCGCTCGATCCCGAGCTCGTCTTCTTCGTGTTCCTCCCCCCGATCCTTTGGCTGGCGGCGTACCTGACCTCGTGGCGCGATTTCAAGGCGAATTTGCGCCCTATCGGCCTGCTCGCGGTGGGCCTGGTGGTGGCGACGGCGCTGGCCGTCGCCGCGGTGAGTCACCTCCTGCTGCCCGGAATTCCCTGGGCCGTGGCTGTCGCGCTCGGCGCCATCGTGGCGCCACCCGACGCCATAGCCGCCGAGGCGATCATCACCCGCTTGTCGGTGCCCCGGCGGGTGATCGCGGTGCTGGCGGGAGAGAGCCTGGTCAACGACGCGTCCGCGCTGGTCCTTTACCGCACCGCGGTCGCCGCGGCAGTGGTGGGCTCCTTCAGCCTGGGCGAGACCGTCGTGCGGTTCTTCATCGATGCGGGCCTCGGGGTGCTCGCCGGTCTGCTGGTCGGCTGGCTGGTCATCCGGGCGATGCGCCTGACCCGCGACACCCTGCCGGCCGTGTTGCTGAATCTCCTGGGGCCCTACCTGGCATGGCTGGCCGGAGAGCTGCTGCACGCCTCGGCCGTGCTGGCCTGCGTCGCCGGCGGCCTCTACGTGCGGCAGCGCTTCTCGACGGCGGTGACGCCGCGGACCCGGGTGCACTCCAGCGCCGTCTGGGAGCTGTTCGGCTTCGTGCTCAGCGCCCTGATCTTCCTGCTGCTCGGACTGCAGCTCGTCACCCTGACCGGTGCCCTGCCATCGGGCCGGCTTGGCGCAGTGGTGCTGGTAGGCCTGGCCATCAGTGGCGTGGCGATCCTGATCCGGCTGCTGTGGGTGCCGGTGGTGGCGTGGCTGCCTCGCCGGCTCAGCCGCGAGCTGCGGCTGCGGGATCCGATGCCGCCGCCGGCCGCGATCTTCCTGGTCGCCTGGACCAGCATGCGCGGGATCGTTTCGCTCGCCGCGGCGCTGGCCCTTCCGCTTGCCCTCCTGGATGGGTCGCCGTTTCCCTATCGCGCCGAAATCATCCTGATCGCCCTGGTGGTGATCCTGGTGACGCTGGTGCTCCAGGGCATGGCGCTGGAACCGCTGATCCGGCGCTTCGGGTTCCCGCCGGATGCTACGGCACGCGACGAAGAGCGCTTTGCCCGTCGCGAGGCGGTCCGGCAGGGGCTCGAGAAGCTGGAGGACCTGGCGCACGAGCCGTGGGCGGTGGATGCGCCGGCGGAGCTGCAGCGGATGCGGGAGGAGTTCCGGGAACGAATCCGCCAGCAGGATGGCGACGGAAATGCCGAGCGGGCCGTTCGGCTGCGGCGAGAAGTCCTGGCCGCCGAGCGCCGAGCGCTGATCCGGCTACGCAATGAAGGGATGATTTCCGATTCAGTGCTGCTCAAGCTCGAGCACGAGCTGGATCAGGAGGCACTGCGGCTCGGCGCGGGGGAGGACTAACCCGAGTCGCCGGGTTGCGAGGTGACGCCCTCCGGGAGGCGGTCGAAGCGGTCGAGCCGCTCCACATCGACCGTGACGGTCTCATCGGGCGACGGGACGAACATGTCGGCAAAACGCGCATCCCAGTGGATCTCATCCCAGTAGTACGATGTCCTGGCGCTCACCCGGGTCGAAAAGGTCTCCTCCAATCCGCTCAAATGCACCAGGAACTCTGCCTCGGCGTCGCGGAGGGACGCGGGGGTGGCCTGGCGGAGGGGACTGGCGGCGGAGATCGGGTGCACCACCGTCCAGTGCAGGTTGAAGAATTCCACCTCGGGGCGCTCGAGCGTGAGGGGGTAAAAGCGGCGTTCCCGGCGGCCTCTGCGCTCCTCGAACCACACCAGGTTGACCTTCGCGCGGACCTCGCTGAGCTCTCCGGGGTGCACGTTGATGACGCGAAGCATCAAGGCGCGGCCATCGCGATAGGGCGCTACCACCGCCGACTGGCTGAAGCGCACCCGGCTGCGGGGACGCACCAGGCGCGCGAGCAGCAGCCCCCCGGCTAGCACCAGCATGAAAGGCCCGACCAGGGATTCGATGGTCGCGACCCAGACCGCCGTGGACCCGACCGGGTGCAGCGGGCCGGTGCCCACCGTCGACAAGATCCCGACGCTGAAGGACAACGCGCGGAGGAAGGGATCGCGCAGGGCGAGCGCTTCGGTCCCACCGATTGCGGAAGCGCCCAGCGCCAGGTAGGCGACCGCAAAGCAGCCGGCGGCAAGCAGCTCGAGGGCAAACAGCCAGACCAGAAACACCGGCCAGGAAACATTGAGCGCCTGGCGGTAGAAGCGTTCCCAGCGCTGCGGACCGAGGCCGTACTTGCGGCTGCGCGGGCTACCGTCCTTGGCAATCAGGCGGCCGCGGACCGTCTCGGCCGCGATCCGGCCGAATCCGAGGTCGCGAAACTCCTCGGGTGGCTCGAGGGTATCGGCCGGCGGCGTGGCGCTGGTCATCTTGCGGCGCGGGCGGCACCGTCCGCCAGCATTTTCGCGATGGCGGCCGCATCATAGAACCGTCCGTTGGCCACTACCGACTCGATCCGCGTGGTATTGTGAATGTCTTCCAGCGGATTGCCGCCGAGGAGCACGAGGTCGGCTCGCTTGCCGACCGCGATGCTGCCGAGCGAATCCGCCGCGCCGAGATAGCGCGCCGGATCGAGGGTCGCGGCGCGCAGGGCCTCGGCAGGGGTGAATCCGGCCGCGACCAGCGACGCCAGCTCATCGTGCAGCGAGAAACCGGGATAGATGAATGGGTTGGCGAGGTCGGTGCCGGCCAGGAATCTCACGCCTTCGGCGTGGAGCAGGGTGACGATCTCGAGCTGTCTGGCGTAGCTCGCCTTGCGGTTCTTCCAGTCCTCCGGGGTGAGCATCCTGAATCGAAAGTCCGCGCGCGGATTCCAGCCCTGCTTGAAGGCGGTCGGGATGTAGCGGAGCCGGGGATCGAGCGCGAGGGTGCTGTCGTCCAGGTAGGCGATCGAATGCAGCACCGCGATCGTCGGCACCATCCAGGTGCCGTTCGCGACAAACTTCCTGGCCAGCGCACGGCAGCGCGCGGGGCTGTACGAGGCGAGGAGGTCGAGTCCCCCTCGCGAGATCTTTCCGGCGGAGTCCCATCCCTTGGGGGACTGGACGGCCGCGGCGAGCTGGACCAGGTAGGATTGCTCCTCCGTCGAGCAGCCCGCGATGATGTTGGTGAGGTGCTCGATGCTGCGCTGCCCCGAATCCGAGGCTTGCGCGGCGGCCACCAGGCTGGGAACGTGCCCGGCGAACGGGAGTCCCTTCAACTTTGCCTCGCGCGCCGCCGCGAAGAATGCCTCAGGAGAGAGCCGGCTGTAGACCTTGATGAAGTCGGCCCCGCCCGCGGCCAGCGAGTCCACCGCGTGGCGGGCCTGCTCCGCCGTCGAAACCGAGACCGACGCGGGCCAGATCGGAGGCACTCCGTCGAGGAGATGTCCGGACGCGACCATACGGGGGCCGGGAAAGTCCCCGCGCCGCACCCGGGCCCGCGCCGAGTCAACCCAGGCGAGGGTGCTGTACATCTCGCGGACACCGGTCACGCCGTTGGCGACCAGCAGCGGCAGGAAGAGCGCGTCGAAACCGGGGAAGGCGGCGTGGATGTGCATGTCCCAGAGGCCCGGGATCAGGAACTTCCCGGTGGCATCCACCACGCGCGCCCCTGCCGGCGGCGTGACGCTCCCGTCGGTGCCGACTGCCGTGATCCGTCCGTTCGCGACGACCACGGTCATCCCAGCGAGCGGGCTTCCCTGCTCGACATCGATCACTGTCGCGTGGCTGAACACGATCGTGGGATCGGCCTGGGTCCAGGCGGGCGCGGCCGGCCCGAGGCCAAGCAGTCCCGGCAACAGCAGCGAGCGAAGGTACGGCGGCATGAGTCTCCTCCAGCATGCGGCTCCTGCTCCATGATACGCAGCTGCGTCGGCAGGTCAAACCGGCGGCCCTCGCCAGGGCGTTGCGCGGCGAGAGTATCTTCCCCAATATGCCGCGCTACGCAGCCCTGCTGCGGGGTGTAATGCCCATGAACGCCAAGATGGCGGAGCTCCGGGCCGCCTTCGAAGCTGCCGGCTTCACGGAGGTGAAGACCGTTCTCTCCAGCGGCAACGTGGTGTTCAGCGCTTCCCGGGCCGCGGAGGCCGCGCTGGAGCAGCAGGCGGAGGCCGCGATGATGCGGCGCCTGGGCCGCGCATTCTTCACCATCGTGCGGCCCATCGACGTACTCCGCGAGCTGCTCGAATCGGATCCCTATCGCGCCTTCCGGCTGCCAGCCGGATCCAAGCGCATCGTGACCTTCTTGCGTGGGCGGCCCCGCGCCGGAATCAAGCTTCCGGTCGAGCAAGACGGCGCCCGCATTCACGTGATGCAGGATAGGGAGATCTTCAGCAGCTACGTGCGGACTCCCAGAGGCCCAATCTTCATGTCCCTCATCGAGAAGACCTTTGGAAAAGACCAGACCACCCGCACCTGGGATACGGTGGCCAAGATTGTCCGGTGAATGCAGTATCTTGCCTGCATCCCAACGCGAGGCGAGGCCATGTCCGAGCAGCAGCTGCGTGCCGCCATCGAGGAGATCCGCACCGAGCTGGCCCACGCGGAAGGACTGACCGAAAGCAACCGGGAGTCGCTGCGCCGGCTCGCCGCGGACCTGGAGGCTCGACTCGAGCGGCCGGGATCGCCGCCGGAGAACGATTCGCTGCGCCACGAGCTGGCCGATTGGGTGCGCGAGCTCGAGATCTCTCACCCGACACTCTCGACCACGATCGGGCGGCTCGTCGATACCCTGGCGCTGCTCAATCTCTGACAAGCGGCGAGTGATACCGCGTAGCACTGGTACGTCTCCCCCCTAACGATGAAGGCCTTCCTTTCCCGGTGGCTCCACCGGCGGCGCTCAGCCGTGAGCACGGAATACCGGCTGGCCGGTCCGATCCGGGGCGAGCTGCTGGGGGCCGAGCACCTGGCCGAGCGGGCGCGTACGCTGGCGACCCGGCAGCGGCCGGTGTCGGCGCGCC
>DATCWE010000273.1:0-14490 GCA_036566495.1 Gemmatimonadales bacterium | reverse complement strand
CCGCGTGCGTCGCGGTACGCAATCACGGGGCGCAGTTACCGCGCGTCACTGGCTAACCCCGCGTTGCTGCTGGCGCAGGACGTCAGACAGCTCGCACCGAGTCCAATGGCAATGCTGAAGCATCGGCCTACCAAAGCGGAGCTCCTGGCGGCTGAGGGCCGCCTCCTTCCTGATGTGATCGAACACGACTTGAAGATCCTCTTCTGCGGGATCAATCCAGGACTGTACTCGGCAGCAGTGGGTCATCATTTCGCGCGACCTGGCAATCGCTTTTGGGCGACGCTCTACGCAGCTGGATTCACTCGTCGTGTCCTGCAGCCGTGCGAGAGCCGAAAGCTCCTGGACCGGGGCCTTGGTCTAACAGATATCGTCGCCCGCGCCACCAAGAAGGCCGAAGAGCTGGCGCCGGATGAACTGGTCGCTGGCCGGCGCCGCCTCCAACGAAAAGTCCGGAAATACGCGCCTCGTTGGGTCGCGATACTTGGAATCGGCGCCTTCCGCGTCGCCTTTCGCCGCCCTGATGCCGAGCCAGGGCCACAACCGGAGCGGATCTCTGGCGCGCGGATCTGGGTCTTGCCCAACCCGAGTGGGCTCAATGCCGCGCATCAACCCGCGGCACTCGCTGATGCGTTCCGCAAGCTTCGCCGGAAGGCAAGTCACGTTCCGACTGCGCGACGCTAGCTGTCTAACCCGCGCTTGCCGCTGCCGGGGCGTGGCCGCCTCCGCCGCCGCGGGCTATCTTTGATTCCAACTGGTCTGCGGCGGCCTCGGCACGCCCCCCAGCGGAAGCGCAACGCGTTAGGCGGCTCGGCTGTCCCCTCTTCGTAGGAACGTCCCCGAGAGTCCGAGGTAGGCCATGCACCGGCGACTATTGCTTCTCCTCACCCTGCTCCTCGCAGCCTGCCAGAAATCCGCTCCTCCGACACCGGCTGACCGGACAGGCGGAGCTGCTACTCCCGAGGTGGCTGCGCCACAACAGTCTCCGGCCTCAATTTCCCACGGAGAAGCCCCCATCGGACCGGTCATGACCGCGCCGGATCGGGCAGCCGATGCCCCGCCGCAGGGGGGAAGCCACCGGCGTCACATTCGTTTCGTGACGGCCCACGTCCGGCACCAAGTCGCGCCTGGCATTGTTTACGAGGCGTGGACCTTTGATTCGATCGTTCCGGGACCGACCATCCGGGTGACGGTCGGGGACACGGTGGATTTTACGCTGGTGAACGCCGCAAGCATTCCGCACTCGATGGATTTTCATGCGGCTGAACTCGCGCCCGATCGCGCGTATCGCAACGTCATGCCCCATGACAGCATCCACTTCAGGTTCGTCGCGCGGGTTCCGGGTGCGTTCATGTACCACTGTGGGACCGCCCCGGTTGCCGCCCATATCGCAAACGGGATGTATGGCGCGCTCCTCGTCGACCCTAGGACGCCCCGGCCGCCGGCCCAGGAGTTCGTTCTGGTCCAGAGCGAGTTCTACCTGGGCGCACCCAGCGGACCCGACTCGCTCCGGAGCATGGCCTGGGATAAGGTGCTCAACGCGTCTCCCGACTATGTCGTCTTCAATGGGGTTGCCTCCCGTTACGCCACCCATCCGATTCCGGTTGGCGTGGCAAAGCCAATCCGGCTTTTCGTGGTGAATGCCGGCCCCAACCGCATTAGCTCGTTTCACGTTGTCGGAGCCATCTTTGATCGCGTCCTTGCCGATGGGTTCGGGCATCCGTTTGACGGGATGCAGACATGGAATGTGCCTGTCGGCGGGGGAGCGGTCTTCGAACTCCGCCTGGCAGAGACCGGCCTCTATCCCTTCGTCACCCACGCCTTCGCCGATGCCACTAAGGGGGCGGTAGGCGTCTTACGCGCGGCGGAGCCGAGCCCTTCCACCACACCCTGAGCGGGCCTAACGGCAACAGCGGGCCGCGGGTTGTGGCTCGTCGGCCGCCGCGGGATATCTTTCTGGGAGCTGGTCTGCGGCGGCCTCCGCTGGCCCCGCAACAGAAGCGCAGCTCGTCAGGCGGCCCTATGGCTATCGGTACTCTTACGTGACGCGACCCCTTCGGTATTCCATCAACGTCACATTGGACGGGTGCTGCGATCATCGCGTCATGATCGCGGACGAAGACTTGCACCGTCACGCGGTCGAGAACCTCGCCCAGGCCGATGCCCTCCTCTTTGGCCGGGTGACCTACCGAATGATGGAGGTGGCGTGGCGGCTGGCGACGCGGAAGGAGACGATGCCTGACTGGACCGAACCCTTCGCCCAGACGATCGACGCGGCAAAGAAGTACGTCGTGTCGAGCACCCTGACCCAAGTCGATTGGAACGCGGAGCTCGTGCGCGGGGATCTGGCGACGGCCGTCCAGCAGCTCAAGCGGGAACCGGGTAAGGGACTGTTCACGGGAGGCGTCAAGCTCCCGCTGGCGTTGGCGGAGCTGGGATTGATCGATGAGTACGAGTTCGTGGTGCACCCCAGGATCACGGGCCATGGGCCGACGTTGCTCGCGGGGCTTTCGAAGTATGTCGACTTGAGGCTCGTGAGCCGGCTGGAGTTCGGCTCGGGCGCGGTGGCGATGCGGTATGAACCGAGAAGGTGACGGCGGGCCGAGGCACGGAGGCATAGATGCTCGTTGAATCGTGCATTCCGGTCATACCGAGCGCCGACCTGGAGAAAAGTCTGCGCTTCTGGGTGGACGGCCTTGGGCTGTCCATGGATCGTGCCATGCGGCAGGACGGTCGCCTGGTCGGATGCATGGTTCATAACGAACGGCTGTATTTCTGGCTCAATCAGCGAGCTGGCTCGCCGATCAAGCCGGAGCAGTACGAGGGCATACGACTCTACTGGGCGCCGGATGACATTCAGGCGCTCAGAGAGCGCCTCTTGCAACACGGCTACTCAGTTTCTGAACTAGTGGATCGTGACTACGGACAGACCGAGTTCTTTGTCACGGACGCTGACGGCTACTCCCATTGCTTCGGAGTAGCAACCAACACCAGCGGCTAGCCAACGACCGCCACCAACCCGACCCCAGGCTCCCATGATCCCATTCATGTCGTTGCTGCTGCCCATCGTCGTCTCCGCCGTCGCCGTCTTCGTGCTCACCATGATCATTCACATGACGCCGTGGCACAGGGGCGACTACATCAGGCTTCCCGACGAGGACGGCGTGATGGAGGCACTCCGCCCGTTCAACCTTCCGCCGAACGACTATACGGTGCCGCATCCCGGGTCGGGCGAATACATGAAGTCGCCGGCATACGACGCCAAGCGCAATGCTGGTCCGGTGATGAACCTGACCGTCGTTCCATCCGGACCGTGGAAAATCGGGAAGATGATGGGGTTGTGGTTCCTGTTCGCCGTGGTGGTCTCCGCGAGCATGGCGTGCGTCGTCGGAACGATCGTGCCTCCCGGTGGCGACACGCACGCGGTGTTTCACCATGTCGCCGTCCTAACGTTCCTCACCTACGCGATGGGTGCGGTCCCGATGTCGATCTGGTACAATCGCAAGTGGTCAACGACCTTCAAGACCGCCGTGGACTCGCTGCTGTACGCCCTGGCCACCGGGTGGATCTTCTCGATGATGTGGCCGAAGCTTGCGTAATTCCTGGTTGGCCCGCAGAGGGAACCCTCCTCTCACTACCACCGCGCCTCGGAGGTCACGTGAAACGAGTCACTGGCATCGGCGGCATCTTCTTCAAAGCCAAAGACGCTCCGGCACTACAGGCTTGGTACAAGCGGCACTTGGGAATCGATGTCCAAGGCTGGGGCGGAGCTGCCTTTACCTGGACCGATGCCGAGGGCAAGCCGGTTGCGGGCACAACCGCCTGGCTCATCACTCCGCTAGAAAGTAAGCAGTTTGCTCCGAGCTCTGCTCCCTTCATGGTCAACTACCGAGTGGAAGACGTCCACGCCTTGGTCAAGGCCTTGAAGGAGGAAGGTTGCAATGTGCTCGAGAAGATTGACGACTCCGAGTATGGGAAGTTTGCCTGGGTCATTGATCCAGAGGGAAACAAGGTCGAGCTATGGCAGCCGCCTCAAGGCCAATGAGCAGGCTCGCGACTCACGGCCGCGAACTGCGGCCTAACCAGGCGTTGCAGCCGCCTGAGGGCGGACCGTCAGGCGGGATCAGGAGGCACAATGACAGAGCAAACCACGACTAGTCAGACGGTTCACCGGTGGTACACGCGCCCGGTTTTCTTCGTTGCCGACGTGAACCGCGCGGTTCGCTTCTACGTCGACAGGCTCGGCTTCGACCAGGCTTGGCATACAGGCGACGGCGCCGGGAAGGTCTGCCAAGTCAATCACGGAGAGTGCGAGATCATTCTCTGTGAAGACGCAACGCGCAGCGACAAAGGGCGCCTGTTTATCGAGCTGACCGCAGACGGGCTCGCCGCGCTTCGCCGTGACTTCCTCGAGCAGGCTGTTCCCACCAAGGAAACCTGGTGGGGATACGACACGCTTCAGGTCGACGATCCTGATGGCAATGAGCTGCTCTTCCCTCAGCCCGAGTAAGCGCTGGATGCAAGACGAAGCCGCGCGTAACATCCTTCGCTCCCCAGTTCCTGGTCGACGATCTTGCGCGCTCGATCGCCTGCTACCAGAAGCTCGGCTTCACCTTCGGCGAGCCCTGGGAGGGGTTCTACGTGATCGGCCAGGTAGATGGACTGGAGCTCCACCTGAAGGAGGCGCCCAAGTACGGCGCTGAGCGCCGGCACCGGCGTGAACACGAGCATCTGGACGCTGCGGCCGGCGTTGACGGCATCGAGGGCGTTCTACGCGCAGTGCCCGGCGAAAGCGTCCTGGGAGCGCGGGAGATCGCCGGCCTAACCCTCGCATGAAGCAGCCGGGGCCGGGTTAGATCTGGCTGCAGCTTCCCACACTTGGACTTAGGCCACGACCACTCTGGCTCGCTTCCTGCTCGCACTCCTCGGCGTCGGATTGCTCGCGGCGGGGGCGCTTTATGCCACCCTTGGAGCCTGGGGTATCGACCGAGGTAGCGCCGGCTCGTGGAAACTTGCGTTGCTTGGCCTGGTGGGAGCCGGCATCGGCGCCGTTCTCTTGCTCCGAGCAATCAGGCCGCGGCGTCCATCCGGCCCCTGAGCGTCGGAATGCCCAAGGGAAGCCGTTATCTTTCTGTTTGTTCTTCGCAGATTGAGGAAGGCGCTCGCGTATTCACGCCGGCTCGGCTCCTGCCGTTCGATCATCCCGAAGCCCACCGAGCTTCGGCTGGTACCCGTAGTCCACCGCCCCCGCACCGAAGCGCCGGTTCCAGGGCTCCGGGCGGTCTTGTATGCGGCTCGGACCCCAATTCTCTTCATCGTCGACACCCGTCACCTCACGCTGGCGGAGCGGGGGCTGAGAGTAGCGACAACGATGGGCTTGGACCTGAGTCGTACCGAGTTCCTGGCTGGCCTCGAGCGAGGCGCCGCCTCGGCACCCGCAGCTGGGTTGGGAGCGGTGATCTTCGATCCGTAGCGCGCTAGGGCGGCCTAAACCATCGCTAGGTAACACGTCGGGGATTTCTACTTACCTCTATTTAGAGTTCGTGGACCATGAGCCTGAGTCCGATCACACCAGCACCGTCCCTCCTGGTTGCGCTCCTGGTCGCCTGTCAGCCGGCTGCCCCCTCAACCTTGGTTCTCCCCGTGGCACCGGGACACTCGTGGTCAGCCGCCGAGATCAGCGGCTTCGCAAACCGGCTCGATTCGCTGCGTCAGGCCGCCCATATTCCGGGTCTCTCAGCGGCCCTCATCGTCGCCGGCCGTGTCGTTCTCCTACGTGGATTCGGACTCGCCAATCTGGAAAACGGCATCGCGGCCACCGACACGACGCCCTACAACATCGCCTCGGTCAGCAAGCCATTGTCGGCGGTCGTGGCCCTGCGTTTGGCAGAATCGGGGCTGCTTGATGTCGACCGCCCGATGACCAGCTTCGCCGGCTTCGCGGAGTTCTGCCAAGATGCGCATGCGGGCGGCGGGATGTTTTTCGGCGATTACGATTGTACCAGTCCCACGCTCACCTTCCGCCGGGTCCTTTCGATGACGAGCAACGGGGTTCCCGGCTCGCGCTTTTTCTACAACCCACCAGGGTATTCCTGGCTCTCCCGCCCCATGGCCGAGGTCGCTGGCAAGACGTTCTCCACCCTGGTGGCGGAACTCGTGTTTGCACCTGCCGGCATGCAACGGTCCGCTCGCACCAACCGGCGTTTACCCCTGTCCCCGGAACTCGCCGCCGCTCTGGCGACGCCCTACCATCTGGATGCCAGTGGCCGCTTGGTCGTGTCGGAGCCGCCACCCCCGCAAGGAGACGGGGCTGCCGGAGGCGTGATTTCGACCGTGGCGGACCTTGCTCGCTTTGACCTGGCGCTTGATGCCGGGCGTCTGCTCACGCTGGCGTCCCGCACGGCCATGTGGACCCCGACCAGAGGCCCCGACGGTCAGCCGTTCCCCTACGGCTTGGGCTGGTTCATACGGACGGTGCATGGCGAGCGGTTGGTCTGGCACACCGGCTTGTGGGAGGGCGCCTACTCCGCGCTCTATCTCAAGATTCCGGCCCGCAGCGTGTCTTTGATCCTCTTGGCGAACAGCGATGGACTGCAATTCCCGACGCCACTCGATGGTGCGACCATTGAAACGTCGCCCTTCGCCATGGCGCTGCTTGATGCCCTCTCGCGCTGAGCCAGTTAGTGACACTTCGGAAGGAGTCGTTATCCCCATGCGCAGTCCGCTGGCCCTGTCCCTGCTGGTAGCCGCGCTCTTCCCCTCGGCGGTCGCGAGCGCACGACAGACTCGGGCGCCCAACAACGTCGCGCCACCGATCATGGCCCAAGCCCTCGTCGACCAGTTTGTTCGCGCCCATCCGGAGCTTGCCGCCCTGGAACTGGCGGTAACCGCCAACGAGGGGGGCAAGACCGTGGCGGCCACGGCGCCCGAGGATGTCGGCGAGAAGTGCGATGCCGACGAGTTGGGGCCGATCCGCACCGGCAAGCCAGACGTAGAAGGGCCTACGAAGGCCGACCCCGTCTTCGATATCACCCAGGCCCTGCACGATGCCGCTGGGCATCTGATCGGGGCGGTCGGGATGGATCTCAAGCCCGCAGCAGGACTCACCATCCCTTCGAAGGCGTGGCTCTTGGGCCCCGCGCGACCCTAGACTGCTTGGCCGCGTTGGGATCACCGGCAAGAGACCGAACCAGCGCTTGCCGCTGCCGGGCGGGACCGCGCGGGTGCGACGCGGGCAGCCGTCGATCTCGATGGCCAGGTGGCGTCACTCGCCGTATTCACGGACGGCACCGGCTGGAAGCCATCGGGTCCGCCGTCCCGTCGGCGAGGGGAGCTGCCGGTCCAGAACGCAGTCGTGAGCTTCGCCGCAGCACGCCCTGGCTGTTGAAGCGCTCAGCGCCGAAGCGGATGGGATGATACGTTGGGTGGCAATCGGAGGTCCCCGTGGAACCCCAAGATCTCACTGGCACGCCTTTTCTCAACCTCGGCTTCCTGGTCGCCCGGGTTCTCATCGGGCTTCTGATCACGGCGCACGGCGCCCAGAAGCTCTTCGGCTGGTTCGGAGGTCACGGGCTCCAGGCGACCGGAGAATTCCTCGGCCGGCTTGGCTTCCGACCTGCCGGGCTTTTTGCCGTGACAGCCGCGCTGGGGGAGTTCGCCAGCGGCTTGCTCATCGCCCTGGGGCTCTTCGGTCCCGTGGGCCCGGCTCTCCTGCTCGCAGTGATGGTGGTCGCCGCTCTCAGCGTCCACTGGCGCAATGGCCTGTTTGCGGCGACCAATGGCATTGAGCTGCCCCTGCTGTACTCGATCGCGGCGATCAGGTTCGCCCTTACCGGGCCGGGACGCTATTCCCTTGACGCCGCCCTGGGGCTGCAATGGGTGTGGACCCCTCGCGTCATCTGGATCGCCCTCGTCGCGGGCGTGCTCGGGGCAGTGATGAATCTCGCGCTCCGGCGCGGGCCGGCCTCTCCTGCGGTCTGAGCGGCTTATCGGCGTGTCCTCGCCCTCGTCCCAACCGCATCCTTGTGCCAGGGAGGTGTCTTATGAGGACCTCGGAACCCCGCCCGATCTGCGTCGCCATCGGACTCGGCGTCGCAGCTGCTGCGTTGATCGCGGCGTGCCGCGCACCCGCGAGCCAGGCCCGCTCCAGTAATGCCGAAGACCTGTGTCCTGCCCGGCTGGCCGCCTTCGACACCCTCGACTATGACGTGTTCACGAACCAGAAGTGGGATCGGTTTTCCG
Source organism: Gemmatimonadales bacterium (assembly GCA_036566495.1). Taxonomy (GTDB): domain Bacteria; phylum Gemmatimonadota; class Gemmatimonadetes; order Gemmatimonadales; family GWC2-71-9; genus JABFSM01. The sequence continues at coordinate 6,252 of DATCWE010000273.1, read as the reverse complement.
AAAGTCACGCCAGCGACATCGTCGTGTCCTGGCCCGACGGGCACGATAGCCAGGGCCTCGCAAAGCACATCGAGGACCTCAAGGCCATGTTCGTGTACGCCCCCAACACGAGCATCCAGGAGCACCCGATCCGCATCTGCTCCGGCGACTACACCGCAGTCATGGGGGTCATGACTGGCACCTTCTCCCAGCCCATGCCAACCCCCGACGGGAAGACCCTCGCGCCCACTGGTAAGTCTTTCCGCCTTCCTATGACCACTATAGGGCTGTGGAAAGGCAGTACGATGACTCACGAATGGCTGTTTTGGGACAACCAGACGTACCTGCGACAACTTGGACTGGCCCCATGAGGCCCGGCCCTGTTGCTGGTGACGCTCGTCGCGGCAGCCCGGTGCGATGAACATGGTCCGCGCCGCTTCGATTCTCGACATCCCCCTCCTTGCAAGACACCGCGCGGCGATGTTCCGAGACATGGGCACGCTGGCGGCAGGCAGTGAAGAGGCGTTGGTGCGGGCGACCGAGACCTATCTTCGCGACGCTATGCCGCGCAACGAGTATCTGGCCTGGGTCGCGCAAACTGCCGCTGTGCCGCCCGAAATCATCGGGGGTGCCGGAGTTCAACTTAGACCGCTCCTCCCGCGTCCAGGTATTGGCAGTGAGGAGTTGGAACTCGGGCCCGAGGCCACCGTCCTGAATGTGTATGTAGAGCCGCCGTGGCGGAGATGTGGTGTGGCGGAAAGACTCCTGCAAACCGTCCTGACCGCTCTCGCTGAGCGCCGTATCCGCCGCATTGTGCTTCACGCGTCGGCTGACGGCCGTCGCCTGTATGAGCGCCTCGGCTTCGCAGCGACCAATGAGATGCAGTTGATGACGGGCCCTATCCGGTGAGGGATCTCTCGATGCTGCGCCTCAGCTTGTGCTCTTGTTGCTGGCTCGGGCATCTCCCGATCTGTCCACCTCCTGAGAGCCGGCCGTGACCCCTCACAGCGCGTTGATCGCCATCGGCTGGGCCGTACTGGCCCCGCTTGCCTGCCAGGCTCCTCAGAGCGTGGACGAATCGCCGAGCGCAGCCCTCCTCCAGACCTGCGCGCCGTGGGATGGCCCGGCTGTGAGCTTGTTCCTCACCGATAGCCCAGGCGCATCTACCTATCCCGCCCCGCCCTACCGAGCCATCACCATTTATCGCGACCTGAATGAAGTCCTCGGCGAGCGGTTCGAGGTCACTGCGACCACACCACAGGTTGGCATCGCTCAAGACTGCGCGTCCGCCGGGCGTTGCGCGCCGGTCTTGGGGGCCGCCGTACAGTTCGGAGGCCTCGGCGCCGACAGCACCATTCTGGTTACCTATCGCTTTCAGCGGGCTGCCGGCCGGGTCCAGAGCGGGATCGTGAAGGCCCGCCTTTACCCTCAAGCCCGGATGTGTGGGTAACCGTTACGGCGCCCGGACCTGGAAAGTCACCAGTACCGATCCGGGTGGGCTGTCCCCGCCGGAGGAAGAGCGGTGAGCCGGGGCAGTCACGCCCGTCAACGGCTCGCCGGAATTGGCTCGCCCGGGATCCTGGAGTCCCCAGGTGGCGATGGCGCGGCCAGGGCCATTCCGCAGCGTAATCCGGACGCCGGAGATCGGTCACGCCCTTGATACTCCCTTGACTGCCTCCCGAGAGGTTCGATGCTGGCGCCGCCCCTTGGTGCCGGCATCCATCCCTTTCCGGAGGCACCATGCGATACCTTCTTGCGCTCCCGGCGGCCCTCGCCCTTGCCATTGGCTGCAGTGACAACGGCCCCACTACCCCGACGGACCCTATGGCGGCGCTTGCCGGGTCCTGGACCATCCAGGCCTGGGAGCTTCGTGATGTGAACAACGCCACGAACCGCGTCGACCGCATTGCGGCAGGGTTCGGCGGGACCCTTACCGTGGCGGCGAGCGGCGCCTTTACGGTCTCACTCACCTTCCTGGGTCAGCCGGTCACCGAATCGCAGACGGGCACCCTGACAATCGACGGGGATACCTTAGTCTTTCATACCGCGGATGGGGACGTGCTCATCCGCTTCACCACTGCCAGCGGTACCATGACGTGGGACACGCTGGAACCGGAAGTCTTCGACCTGGATGGGGACGAAGTAGAGGACCACGTCGTCGAACATATGGTCTTCCGACGCACCTGATCCCACGTCTCGCTGCAGCAGCGCAGCGTTAGGTGGTAGGTTCAGAGTCTAAATGGCCCGATTCTCCCAAGTGCTCCACTTGGTTCCGTCCCTATTACTCGGCCTGCTCGCTGGGACCGATGGTTGCGGCCCCGCCCGGAATCCCGTCCTTCAGCTGCCGGTCACGCCGACTCCCCTCGTCCTCAAAGGGAGGGTCTCGGCTGATTCCGGCAACCCCATCCCGGCTCGCCTCACTCTGATTAGGCTGACCCAGAAACATCGCAACGACACCATTGGGACGGTGAATCTCCCGAGCGACGGTCGCTTTCGATTCGACAACCTGGCCGCGGGAACCTACGAGCTGAATGCCAGGAGTATCGGCTACCATCGCCGGCTGGACACGCTTTTGCTCTCCAGCCCGCCGGGGCTCGAGGTATCGCTTGAGCTTAGGCCAGCCAGCATGTGTCTCGACCTCTGTCCTCCCGACCCCGCGCTGGTCGAAGCGGCGCGCTTGCAACAATGGAGATGGCAATGCGATCGCGAGACATCCAGCGTCGCTTCGGCAAGAGCGCAATGGGCAGCATTCCTCGCCGATTCAGCCCTGCGACGCTACCTCGTGCACCAGCTCGATTCCATGACGATCGCCGGACAATTGCAGCGGATTCGGGATGATGCGATCTGTCGGCGCCTTGCGATCGCGCTTTTTCCGAAGGCCACGTCCCTGGCCTTCACCCTATTTCGCTGGTCTCATTATTGGCTGCTGAGCGATCCCGGCTTTGGCGACGCCATCGTCGCGAATGACAGCCTCCGGCCTGTGGCCGGGATCTATGGCGGTAGCTTTGCCGTATGGATCCCTCGTCCATAGGACCATTGAAGTTTCGTGACGCCACACTTGCCGACGTCGCGGTGATTGCCGGCCTGCAGAATGCAGCAGCCGGTGCACTCACTGCCCGCTTTGGCCCCGGCCACTGGTCTTCGCTGGTGACCGAGCGCGGAGCCGCACTGGCCCAGCGTCATGCGCGGGTTCGCATCGGGAGAGATGGCAGACATGTTCTGACTGTGTTGCGGCTGGCTACGAAGAAGCCGTGGGCGATCGATGTCTCCTACTTCACGCCGGTGAAGCGACCGTTGTACCTCACGGGGATGGCCGTCTCGGTCTCCCATCAAGGACGAGGGCTGGGAAGCCTGGCGCTCGAAGACGCGCGCACCATCGCGCAGGAGTGGCCCGCGGATGCAATTCGCCTCGATGCCTATGACGCAAAGGCGGGGGCGGGTGGGTTTTACGCCCGCCGCGGGTTCACGGAGCGCGGCCGGGTCCTGTACAAGGGCGACCCACTGGTCTACTACGAGCTCCTCTTGGCATAGCTGGCCAATTGGGTACGGCCGGCCTCACCAGCGCTTGCAGTTGCCGTGGCGTGACCGCCTCCGCCGCCGCGGGCTATCTTTGACTCGGGAGGTCTCGCCATGACTCGAGACGTGCTCCGTGACCTGAGGTACGCGCTCCGCTCCTTCGCCCGGCGGCCGCTCTTCACCGGCGTCATCCTGCTCACGCTGGCGCTGGGCATCGGCAGCAACGTGGCGATCTTCAGCGTGGCGAACGCCGTGCTGTTCCGCGCCCTGCCCTTCAAGGACCCAGGGGAGCTGGCGTTTATCTGGGCCCGGCTTCCCAAGACCAACGTCGCCCGCTCGCTCCTCTCGGGACCCGACCTGAAGGACTTCCAGACCGAGACGACCAAGTTCCAGGGCTTCGCCGCGGCGGCCGCCATACCCGGGACGCTCACCGGGGACGGCCCGCCGGAGCGGATCACCAACGCCTATGTCACCTGGAACACACTGGACCTGCTGGGGGTGCGGCCGATCCTGGGCCGAACCCACCGCGCCGAAGATGCGTTCCCGATCGATCCCAAGCAGTTCGGCAACCCGGATCCCAAGCTCCCGCCCAACAAGGTGGTGCTGAGCTACGGCCTGTGGCAGCGGCGCTTTGGCGGCGACTCCTCGGTCATCGGCAAAACCATCCTGATGGACGGCTGGGGCTCGCTGGTGATCGGGGTGCTGCCCCGCGACTTCCGCATCTATCTGCCCGCGGACGCTGCCATGCCGGGCAACATCGACGCCTGGGGCATTCTGCCCAGCAACATGAGCGACTTTCAGCGGGAAGCCGCGTTTCTCACCGTGGTGACGCGGCTCAAGCCTGGCGTCACCCTGGCGCAGGCCCAGCAGGACATGGATCGCCTGGCGGCGCGCTTCCGCGAGAGCTACCAGATCCACAAAACCCAGAACACCCAGATCGTAGTGGCCGGCATGCACCAGGACGTGGTCGAGCACGCGCGGCCGGCGCTGATCGCGCTGCTCGGCGCCGTAGGCTTCGTGCTGCTGATCGCCTGCGCCAACGTGGCGAACCTGCTCCTGGTGCGGGCCTCCGAGCGCGGCCGCGAGATCGCGGTGCGCGCCTCGCTGGGCAGCGGGCGGGGCCGCATTGTGGCGCAGATGCTTACCGAGAGCCTGGTGCTCTCGGTCGCCGGCACGGCGCTCGGACTGGTGCTGGCATGGCAGGGGATCCGGGTGATCAAGGCGCTGAGCCCCGCCAACCTGCCGCGCATCGAGAGCGTCTCCCTCGACGTGGGCGCGTTCGGCTTCGCCGCCCTTGCCGCGGTGGTCGCGGCGCTCCTTTTCGGCCTGGCGCCCGCGCTCCGCGCGGTCCGAGGCAACCTGTCGGACAATCTGCGGGATCGCGGCACCGACACGGGCGGCGCCCGGGGGAACAAGCTCCGCACCGGGCTCGTGATCGGCGAAATGACCCTGTCGCTGGTCCTCCTGATCGGGGCCGGGCTCATGGTGCGCAGCTTCGCCGCGATCCAGAAGGTGGATCCCGGGTTCGACGCCAGGAACGTGGTGACCTTCAACGCGCCGATCCCGTTCCTCAAGTACCTCACTTCGCAGGGGCGGGCGACCTTCTTCAACCGCCTGGCCGACCGTGTGGGCGCCATTCCGGGCGTTGAAGCGGTGGGCGGTGTCACCCCTTTGCCGCTGGCCGGCGGGGAGCAGTACTCGGTCGGATCCTACGGCAAAGTCGGCGAGGCGGACGAGGTCTATCAGGCCAATAAGGCGGACTACAAGGCCGTGCTGCCGGGTTACTTCGAAGCGATGAAGATCCCGCTGGTGTCCGGCCGCAGCTTTGCCCGCTCGGACAACGAGGAGCAGGCGCTGGACGTCGCGATCATCGACGCCAAGCTCGCGGCCCGGCTCTTCGGCAGGGAGAATCCGCTGGGGGCCCAGATTCTCATCAACCATTTCGACGAGAAGACCTTCCAGATGGGGAAGGCCCCCGTCACCATCGTGGGCGTGGTGGCGAACGTGCGGTCGGCCTCCCTCGCGGCCGAGGGTCGCGAGACCATCTACGTACCGTACGTCTATCAGGCGTTTCTGCCGATCACCTTCACCGTGCGCACCGCCAGCGCGCCCACTGGCCTGCTGCCGCTGATCCGGGCCGAGGTGAAGGCGCTCGACCCCGACGTGCCCGTCGCCGACCTGACGACGCTCGAATCCTGGGTGAAGGAGGCCATGTCCCAGACCAGGTTCCTGCTGGCGCTCTCCGGGACATTCGCCGGCCTGGCGCTGCTGCTCGCGGCGTTCGGCTTATACGGCGTGATCGCCTATTCGGTGCGGCAGCGCACCCGGGAGATCGGGGTGCGCATGGCGCTGGGGGCCAGCAATCGCGAGGTGCTCCGGCTGATCCTGGGCCAGGGGATGCTCGTGGCGGGGATCGGAATCGTGGTGGGCCTCGCCGCCTCGCTGGCGCTGACCCGGATCGTGAGCAGCTACCTGGTGGGCGTGAACCCCACCGACCCCATCACCTTCATCGGCGTGCCCATCGTGCTGCTGGGGGTCGCCGCCGTTGCCTCCTATCTCCCCGCGCGACGAGCGACCGCCATCGAGCCGGTCCGCGCGCTGCACGAGGAGTAGCGATGGACCTGTTGCAGGCCCTCGATCGGACCCGCGACGAGACCCTACGCCACTTCGAGCTCGGCCTCCTCGGCGACATCGACGAGGACAAGGTGAGCTTCTACCGGGCCACCACGAGGCGGCACACGCTCTCGCCAACGGTCG
>DATCWE010000223.1:0-2337 GCA_036566495.1 Gemmatimonadales bacterium | reverse complement strand
GCAGCGCTACGAGCTTGCCAAGGCCGGTCTCGACGTCATCTGGAATCATCCCGTGAGCGGGGTTGGCCTCAAGGCCATCGGTGTCGCCTTCGCGCCCTACCGCCGCGGCATCGCCGGCCGGGACACCCACAACACCTATCTCAGCATCGGCGCCGAGATCGGTCTGCCCGGCCTGGCAATATTCCTGATCATGGTCGTGACGGTGTGGAAGACGCTCACCCGGGCTCGACGGGCGACCCGCACCACCGCTCCGTCCATCTCCACGGGCTTTGGTTATTTGCAGTACTCGTTCCTCGGCTTTCTCGTCGCGTGCTTCTTCGGGTCGTATGCCTGGCTGAGCATTTTCCATCTTTTCCTTGCCCTGATGTGGTCCGGCGCCATGCTCTGGATCACTCCCCCCGCGGCGGCCCCGGCCAGGTCCGCGCTGCCGGTGGTTCCCGAGCGGCCGCAACCCGTTCTGATTCGCCGGCGCGCTCCGGTGGTTCCCCGCCGGGGCCGCTGATGTGCGGCATCGCGGGGTGCGCGGGCGCACCGGCGCTCGACCCGTGCGTTCGTGCGCGACTCACCGCGATGCTCGACGCGATCGTGCATCGTGGCCCCGATGATTCGGGTACCTATTTCGGCCCCGGCGTCGCCCTCGGCATGCGGCGGCTCAGCATCATCGATCTTGCCGGGGGCCATCAGCCGATTGCCAACGAGGACGGCAGCATCACGGTCGTCTTCAACGGCGAGATCTACAACCATCGCCAGCTTCGCCAGGAGCTGATCCAGCGCGGCCACGCGTTCCGCACCCGGAGCGATACCGAAGTCCTGGTCCACCTCTACGAGGAAGTCGGGGACCGGCTCGTCGACCGCCTGCGCGGCATGTTCGCGTTGGCGATCTGGGATGCGCGGCGCGAGTCGCTCCTGCTCGCGCGCGACCGCTTCGGCATCAAGCCGCTGAGCTACGCGCTGGGGGATGCCGGGATTGCGTTCTTCTCCGAGTGCGGTTCCTTCGTGGCGGCCGCGGAGCGACCCCCGGAGCTGGATCCGCTTTCCATCGCGCGCTACCTGGCCTTCGGTTACGTCCCCGACCCCTGGTCGGTGTACGCCGGCGTCCGCAAGCTTCCCCCGGGTCACCTGCTGCGCTGGAATGCGGACGGCACCTCCGAGCTCAAGCGCTATTGGGCGCCGCTTTCGCATCGCGCCAGGCTGGGCACCGAGACCGATGTGAAGCGCGAGCTGGTTCGCCTGCTCGATGAGGCCGTCGCCTGCCATCTCGAAGCGGACGTGCCCCTGGGCGCCTTCCTGAGCGGCGGGGTGGACTCTTCCACCGTCGTTGCGCTGATGGCGCGACACAGCGCCGGCCGGGTCAAGACCTTTTCCATCGGGTTTTCGGAGCAGGCGTACAACGAGGCGCCCGCTGCCGCCCGGGTCGCGAAGGCGCTGGGGACCGAGCATACCGAGCTGGTGGTCCGGCCCGATGCCGAGAGCCTCTTCGAGCAGATCGTGGGCATCTACGACGAGCCCTTCGCCGACTCGTCCGCGATCCCCACCTTTCTGGTTTCCCAGCTGGCCCGCCGGCACGTCAAGGTGGCCCTGAGCGGAGATGGGGGCGACGAGCTGTTCGGCGGCTACACGCGCTACGCCGAGATCGGCGCCCGGCCCCAATGGCCCAGGCCGGTGCGGCGGGCGCTGCGCTCGCTGGCCCTGCTGCTGCCCCACGGTGCGCTGGGACGCAACCGGATCTACGACCTGGGGCGTACCCAGCGCGGCCAGTATGCCAACACGGTGCTCGCTCCCCTGCTCCTCAGCGAAGGCGGGGTTGGCGCCGAGGCGCTGGGCGCGCAGCTCGGCGAGGTCGAGCAGATCCTGGCGCCCTGGTTCGAAGGCATGGACGGGGAGCCGTTGCTCGCCAGCCTGATGCTGGTGGATCAATCGACCTATCTGCCGGGAGATATCCTGACCAAGGTGGACCGGGCCAGCATGGCGGTTTCGCTCGAGGCGCGGGTGCCGCTGCTCGATCACGAGCTGGCCGACTTCGCCAATGGGATCAGCGCCGACCTCAAGATTCAGGGCGGCCGGGGCAAGCTGCTCTTCAAGCAGGCCATTGAGGGGATCGTGCCCCCGGAGGTCCTCACCAAGCCCAAGCAGGGATTCGCGATTCCGCTGGCAGAGTGGTTCCGCGGCCCGCTTCGCCCGCGCCTCGAAGCCATCCGGAGAGCGGACGCGGAAATCACCCCCTACGTGCATCGGCCCGCGGTGGAACGCTTGCTCGCCGAGCACCAGCGCGGCCGCCGGGACCACAGCGCGATGCTGTGGCGGCTGCTGGCCCTGGAGCTCTGGCTGCAGCGGTCC
>DATCWE010000399.1:0-5011 GCA_036566495.1 Gemmatimonadales bacterium | reverse complement strand
GCACGCTGGCCCGCGCGAATGCTTGGGTGGCCCGAGCCCACGCGGTCCGGCCAGCACCGCCCACCTGGTCACGAGCACCATCGAGGCGGGCCCCCAGGGCATACTCGGACAAGCCAAGCCCGAACCAGGCATACGGCCACTGGGGTGCGAGATCGGTGGCCCAGGTGTACTCCGATGCGGCGTCATCGTAATGGGAGAAGCTGCCGAGGTCGCCCTGGCGCAGCGCGAGCTGCCCCAGCCGGAGATGCAGGAAGGCGTCGTTGCGCTCCTTCCGGGCCGCCAGCAGCAGGCGTTCTTCTCGGGAGTGCAGCAGCACGGAGTCGGTGATGGCCTGCAGCGAATCCCGCAATGCGTCGATGGCCCGACGCTGCTCGGGAGTCTGGGCCTGCAGCACTGGGGCGAACACACTGAGGGCGAATAGCGAGGCGAAGATCCCCGCCGATCCCGGCAGCGTCCGCGAGTCCGAAGGCACTCGTTCCACTCCGATGTGACGAGGTGTTACGCGCAGGGAGACGTCGCAGCCCGCACTTCAGTGACAGTGAACGGTAACCGGTGACCAGGAATTAGATACTCATCACCACTCGCCGCCGGCCCGTCGGCGCAGAAAGCTCAACAACCCCTCCAATACCGCGAGCGCATACTGCCGCTGGCCCAGCGGACTGCGGAGGGCCGCTTCCTGCTCGGGAAGCATCATGAAAAGTCCCTCGGTGAGCACCGCGGGCATCCAAGTCGGGCGCACCAGGGCCAGATCGCCGCGAGCGGCGCCCAGGTCGCGCAGCCCGAAGCGAGCGACCATCCGCTGCTGGATGGCACGGGCCAACGGCAGCGCCCTGGGGTGATTGTAGAACGCGCTCGACCCGTTATTGGTGAACGGGTTGACGCCATCAGGCAACGCGTTGTTATGAATCGACAGCAGCACCTCCGCGTCGACGCTGTCCGCGAAGCGGGTCCGGGGCCAGAGGTCGACGGGCCGGCTGTCCTCGCGGGTTAGCAGCACGGTGGCACCTTGCGCCCGCAGCAACGCGGCGAGCTCGAGACCGATGGCCAAGTTGGCCTCGCTCTCCCGCAGCGCCGTCGGACCTGTGGCGCCCGCCGGCGGATGGCCTGGATCCACGACGATGGTGCGGCCGCGCAAAGGCGAACGCCGGTCGATCGCGGGTGGGCGCCGGATCTCGAGCAACAGATCGGAGCCGGACCAGCGGGCCCGATAGCCCCAGACCGGCGCGTTGAGCTCGAAGCGCAGCTCGACTTCGTCCGCGGAGACTTGCCGCGTGGTCGCGAGGCGCACCAGCGTATCCCTGCTGCCATAATGGAGCCAATTCACGTCGGAGACCGCGCCGTAGAGCAACAGGGTGAGAGCGCGCGCTTCTTCTCCGATCTGATAAGGCACCCGCCCGCCGAGTGGAATCCGGGCCACCACGCGATCGGAACGGGGCGACAAGGTGACCGATTCGACCAGTTGGGGACCCAGCGCTGCTCCCGGCACCGGGAACGCCTCACTGGCAGCGACCCAGGCTTCGCTGCTGGAGGACAGTGCAAGGTGCAGGTCGCCGTTGATGCGGCCGCTTACCCTGGCGCGGGTGCCGCTGGGAAAGAACCATGTATAGGTGGCCGCCGGCGCCGCGCGGCCGACGGTAAGGCTGTCGGTCCCGCCCCGATGGGCCTGATCGTCGTTCAGCTCGACAGTCAGCGGGACGGAATCGAGCAGCGCGAGCCGCAGCGGCCAGCGCGCTCGCACCGTATCCGAACCGTGGATTGCCTCGAGGATGGGCTCCCCGCCGGGAGCGCCTGGTCCCGGCCCGAAGAGCGGTCCCGGATCGCCGAGACGCGCCCCACGCAGGGCAGCGCGATAGGCGCCACGATCCGCCGCGAAGGGAAGCGTGCTGCCGTCGGACAGCCGGAGCTGAACCGTGGCGCCCTCACTGACCCGGACCGAGAGCGGGAGATACCGGTTGCCGGGCCACCAGACTCTTCCCGCCGGAGCAAAGCTGGTCGTGTCGATCCAGAGCGCTGCGGCGGGGGGCACGAAGCGGGGGGCGCGGCGAAGCCGGTATTCAAGCCGCGCGGAATCGTTCGCCGTGCGGGCCTCGAGGCGCAGGGTCACAATGCTGTCGCCGCGAAACGGAATCCAGGCGATCCAGGCCCCGTTCGGCGCCACGGGCACCAGCTCGCCGTTGATGCGCAACACCGCGGCACCGTCACCCACCGAGCCAAACACGAAGCTCGAATCCACCGCGACGCGGGTCAGCGAATCGGGGTACACGATCGCGAGGCGCAACGGTCCGTGGACCGCCGGCACGGGAGGAAGCCGGCTGCCCGAGCTCCGCTCACTCGGGGTGAGGGTGCCGGGCTCAGGCCTGGGTGAGGTCACCCCGGATCCCGCGCCCCCGGCGCAACCGGCGAGCAGGAGGACGACCCTGAGCGGGCCAGTAAGTGGCGCAGCGAGGCGCATCGCCGCAAGGTACACAATGACTACGACTTACAGCAACGCGCCGGTTGACGCTTCTACCCGGCGCGGCCTAGATTGCGGCCGGCTGGATGCAGCGAACATTTCCTTCCAGAGCACCGCTGAGGAACCCGTTTGAAGGTCTGCCCCGTCTGCGGCACCGAGTATGGCATGGAGGCCGCGTTTTGCTCGCGCGATCGCTCGCCGCTTCGAACGGTGGGCGGGGAGGAGTTGCCCGACTTGGTGGGACAACTGGTGGGGGAGCGCTACCAGGTCGAGCGTCGTCTGGGCGAGGGAGGAATGGGCCAGGTGTATCTCGCGCGCCATCTGCTGATTGGTCGAGCCTGTGCCCTCAAGGTGATGCGCCAGGCCCTGAGTACCGATCCCGACGCGGTGACGCGGTTCAACCGCGAGGCCACCAGCGCCAGCCGGATCGCCCACCCCAACGTCTGCACGGTATATGACTTCGGCCTCACCGCCGAAGGGCTGGTGTATCTGGCCATGGAGTATGTCGATGGGCAAACCTTGCGCGCGCTGCTGGATGCAAGCGGTCCGCTGTCGGTCGGGCGAGCCGCCGACCTGCTGGCCCAGTGCGCCGCGGGACTCGCAGCCGCGCACGAGCTTGGTATCGTGCATCGCGATCTCAAGCCCGACAACATCATGGTGCTCTCGACGCGGGGAGTCGAAACGGTGAAGCTGGTGGACTTCGGCATCGCCAAGGCCATGGAGGGTCCGGCGGGAGACCAGGTCACCAAGTCCGGCTTTGTGGTCGGCACTCCGGAATACATGAGCCCCGAACAGCTCTCGGGAGACCCCGTGGGTCCGCGGTCCGACGAATATGCGCTGGCACTGGTGTTCTACCGGATGCTCACGGGCAGGCTCCCCTTCGAAGCCAGCTCCCTCCAGGAAACCCTGTCCAAGCGTCTCACCGATCCGCCCCGCCCATTGGCCGAGAGCCGCCCCGCCGCCAGTTTCCCGGCCGGTTTGCAGGCCATCATGGATCGCGCGTTGGCCCGGCGCGCTGAGGAGCGTTATGGGTCGGTGCTCGAGTTTGCCGAGGCGGTCCACTCGGCCGTTTCCGCGGGAGCCGGGCCCACGCGCAAATTGGGTCTGGAGCAGAGGCGACACCTGGTGACGCCGAGCTCCCGCGGCGCGAGGCTCGCCGTGGGGGCCGTGGGTGCGCTGGTGCTGGCTGGTGCGGTGTGGGGCGTGCTCGACTGGAGCACCGGCCGGACCGTGGCCGGGGGGGAAGATACCGCCCAGGCGACCCCTGCGGCCGGACTCGGAACCAGCGATACGGGCAGCCGGACGACGCCGATCCGCGGCGCCGCACCGCAGCCCGGGCCGGGCCGGCGCGAAGCCACTCCGGACGACACCGGTCAGCTGGATCTCGGGGCGCTCGATTCGCTCCCGGCCCGCCGCACGGCGGAGCTTCGGCGCGCAGAACGCCAGCTCGAGCTGAGCGGGCTTTCCCGGCGGCGCAAGGCTGCAGCGGCCGAATTCCTCGGCTTGGCGGCGCTGGGGGACCGAAACCGTGACTCGGCCCGGATCTTGTACCGTTTAGCGTACCGCCTGGACCAGAATCCACGGTACCTGGAGACCCTCCGTCAATTGGGCGATACTATTCAGCCATGACATCCGCCCGCGGCCCCGTGTACCTCACCGTCCGCGCGCGGACCGATCTCGGCCGTACGCGTGACCACAACGAGGATGCCTTCCTCGTTGCCGATCTCACCGCGCGGACGACCGACCTCACCAACGGCGGCCCGCATCGCGTGGGCGAGCGAGGCACCGTGTTCCTGGTCGCCGACGGCATGGGCGGAGCCGCGGCGGGGGAGCTGGCCAGCTCGATGGCGGCCGACCTCATCTTCCGCCACCTGATCCAGAGCTCCGCCGCCGAGCCCGATGCCAGTCCGGAGCAGTTTGCCCAACAGCTCCGCGCCGCGGTCGAGACCGCCAACGAACGCATCCACCGCTATTCCAAGGAACACCCGGACGTCCGGGGCATGGGCACCACGGCGACCGTGGCGGGGGTGGTTGGCGGCACCCTCTATCTGGCGCAGGTCGGTGACAGCCGGGGTTACCTGGTGCGCGATGGGGTGGCGACGCAGATCACCAAGGACCAGTCGCTCATGCAGCGGCTGGTCGATGCCGGTGAGCTGACCGAGGAGGAAGCGGAGCAAAGCGAGCGGCGCAACATCATCCTGCAGGCGCTGGGACCGGACGCGAAGATCCGGGTGGACCTGACCTGGCAGGAGCTCCACCGGGGCGATACGCTGGTGATCTGCAGCGATGGGCTTTCGGGCCAGATCAAGCGCGAAGAGATTGCCGGATTGCTGCAGCAGCAGAGCAATCTCGACGCGGTCTGCGATCAGCTCATCGCGATGGCCAACGAGCGCGGCGGACCGGACAACATCACGGTGGTGCTGGTTCGCTTCGACGGAGAGGGACTCGACCCCGCGGGCGACGGCGGCGAGGTGGGGTATCACACCCTGCCCAACGACGAGCCGGACAGCGATGAAATCCTCACGGTCGCTCCCCCGCCTGCGCCGGTAGCGCCGCCCC
>DATCWE010000274.1:0-7485 GCA_036566495.1 Gemmatimonadales bacterium | reverse complement strand
GGCCGCCGATGCTGGAGGAAGAGGCGCCGCGCGGGAGACTCGGCGGCGCCGGCGAGATCGAGCTCGGCACATAGTATGGTGTCCTGTCCCCGGGGCGCGCGAGCGAGGATCTTGCCATCGGGGCCGCACACGAACGACTCTCCCGCGAACTCCAGGCATTCCTCGCGGCCCACCCGATTGCAGAGCGCCACGAAATAGCCGTTCTGAAACGCCGCGACCTGCAGCTCCGCCTCGTAGAGTCCTTCGGGCCATTCGCCCACGGCCCCGGCTTGCGGCACGATGACGAGGTCCGCGCCGCCGAGCGCCAGGGCGCGCATGTATTCGGGATAGTGGCGGTCGTAGCAGATGGCGACGCCGACCCGCCCGGCGCGGGTTTCGTAGACCGGCGCGCCGGTATCGCCCGGCGTGTAGTAGCCCTGCTCATGGAAGCAGGGGTAGTCGGTGATGTGGATCATGCGGGTGATGCCGAGCAGCGTGCCGTCGGCGTCGATCACCGGCGAGGTATCGAAGCAGCCTGCGCCGGTACGCTCGTACAGGTTCATCACGACGACGAGCCCCAGCTCCCGCGCCTTCCGCCGCACCGCGCTCACCGTGGGGCCGTCGAGCGGCTCGGCGGTCTCGAAAGGCGCGGTGCCATCCGCCGGCGTTTGAGGATAGAACCACTCGAAGCCGAGCTCGGCGAAGGCCGCGAGCTGGGCTCCCTGGCGGGCGGCGGACTCGAGGGCCGCGAGGCCCCGCGCGAGGTTGGCGGCCTTGTCGCGCGTCGCGTGCTGCTGAATGAGCGCCAGTTTCACGTGGTTCCTGCCGAGGTTGGTCACCGGATAGATTCGCCCTGGATCTTAACCGAAGGCCGCGCGGCTGGCCTGAGTCGCGAGACGAAGTAGTTTTGAAACCATGCCCCAAGGCTTATCGCGGGCGGCGACTGCGCTCGGCCTCGCCGCGTGCAGCGTGCTCGGCTGCGGCACCGAGCCATCCCCGCCCCCCAACGTGGCCATCACGGTGACGCCGGCGCTCTCCGGCACCTTCTCGGGGCAGCCGGGTACCCATCAACTCACCGCGGAGATCACCGACACGCTGGGTGATCCGCTTCCCGCGCTGACGGCGGTGTGGAGCGTTCTTCCGGCGTCGTCCGGGGTGAGCGTGGCGACGGACGGGCTGGCCAGCGTGGCCGCTGCAGCGGCAGCGGGAGACTATGCGGTCCGGGCCAGCGCCGGCGGCGTCACGGCCAGCGCAGTGGTGCGGGTACTGCCGCGGCCGCTGGGCAAGCTCTACTTCACCGCGGGCAGCCCCAACCCACAGCTACACGTCAAGGACCTTGGCAACGACCTCGACGCGGTCCAGCTCACCAACGGCACCGGATTGATCACCGGGTACGCCATCGATCCGGTGGCCGGGGTGATCCTGCTGTCGCGGACGGTCACGCCCGCCTCCGACATCTACCGCCTGAACCTGGACGGGACGGGGCTCGTCAATATCACCAACGACGGGGCGCAGAATCAGAACCCGGTCTTCCATCCGCAAACCAATGAGGTCTATTTCAGCCGGCGCACGCCGGGCACCGTCGGCACGCAGATCTGGAAAATGGCGGCGGACGGGAGCGGCATGATCCAGCTGACGAGCGGGGACCAGAACAAGAACTTTCCCGCGATCTCGCCTGACGGGCAGCGACTGGCCTGGACGGAATCCTATCCGGGCTTCAACAACGAGATCGTGACCGCCAGCATCCTGGGGACGGACCCGGTCCGCCTGACCGACCGGCCCGGCAGCGACTTCGCCCCGGTGTGGAGCGCGAACAACAGGCTCCTGTGGAGCGTGTTTGCGGGAGGCAATCAGGACCTCTTCTCGTCGGACGTGCCGCCGTCGGGGGCGCCGATCAACCTCACCGCGCTGTCACCATTCGACAGCAACCCGACTGCGGGGTGCTCACCCGGCACCATCACCTTCCTGAGCCAGCGGGACGGGGGCACCGCCGCGTACCAGCTCGAGCTGAGCACGGGACTGGCGGTGAAGTATGCGCTGCCGACGGCGCCTCTCACCGCGCGGAGGGTGTGCCAGTAAGGCACTGAGGCCCATATGGTCATGTCCCAGTCCGGCAGGGTCGCGGTGGTCACGGGCAGCAGCAAGGGGATCGGATTTGCCATCGCGGAGGCGCTGGTGAATGCGGGGGCCAGCGTCGCGGTCTCGGCCCGCGATGCGGAGGAGGTGGGCGCTGCCGCCGGCCGGCTCAACGCGCGGGGAAAGGGACGCGCGTTAGGCATTCCCTGCGACGTGCGACGCCCCGATGCCGTCGCCGAGCTGATCCGCCGCAGCGTCGCCGCATTCGGCGGGCTCGACATCCTGGTCAACAACGCCGGCGTGGGGCATTTCAGCCCGGTGGCCGAGCTGCCCATCGAGCGCTGGCAGCAGATGATCGAGACCAATCTGAGCGGGGCGTTCTACTGTTGTCGCGAAGCGATCCCGCACCTCCGCCGCCGGGGCGGAGGCTGGATCATCAACGTTGCCTCGCTGGCGGGCAAAAACCCCATGGCCGGCGGCACGGCGTACAACGCTTCGAAGTTCGGGCTGGTGGGGTTCAGCGAGGCGCTGCTGCTCGACGTGCGCCACGACAACATTCGGGTGAGCTGTCTCATGCCGGGCAGCGTGGCCACCCATTTCAACGATCACACGCCGAGCGAAGCGGATGCCTGGAAGATCCAGCCGGAGGATATTGCCGGCGTCGTGCTGAGCCTGCTCGAAATCCCCGGGCGCACCATGCCGTCGCGGGTGGAGCTGCGGCCGACCCGCCCGCGTTAGCGAGCCGCGCGCGAGGCAATCCATGCAACCCATGAGCTCCATTCTGGTCCGCGCGCTGGCCCTGCTGGTCGTGGGCGCGGGACGCGCCCGGGCCCAGGGGCTCGAGTCGCTCTGGTATCTGCGCGGCGAGGAGAGCATCCAGGCGTTCCTGGCCCACGCCGACCAGATCTCCATCGTTGCACCGCAGGTCTTCGGGATGGACTCGACCGGCGCAATTCGCGGTAGCGTGGACCCCCGGGTGGTCGCGACGGCGCGGGCTCGGGGCGTGAAGCTGATCCCGCTGGTGATGAACCCGGGTTTCGACCAGCCCTCCATCCATAAGGTGCTCAACGACCCGGTGGCGCGAGGGACGGCGCTGCACTCGCTGGCCGAACTGTGTCGGGTGAATCGGTTCGACGGGATCCAGTTTGATTTCGAGAACTTTCACCGGAGCGACCGCGACGCCTTCACGGCTTTCACGCGCGCCGCGGTGGACTCGGTGCACCGGGCCGGCTGCTCTCTCTCCGCGGCGGTGGTGCCACGATTCAGCGATGATCCGGGCCCGGGGAGCTACGACCGCTGGATGTACGACAACTGGCGTGGCGGCTTCGATTACAAGGCGCTGGCGGACACGCTGGATTTCATCTCCTATATGACCTATGCGCAGCACGCGGGCGGCTCCTCGCCTGGGCCGGTGGCCGGGTATCCCTGGATGCTGGCCTGCCTGGAGTACGTGCTGGCCCAAGGGGTGCCGCCTGGAAAGATTTCGCTTGGCCTGGCGGGTTATTCGGACTGGTGGTATTCGGCCTGGGACGAGCAGAACGGTGCGCGGGTGCGGGGGAGCGATATTGCGTACCTCCGGGGCCAGGAGCTCCTCGCGGGCGCGGGAATCAGCGCGGTTTGGGACAGCGTGCAGCGGGCGCCTTACGCCAGGTGGGAGGCGCACGGCGTCTTCCAGCATCTCTGGCTGGAGGACGTTCGCGCCTTCATGGCCAAGCGCCTGCTGGCGCTACAGCGGGGCCTGCGCGGCTACTCGGTGTGGCTGCTGGGTGCGGAAGATCCCGCGGTATGGGCGGCCCTGCGCGAAGCGGGGCCGACGCACCGCTAGCGGGTTGAGCCGAATTCGCGAGTAGCTTTGCCGTGTGGGACGCGCGAGGATGGACCGACTCAGAAGGATCATCGTCCGGGAGCTCTGTGCGAATCGCCACTTGGAACGTCAACGGAATCCGCGCCCGGCAGAGCCAACTCGCGGAGTGGCTGCAGCGCGAGCGCCCCGACATCGTCTGCCTGCAGGAATTGAAGGCCGAGTCGGCTCAGATCCCGGAGCCCTGCAAGCTCGCGGACTATTGGGCCTACTGGCATTGTCTGCGCGGCTATTCCGGGGTCTCTCTGCACATTCGCAAGGACCTGCTGGAGCGCGTGCCGACCTTCGAGCATCCGGACTTCGACATGGAGTCCCGCATCGTCCAGTTCGATTACGGCAATGTCGTGGTCGCCTCGGTCTACGTGCCCAACGGAGGCAAGGACTTTCCCGCCAAGCTGGGCTTTCTGGAACGGTTGATTGACTGGACTCGGCGGCTGCACGAGCAGGGCCGCGAGCTGATTCTCTGCGGCGACATGAATATCGCCCGCAGCGATATCGACGTGCACCCCAAGGAGCGCAAGCCGCGCGCCATCGGCCAGCTCCCCGAGGAGCGCGCGTTGTTCGAGCGGCTCCTGGGGGAGTACCTGATCGACGTCGGTCGCGCGCTGGATCCCCAGAACGAAAGCATGTTCACCTGGTGGGCGCCCTGGCGTGACCTGCGCGCGCGCAATATCGGCTGGCGGCTGGATTACGTCCTGGCCTCGAAGCCGATAGCGGCGCGGGCGGAGAGCTGTGTCGTGCTGCCGGACATAGGCACCAGCGACCACGCACCGGTGGTCATGCGCTGGTCCTGAGCCTCGGCCGAGGGTTGCCGGGACTGGGCGGCATTCCCAAATTGTTGCGATGCTCGCAGGCCCGTTTCGCTGCCACCTCGGTCTCGCTGCCTGCGTGCTTGCGGCCTGTGGCGGCGACCACCCCGACGATCCCTTGACCCCGACGCCGCCGGTCGCCTCCGCGATGGCCATCGCAGGCGGCAACGGCCAGCAGGGACAGACTGGTGCGATCCTGACCGAGCCGCTCACCGTCCGGATAACCGACGCCATGGGCGCCGGCGTTGCGGGCGTTCCGGTGAGCTGGGCGCTCGTCTCGGGCGAGGGCGACTTCTGGGCTGGTGCGTTGATCGGGGACGGATCCGGCCGGCTCCCATTCCCCGTTACCCACACGGATGCGGACGGCAGCAGCTGGATCTTTTTCCGGCCGACCATCCCGGGCAGTCACGCAGTATCGGCCGGGTCGGGCGGGCTTCAGGGCTCTCCGTTGAGCTTCGCAGTAACATCCCAAGGTCAGCCCGCGGTGGTGATCAACTTCGGGCCCCTGTTCGACTGCGGGCACCCCGGCGACCCTTCCCGTTTCGTGGACCCTGTGGTCACCGTAGCAGTCGGGACGCTGGTGGAGTGGGTGTATGCGCCGTGGCTGGCCCCGACCTGCTCGGCCCAGATCATTTCGCAGTCGGCGCCGGCCGGTGGGGAGCCGCTCAACAGCGGGGTACTGAGGCCGGGGGAGCGCTTCGGCTTCGTCCCGCGGGTGGCCGGCGATTGGATCTACCTCGACGCGATCAATCAAGGCGGTGGCACGCTGAAGGCCCGGTAGCGCGAGGGCTATTCCGAGCGCAGGGCCGCCGTGGGGTCGAGTGAGGCGGCGCGGCGGGCGGGAATCCAGCAGGCCGCGACCGCGATCACGCTGAACAGCAGCGCGATCGCGAGGTAGGTGGGCGGATCGGTGGGGCGGACGCCGACCAGCATAGTGCTCATCGCCCGGGTCAGCCACAGCGCGGCCACCACACCGACCACCAGGCCCAGACCGCACAGCTTCATGCCGTCGGCAATCACGTGGCCCAGGATGTTCCGCGCGCTCGCCCCGAAGGCCACCCGCACCCCGATCTCGGCGGTGCGCTGGCGCACCGCCGTGGCCAGCACGCCGTAGAGCCCCACGCTGGCGAGCGCCGCCGCGATCGCGGCGAACACCCCGATGAGGATCAGCGCGAACCGGGTTGAAGTCATGGCATCGTCCACCAGCTCCTGCATCGGCCGGACGGCGGCGAACGGCGTCCTCGGCTCGAGCCGCTTGACCACCGCGCGCGCCGCCGCCGCCAGATCAGTGGGGTGGCACGCCGTGCCGGGCCCGCAGGCCTGCCGCACCACCCACGAGGTGACCCCGCCGTGATTGGCGAAGAACCCATCGAGGAAAAAGATCGCCATGCGCCCTTCGCTCACCAGCGACTCGTGGCGCTGGTGCTCCACCACCCCGATGATCTCCAGCCACTCCGGCACCTGCCCGCGGGATCGCACATAGAGCCGCTGGCCGACGGCCGACTGGCCCGGGAAGGCGTGCCTGGCCAGCAGCTCGTCCACCACGATGCCGGTAAAGTCGTTGCGGTTATCGGCCTCGGTGTAGGTGCGCCCGGCCAGCAGCCGGGTTCCCATGACCTCGAAGTACCCCGGCAGCACGAGGTGGACATTGGCCTGCTGGAACTTGGACGGATCGGTGACCGCCTCCTCCTTGCCCCAGCGCGAGTTGATCTGGGTGCCGTCGAGCGGCAGCGGGAAGACCGCGGTGACCGCCTTCACGCCGGGGAGCGCGGCGAGCTGCTCCCGCAGGGCACGGACGTGGGCCGCGCGCTCCTCGGGGCTCTGCCCGTTGACCCCCGCCGAGAAGGTCAGCACTCCTTTGGCTTCGAACCCCGGATGGGTGTGGGCCAGTGCGACGAAGCTCCGCACCATGAGCCCGCCCCCCACCAGCAGCACGAAGGAGAGCGCCACCTCGGCGACGACGACCACCCGCCTGAGGAGCGAGCCGCCCGCCAGGCCGGGAGAGCGGCCCGCTTTGCGCAGCACCTCCCCTAACCCGGGCCTGGCCGCGCGAATGGCCGGCGCCAGCCCGAACAGCACGGCCGAGAGCAGCGCGGCCAGCGAGAGATACCCCAGGACGGTGGTATCGATGTGGACCGCGTCGAGTCGTGGCAGGTTGGTGGGCGCTAGCGCCACCAGCAGCTTGATCCCCGCCCAGGCGAGCCCCAGGCCCAGCAATGCCCCGGCGAAAGCGAGCACCAGGCTCTCGGCCAGCAGCTGGCGCACGATCCGCCAGGACGAGCCGCCCAGCGCCGCCCGGACGGCCAGCTCCTGCTCCCGCGCCCCGGTCCGCACCAGCAGCAGGTTGGCCACGTTAGCGCACGCGATCAGCAGGACGAACACCACCGCGCCCATCAGCGCGAAGATCGCGGGGCGGACTTCCTGCACCAAGTCCTGGTGCATCGGCTCCACCCGGAAGTGGATGTCGGCGGCCTTGAAGATCTGCTCCTGCTCTCGCAGCGCGGCCGACTGCCGCTCGGCATCCACCCGCGCTTGCGTCAGGGTGGCACCGGGCTTGAGCCGGCCGATCAGCCGCATGAACACGTTGAGCCGCGAGGCCCGCTCGTAATCCACCCGCAGCGCCACCAGCACGTCGGGGTGCGGCTCGATGTTGGTGTTGGGCGGGAACAGCATCTCGAACCCGGGGCCCAGCACTCCCACGATGCTGCCCGGATTGCCCCCGAAGTCGACCGTCTTGCCGATCACGCCGCGGTCGCCGCC
>DATCWE010000206.1:0-2846 GCA_036566495.1 Gemmatimonadales bacterium | reverse complement strand
GGCGGCGGCCGCCTATGGGGCCCGCGCCGGTGTTCCGGTGCGGGTCTATGCGCCGAAATCCACGCCGCCGATGATTCTGGGCCAGATCTCTGCGTTTGGCGCGGACCTCCGCTTGCTCGACGGTCACATCGGAGATTGCGGCAAGGCCAGCCGCGCCTATGCCGCCGAGAGCGGCGCCTTCGATCTCTCGACCCTGCGGGAGCCCTATCGTATCGAAGGCAAGAAAACCCTCGGGCTCGAGCTCGCGGAAGCGCTCGAGTGGTCCCTGCCCGACGCGATCATCTACCCGACCGGCGGTGGCACCGGTCTGATCGGCATGTGGAAAGCGTTTCTGGAGCTGCGCGAGGCCGGCTGGGTCTCCGGCGCCCTGCCCAGGATGTTCACCGTTCAGGCCACCGGCTGCGCGCCGGTGGTGCGTGCCTTCGAGAGTGGCGCCGACCGTGCCGAGGCCTGGCAGGATCCCTGGACGGTGGCGAGCGGGCTCCGCGTCCCGGCGCCGCTGGGCGACCGGCTGATGTTGCGGGCGCTAAGGGAAAGCGGGGGCGGGGCCGTCGCGGTGAGCGATGCCGACCTCACCGAAGAGGCGCGGCAGGGCAGCCGCCTGGAAGGGATCGATTTTGCACCCGAAGGCGGCGCGGCCATAGCGGCCGCCCGGGTGCTCCGCGAGCGCGGTGTGCTCAGCGCGGCGCACCGCGTCGTCCTTTTCAACACTGGAGCCGGATGGCTCTACCGCGACCCGGCGGAATTGCCTCGAGGCTGATCCGGGGCGATATTTCAAGTCTGTGTCCAATCAGCACTTCGCTATTGAATCCAAGGAGTCGGAACGATGAGGAGCACCAGGATCCTGGTCCTCGTAACCGCGCTCGCGACTGGACAGCTCGCGGCGCAGCAGGGCGGGATCAACCTCCGCTTGGCCCAGGGACAGCCGCCGAAATACGTCCCGCCCCTCTGCCCTCTCAAGGCCGTGAATTCCAAGGTGGAGAAGGGGATCAGTTCGCTGCGGAAGGCCTACGAGGCCAAGACGCCGGCGGACCGGAGCGCCCAGTTGGCCGATTCCAAGCAGAACATTCTCCTCGCCATCACCCAGGAAGCCCAGGGCGGCAACGGGGCGGCCTGGTACTTCCTGGGGCGCGTTGCGCTCATGCAGGGCGATCCCGCGGGCGCCGACTCGGCATTCACCAAGGCGCTGGCCCTCGCGCCGATGTGCGAGATCGACATCACCCAGTATCGCCAGAACAACTGGGCGATCCTGGGCCAGGCCGGCGTGGAAATGCAGCGCAAAGGCGAGATCGACAGTGCCATGGCGCAGTTCCGCGACGCCAATCTGCTCTTCCGCGGCCTGCCGCACGTCTACACCAACATGGGCGTCGTGTTCGCGAATACCGACCACGATGACAGCGCCGCAGTCTATTTCGCCAGGGCGCTGGAAATCTCCGAGAAGGACACCTCGCTGGTCGAGGACCGCAACTCCGTAGCGCTCAACCTGGCCATCATGTATCAGCGGATCAACAAGAACGCCGAGGCCATCGCCGTGCTGCACAAGTATCTGGGCTGGAAGCCCGACGATACCGACGCGCAGAAATCGCTGGCGATAGCCTTCCGCTCCGCCGGAATGGCCGATAGCGCGGATGCCATCGAGTCCGCCATGATCGCCAAGTTTGCCGTGATGAACCTCGACTCGCTGGACGCCCAGGATGTGATGTCGGTGGGGGTGGTGGCGTTCAACAAGGGGCGCTACAGCGATGCCGAGAAGGCCTTCTCCAGCGCGGCCAAACGAAATCCCTATGGACGGGACGCGCGCTACAATCTGGCCAATACCTACCTGGCCATAGCGGCCAAGGCCGCCGATTCGGCGGAAGCCCTGCGCAAGCTCGCCAAGACGACCAAGACTCCCTCGGAGGTGCTCAAGGCGCAGCTGGCCGACACGGTGAAGCTGGATGCCCAGGCCAGCGCGGCCAATACCAGCCTGGTCGCCGAGGCCGCCAAGCTGGTCGAGCTCGAGCCGATGAACGACGACGACCTGCGGCTGCTGGCCCAGGGACAGCGCGCCCTCAAGCAGAACGACGCGGTGTACAAGACGGCGGAGCGCCTGGTCGCACTGCCCTTCAACATCGAAGCCACCCTGTTCCAGCTGGGCAAAGAGGGAGCCAAGTTCGCCGGCGAGGCGGTCGGGCGGAACGCGCAGGATGCGGCGGGCAAGCCGATCAAAGCGGTTCCCATGACGCTCGTCTTCGAATTTGTGGACGTCACGGGGGCGGTGAAGGATTCCAAGGAGGTGGCCGTTCCGGCGCTCACCGAGGGCCAGAAGCACGCCATCCAGCTCGACGCCAAGGGTGCCGGGATTTCGGCCTGGAGATACCGCGTCAAGACGGGCTGAGCGGGGTTGCCGCCGCTCCTCCTCAAAGCAGGCGAGACCGCCCGGCGCTGACTACATTCGGCCCGGGCGGTTTCTCGTATCGAGGGTTGATCGTGTGACAACCAAGCGCCGCTGGTCCCGAATCCGGCTTCCCTTTGCAGCACCGCATGTTTGGTATCGGCTCCGCCCCGAGCGCGCGGAGCGCGCGCCGCAGTTCAAGCTCGGTCGCTCGGCGCGGGCCCTCGGGCCGGAGAACGCAAGCGGGCGGCTCTGGCTCCTGGACCCGCGCGGCGCCGCCTGGTGCGTCGCGGCGGAAGACTTCACCCGCCGGGATCCCGGCACCGCGGCGCCGGGCGGCCTTTCGCATTGGGACACTGCGACTTGGAGAGAGCGGGCGACCGGACTCGAACCGGCGACGTCCAGCTTGGGAAGCTGGCATTCTACCACTGAATTACGCCCGCGAATCAGGACCTACGTTAACCCTCCTGCT
>DATCWE010000163.1:0-2123 GCA_036566495.1 Gemmatimonadales bacterium | reverse complement strand
TGGAGGCCGCCGGGGCGCTGCGGACCCCCGCGCCGTAGGCCCCGCGCCCGTGGCTTCCCCGCACCCGGCGCCGCAGAGCCGCTGGACCCGCCTGCTCGCCGCCTACTGGATCCTGCTGATCGCGGCCTCGCTCGGCTTGCTGCTGGTCTTCTCCAAGTTTGCGAGCGAAGTGGTCGAGGGGGAGGTGACCGGATTCGATGAGGGGCTCCGCGCCTGGGTGCTCCGGCACCGTTCGCCGGACTCCACTCGGGCATTCGGAGTGTTGACGCTGTTCGCTTCCCTCCAGGCCTCGCTGCTGTTCGCCGCCGCGGCCGGCGCCTGGCTCTGGATCCGCAAGCGGCGCCTGGGCGCGGCCATTTTCGCCGCGACTCCCGTCCTGACCACCGTCCTGTTCGTCGCGGTCAAGCAGTTGGTCGCCCGGCAACGCCCGCCCGGCGCGACCGCCATCCTCAGCAGTTTCTCGTTTCCCAGCGGCCACATGACCTCGCCCACGGGACTCTGGGTGACGCTGATGTATCTACTCTGGCGGGAGCAACTGATCCCGTGGGTGCCGGCCATCCTGATCGGGGCGGGCTGGCCGCTGCTGGTGGGGCTCTCCCGGGTCTACCTCGACGTGCACTGGGCCAGCGACGTGGGCGCCGGATGGATCCTTGGCGTCGGGCTCGCGCTGGCCTCCGCCGCGGTCTACGAGCGGTGGCGCGCCAGGCGATCCGTTCATTCGCCCGTAAAGTGAGCCCGGCGGAGCGGTGCTCCGCCGCGACCCGGCTGTCGTCCACAGCCCGTAGCCGACGCCGCCCTGGCAGGCCCGCAGCGACGAACGCCGCCGGCGAGGCTCCAGGGCATGCAGCGTGGTCGGAGGCACTGACATGAAACCCAATGACGCGAATGGCAAGTTGCCGCCGGAGCGGCGTCCCTTCCGGGTGCTGCTGATCGCCGGCTCCAACCGGCGCCAGTACGATTGCCCGGGCATCGACTCCAAGGCCCGCGCGCTGATGTTTCGCATGGCCGATCGCCTGCCCCAGGAGTGGGAGATCGACCTGGAGGACCTCGGCAACGTGTGGAACCGGGAGCAGATCCGCAGCTGCAACGGCTGCGTCTCGACCTCCATGGCGCTCTGCGTCTGGCCCTGCAACTGCTACGAGAAAGGCCACCAGGGCCAGCCCGACCTGATGTGGAACCTCGACCTCTACGCCCGGCTCGATCTGGCGGATGCCTGGGCCATCATCGGGCCGGTCAACTGGTACGCGGCCAGCAGCAATCTGAAGGCGATGTTCGATCGCCTGGTGTGCATGAACGGGGGCAACCCCCGGGAGGACCTGATCGGGCACAAGGATCCCGCACTCGCCATCGAGCTGGAGCATTCGGCCGAGTGGGAGACGCTGAGCCAGAATCATCTGGAGGGCCGCTCCGCCGCATTCTTCTGCTACGGCGACGGCGGTGGAGACGAGCTGACCGAGTCGGGCCGGCCCAAGCTGTTGCGGCACCGCTCGTATTTCGATGCGGAGCAGGAGCCGTTCGGCGAGATGCGGAACACCTACGCCCCGCTGGTCTGGCAGTGCCGCTACAGCGGGATCGAGGTCCCCGACGCGCTGTGGCGCTACGCCGAGTTCGGGCGCGGCAAGAAATACAGCGACAACCAGGCGGAGCACCTGGCCGGCGAGCCCGAGCTGCTCCGCGGCTTTGATGCCTGGAGCGACGCCTTCGCGAGCCACGTCGCCCGCAAAGGCAAAGTTCCGCCCGGCCGCTACCGCGCCTACGGCTACCGGCCGCCCTCCCACCTCGGCGCCGATCTCAAGACCAAGTGGCGGGGGCTGCGCATGGCCCTGGGCAGGCCCATCCCGGGCACCTCACCCGCCATCCAGCAGGACCTCGGCCTCAATCGGGATGCGACGCTCTTCTACAAGAAGGGCGAGGGCGCGAAGCTGCGCGACTAGAGAACTCGCCGAGGCCTGATCGCCCGCAGGATCAGCAGCAAGACCACGGCGCCGATGAACGCCACGAAAATGGTACCCGGCAGCCCGGCGATCGGATTGCGGATGTGCAGCGCGCTGAAGAGCCACCCGCCCAGCACCGCGCCTACGATCCCGACGACGATGTCGCCCAGGATGCCGTAGCCGATCCCG
>DATCWE010000142.1:0-12038 GCA_036566495.1 Gemmatimonadales bacterium | reverse complement strand
GACGGGGCGGCGAGGTGCCGCTCAGCAGCGCCGCGCTGGGCGAGCTGGCGGCCGAGACTGCGCAGGCCATGCAAACGGAGCTGGGTGCCTGGTTCGCGACCTACAGCGGTAAGCGGGTGAATTACTGAAGGCGCGCAGGGTCCCGTCGTGCCGGTCTTCCCACCCGCTCCCTGACGACGGAACGGCCGGCAAGCGGCTAGCGGCCGGCCAGCCATTGCTGCGCCGCTCGGCGGCGCGGCTGGAACGGCGCATCGGCGCGCTCCCAGGCGCGGACGACTTCGCGGTAGTGCACCGCGGCGCTGTCCCGCTGTCCGGCCGCGGCCAAGGCCTGGGCGAGCAGCTCGTGCAGCTCGGTGCGAGTGATGTACAAGGTCGAGCCCTCGATGCCGCCGCGGAGCGCCGCCCGCAACGGTGCCACCGCTTCGCCGGGGCGACGGAGGGCGAGGAAGCTCTTTCCCATCTCATAGTTGATTCGAGTGAAGCCTTCGGTCGTCGAGAAACTCGACCGCCGGTACGACTCCACCGCCTCGGCGTGGCGCCCGGCCGCGGCCAGCAGTAACCCGCGCAGGAAATGGTGCAGCCTGGCGCTTCGGCCGAAGAGGCTGCGGGGTCCGATCGCCTCGACGCTGTCGGCCAATCGCCGTACCGCCGCCGTGTCGCCGGCAGCGGCGTAGGCCACCCCGGCGTGCGTGAGGTTCCACGACGCGCCGCGGGCCCGGTGGCCGGGCTGCGGAATCGTGTTGGCCTCCGACGCAAAGCCGCGGAACCGGCGAATCGCCGCCGGATAGTCGCCGCTCTCGAAGGCCAGGATCGCCTGGTGGATTCGGTCCGGGTGAGGGGAATCCGGGTCGAGCTGTGCTCCACCCGGAAGGCGTCCGTCCGCCAATACCATCGCCTCCCGCAGGCGGCCCTGATTGCGCAGCGCGATGATCCAGGCCCAGCGTGCATCGATGCGGCGGTCGGGATCCGAGTCGGTCATGGCCGTGGCAGCCGCCTTGCCCAACTCGTCATACCTTCCGCGACGAATTGCTGCCCGGAAACGCACGCTGGGATCCGGGGGTCGATCGCTGAGGGAATCCGCGCGGTTCAGCGCGGTTTCGGCCTCGTCCCAGCGCTCCTGTCGCCAGCGGATTTCGGCCAGCAGGAACCACGGTTCCGGCGCGTCGGGGCGCAGCCGGGTCCAGGAGCGGACCGCCCGCTCGGCGGCCGGCAGCGAGTCCCACGTCGCATACACCGTGAACAAGCGCACCAGGCTGGCACAGGCGCGACAGACGGCGCCCGGTTTGATGCTTCCGACCGAATCGAGCGCGATGACCCGCTGTGCAGCAGCCGCCGCGCGGGCCCAGTCGCCCCGGCCCTCCTGAATCAGCCCGTAGAGCTCCTGGCCGTCCCGGTCGTTGGGGAAGCGGATGGCAAGTGACTCCGCCGGGGCGAGGGCGCCCGGATCCTCGAGCTGTCCCTTCAGCATCCCGACAATGAGCAGCCGCTCGCGGTCGGGGGCGCGCGGGGCGAGCCGGATAGCCCGCTCGCGCTGGGCGGGTTCGGTGCGCGGGTCAACGGCGAGTCCGCTCCGCCACGCGAAGTATGCCGCCATGGGGAAGGTCGAGTCCTCCTCCAGCGCGGCGAGCATGAGGCGATAGGCCGCCGCGACATCGTACTGGTAGTACGCACGCAACCCCTGTTCATACAAGCGATACGCGACCGGCGAAGAGGTGCTCACCTCGGCGATGGGCTTGTTCGGCGGCGAGAGCCCGAAGTCCGCCGCGATGGCCGCCGTGGCGCTATCCACCGCCGCGTAGCGATCGAAAGCCCGAACCGAATATCCCTGGCGCACGACTCCGGACCGCAGGTCAATGCGCCGCAGCTCGAGCCGCAAGCCGCCATCGGGCGCGAAGCCGAGCTCCCCCTCGAGCAGCTCCTGTGCCCCGGCTGCTCGCGCCGCGCCCGAGAGGCTTCCCGGCACGGCATTGGTCGCCGGGGGGACCAGCTCGAGCAACCGCGAGTTGGCGACGACTTGCAGCCCGCGAATGCGGGCCAGGCTGGTGGCGAGCATGTCGGTGAGGACCGCGTCACCGCCGGCCGAGTCGCGACCCGCGGCGTCTCGCACCGATCCCACGGCGAGGAGGGGAAGACTGGGGGCGGACGTGGTGCGGGTCGCGCGCCAGACGATGAGGCTCGCGAGGGCGCTCGCCAGCAGCAGAATTGCCGCGAGCCGCGCCGATCGTCGCCTGGCTGGTGCTGCGGGATGAGGCGCGGGACGAGTGGTGGCCTGGCCCTCGCCTGGCGGCGCGACCGCGAGCACGGCGGCGGGTTCTGTCGGCTCGGCACGCAACCGGTTCGCCAGCTGCGACACTTCCGGCTCGGGTGATGTCTCGAGTTCCCGGCGCACCCCCGTTGCGTGGGTGCGGGCGTGCGCCAGTGCGCCGGGACGGTCCCCCGCGGCAGCGAGGGCGGCCATGTAGTCGGCGGCAAAGCGTCCGCGCAGCGGGTCGAGCTCGGTCAGGCGACGCCGCCACGCGATGTCCCCGGTGGTTCGCGCCAGTTGCTCGATCGCGGCGACCGCGGCGGCCGCGAGGCGTGCGCGCTCTTCCTCCACCCAGCGCTCGAACGCCCCGGCGTCCGACAGATAGAACCCGTCGAGAAAGGATCCGCCGTACAGCCGTGCCGCGGTCTCGGGCTCGCCTCGCGCCAGGGCGGCCGCGAAGTCGCCCACGTCGCTGGTGATGATCGCGGGATCGAGCTTGAGCTCGGTCGACCCGACGATCGCCTGGTCGCTCCCCAAATCGGCACGGAGGCTGTAGACGGCCTGCGCCAGCGCGTGCCGCCCCCGCTCCTCGGCTCCATCGGGCCAGAGGACGCCGAGCAGCCGCTCGCGGCTGAGGCCGCGGGGGCCGGCGGCGGCCAGAACCGCGAGCAACGCAAGGCGCCGGGGTGGGGGAGCAGGTGCTTGGGAGGGGTCCGAACTCTCGACCCAGAGCCCGCCGAACGTCCGCAGGCGTAACAGGTTGGCCGTGATGATCCCGCGCTGATTGGAGAGTGAACGCGCGCTGACTCCTCGCGCGTAGGTTGCCGCCGATATCTAGCCCGTCCGGAGCCAAAGTGCCAAACGACCGGCCCGGACTTCCCCTGGCAGAGAAGAGGGTCACCCCATGCGACTGATCACACTCAGCCTGATTCTGGCATTTGGTATGTCGGCGACCCCTCTGGCGAGTGGCGTGGCCCAGACAGCGCCGGACACCACGACCAAGGTCAAGAAGCCACCCAGCAAGCTTGGTAAGCTCGCCAAGGGGTTGGTGGACCCGGCCGCGACAGCCGCCGCTGGGGCCGGGGTGCAAGCGGTGCTGGGCAACAAGGCGGGAGGAGTGGCCAGCGCGCTGGGGGGTGTTGCGCCCTGCGGAACCGGCTACGGAGTAACGGCCGGCTCGGCGATCGTAGGCGCCGCGAAGGGCATCGTCAAGCAGGCTGGAGACGCAACGGAGGCGGCTGCGGCGATCCCTTGTCCACAAGCGACGGCGATTCCGGGGATCCCGGGACTTCCGAGCACAGCGGGTGCCGGCGCGGCAGTGGCCGGCGCCGCGCTGGGTGGGGTCCTCGGTGGAGCAGCACCCGGGGCTTCTCCCCTC
Source organism: Gemmatimonadales bacterium (assembly GCA_036566495.1). GTDB lineage: Bacteria > Gemmatimonadota > Gemmatimonadetes > Gemmatimonadales > GWC2-71-9 > JABFSM01. The sequence goes on along the minus strand of DATCWE010000142.1, from coordinate 8,415 downwards.
GGCGGGATGGGCGGGATGGGGGCGGTCGCGAGCATGACGCCCGTAGGTCTGGCGGTCGGCGCCGCGCCCGGGGCGATCAAAGGTCTCAAGGGGGTATTCGGCGCCAAGCCGCAGGACAAGACGGCGATGCTGCGCGAGCTCGGCAAGGGAAGACTCGAGCTCAAGTATGCGAAGTTCATCGAGGGCACGCTGGAGTTCGAGCCCGGCTTCGAGGCCAGCTTCGCCAGCTTCGCGGAAGCCATCGCCCTGGTCGAAGGGACCTACCTCATGCACGTCTCGCCGGAAGCCCCCCGGGAGAAGAATGGGCGCGCCGACACCGCGCTGTCGCGCAAGCGAGTGGCGAAAGTCTGGGCCCTCATGGCGGCGAGCGGCGTCTCCGACCACAAGGTCTTCGCGGTGAGCGAGCTTCCCGCCCCCCTCGCTGAGGGAAGAAAGCTCCCCAAGGCCGGCACCGTGAAGATCGAGATCATCAAGTTCGACAAGCAGCCGTAGATGCGGATGCCGCGATGGGCCGCAATGGGAGGGCTTGCCGCTACGCTCACGGCGGGATGGCCGGCGCGCGCCGAAGAGCAACTCTGGCGAGCCGACATCCGGGTCCAGTCGCTGCGGGTAACCCGGCTCGACACCCATCTGCTGGCGCGGATCGTGGTGTACAGCGACAACGATGATGAAGCCCGGGCGGCACGAGTCGAAATCCTGATCCCCGTGGGTGTCGGCATCGTGCGCATGGCGGTGGGGTGTACGGCGAGCGCGGGGCCGCCGGGAGTTGAGGTGCTACGTGCCCGGGTCACTTGCGAGCTGGGCACTCTGCCGGTTCGGGGCAGTCGGGAGATTTTCGTGATGACCACGATGCCGCCCGTGCGGATTCCGAGGACTTTTGCCGCCTTTGCGATGAGTGATACCCCCGACCCGCGGCCGGGGAACAACTATGCGGAAAGGATGTTGCCGTGACCTGCCGTCATATGCTGACCCAGCTTCCGTTTCGGCTGGTGGGTATCGGAATCACGATCGCGTCCGCGGCCGGCGCGCAGACGCGCGCCGCCGACTCGGCGCCTGCGGGCCCCAAGCTCTGGCTCAACTACGACTTCGTTCCCGGCAGCCGGGTGATCTTCTTCGCCGACTTCCTCGACGATCAGGTCGGCAACTTCCCGAAGCGGCTCAGCTTTCGAAACGGGAACATGGAGATTGTCGAGCTGGACGGGAAGCGCTACGTGCGCATTACCGGAAGCAGCGTGCTGGCCATCCCGCTGCCGGAGATACTTCCGCCAAAGTTCACCATCGAGATCGACGTGATCAACCGGAAGGTCCTCGACGGTGCGGCCTTCCGGCTGCAGGGCGGCCTGGCCTGGAACAACACCGGCAAGACCTCGACCATCGAGTGGGGGGTCGACGGCGCAGGACTCTCCCAATGGGCCGGTGGCGGAGGCGTGGCGGGCATCGCCCTCAACGAGGCCAACAAGGTCCGCTACCGCGGGAAGCCAGCGCAGCTGCGGATTCTCGGCGACGGCCAGTACATCAAGATCTACATCGACGAGAAGCGCTACGCGAACATCCCCAATGCGAACTTCGAGCGCTCCAAGGGTCTGACGCTGCAAGCGGAGGGACGCAGCGAAGAGAATCCGGTCTACCTCGGGCAGATTCGCGTGGCCGAGAGCGGCAGGACCATCTACGATCAGCTCGCGCTCAAAGGCCGCGTTGCCACACAGGGGATCCTCTTCGATAGCGGAAGCGACCGGATCAAGCCCGAATCGGCGCCCACGCTCAAGGAAATCGCGGCGATGCTGACGGGACACCCCGAGCTCAAACTGTCGGTCGAAGGTCATACGGACAACGTGGGGATTGCGGCAGCCAATCTGACGCTGAGCGAGGCGAGGGCTGCCGCGGTGATGGGGGCGCTCGTCAAGGATTATGGCATCGAGGGAGCCCGCCTTACGGCCAAGGGCCTTGGCAGCAGCAAGCCCGCGTCGCCGAACAGCACCGCCGAAGGCCGCCAGAACAACCGGCGAGTGGAGCTGGTGAAAGTCTGATGTCACTGCATCGTTGGCTCACCCCGCGCGCCGTCACGCCCTGCCTGCTGGTGCTGGTCTTTCTCGTGACCGCGGTGGCGTGGGACTCCGGGACCGAGACGGTCGCCGCGAGTACGACCCGCAGCCCGGCGCGGCACGCGGCGAACTCGTGCCCGCTCGCGCCTGCCCAACAGGTGAAAGCAGCTCAGGCGTGGGCGAAGCTGATGCCGGTGTTCCGCCACCCCCGCTGCCTCAACTGCCATGGCGGCATTCCCGATCCACTCAGTTTCCCCAAGCCGACCGATCACATGGGGGCGGTGGACATGGATTCCACCGACACCATTGCGACGTGTGAGAATTGCCACATGGACGGGTGGCACGTGGGACCCAAGTGGACGGATAAGACTGACGTAGAGCTGTGCAGCAACATGAAGTTCCGCTTCAGCTCCGCGCAGTTCATCGACCACCTGGACCACGACGGTGGGCACGGCTTCATCCTGGCCGCGTTCGTAGGGCGGCGGGGACTGAATCCGCCAGATCCCGCGATCGGGCCGGTGCCACCGCCGGGCGCGCACCAACGACTAGTCCAGCAGGGACGGGACTGGGTAGCGGTACAGGGGGGCCGGTTTGTCGGGGACGACGATTGCGGCTGCGTGGTCGACAAGGTGGAGGTCCGCTTTCACTCCGCCATGACCATCGTCACCGCGAGAGTGACCAGCACCATCACCGGCGACGGCAAGATTGAACTCAAGCTCGCGCCGGAGGCCTCGGCACCGACCTGGGACGCTGCCATGGGCGTGCGGGGCGACACCATGACGGTCGCGTGGTCGGGGATGTCCATCTCGCAGCCGCCCGGTTGCGACGGAAAGGTGATGATCAAGTCGAGTCCGGCCAAGCAGTTCAATCTCTGGCTGGGAATGTCCTACTCGCCGGACCTCAAACTCTCTCTTCAAATCATTCCCGGCGCCGACCTGCACCAGGTGGTCTACCGGTGTCTTGCTCCGAACGGGACCTGGATCGAGCTCCAAAAGAACGATCCCATCAGCCTCTTCGCGGGAGCATGGAATGCACTGCATGGGAAGAGTGCCGAGGCCGTAGCGCTGAAGGCGACCGCCGCCATGGACTTCAACAAACTCAAGGGGATGGATCCGAAAAAGCTTCAGGCAATGGCTGATGCAATGAAGAACAATCCAGACCCCGCCGCCGCCGCGGCGCAAATGACAGCCTTTTTGAATCAAGTGCTACCGGGTGCGAGTCAGCTCGCCGCGGAGGCCAAGAATAACTTCAGCTTTGCGATCCCGAACAATTCCGGGTGTACTATCGGCACCGGAACCGCGTTCCTGGCCCGCTGCGATTTCGATCGGACCATCACGGTCCCGGCGGGCGCCGGGCCATCCCAGACCATCACGGAGAAGACGACCATAACGATCGGGAGGGCGCAGCCGTAGTCCGTGCTCAGCGCCCAGCCTCTTGCTTCGCGTGCAGGTAGCGCTCCCGGAACGGCGGGTCGGCATGGCGCCAGGCGGATTCGACCGCGCGCCAGTGCACCCGGGCGCTGTCCTGCAGGCCGGCCTGCTCGAAGGCCTGCGCCATGACCTCGTGCAGCTCGGTCCGGCTGGTGTACGTGTTGCTGCCGTCCACGCCGCCGCGGATCGCGGGGCGGAGCACCGCGATAGCCTCGGCGGGGCGGTGCAGCGCGAGCAGGCTCCGCGCCATCATGAGGTTGATGCGGGTGTAGCCGTCGGTGAGCGAAAAGAGGGCGCGCTGGAAGGCTTCCACCGCTTCCGCGTGGCGGCCCTGCTTCTGGAACAGCAGTCCCCGCAGGAAGTAATGCAGCTTCTCGTCCCGCCCGAACTGGCTGGTCTGGCCGAGCACCTCGAGCGAGTCCGCCAGGCGGCGGACCACGGCAGTGTCGCCGGTTTCGGCATGCACCGTGCCTGCCAATGCCAGAAACCAGACCAGGTAGCGGTTACGGATGCCCGGCGGGCTGTTCGAGCGCAGGGTGCGCGCCGCGTCGATTCGGAACGCCTGGATGGACAGTTCGGGGTGTCCCTGTTCCATCGCGATCATCATCGCATCGACCGACTGGCCGACCGGATCATCCCCGTTTGCGAGGTTATGATCGTGCCAGAGCTGCCTGATGCTGTCCGCTTCGCGCAGCCGGCCCTGGTCCCGGAAGCTCAGCATCAAGAGCCACCACGCCTCATGGCGGGGGTCTTCTTTCAGGCTTTTCGCAGTCTCGCGCAGGACGGGCTCCAGCTCGGCATAGCGGCCCCAGCGGATTGCGTCGCGAAAGAAGCCCGTCGCGTTGCTCACCTCGATCGAGTCCGGGCTGCTCATGTGCTGCGCCTGCACCGCCTCCCGGAAGCGCCCCTGGCGCAGCAACGGCTCGACCAGATTGGACCAGGCGTTGGTCTCCGCGGGCCGCAGCGCCAGGAGCCGCCGCGCCGAGCGCTCCGCCGCTCCCGCCGAATCCCACCAGAGGTACTGCAGCCCCATTCCGGCGAGCGCGTCGCAGACTCGACAGTAGGGTCCCCGCAGCGTCCCAGCCGTCGAGTCGAGTGCCACGGCGCGATTGTAGGCGGCGATGGACGCCGCCCAGTCTCCCGCCCGCCCCTCGACGTTGCCGAGCAGAATGTGGCCTTCGGGATCGCTGGGGTACTTGACCGTGAGGGTCTCCGCGACGGCGAGCGCCTGGCGGAGCGGCGCGTCCACCTCGGCGATCGAGCCCATGATCAGCAGACGCTCGCGCTCGATGGTGCGCGCGGCGAGCCGCTTGGCACGCGCCATGTTCAGGGCCTGCGCGGGTCCATCGGCGAAGCCGCGACTGAGCTGCCAGACGTAGTAGGCCGCCATCGCGAACCCGGAGTCGCGCTCCAGCGCGGCCTTCATCAGGCGGTACGCAGCGGGGCTGTCGTAGCCGTAATTGGCCCGCAATCCCTCCTCATATAGGGCGTAGGCGCCGGGCGAGGAGGTGCGCATCTCGGTCACGGCGACCGAGGGCGGCACCAGGTGCAAGTCCCGCGCGATCACCGCGGTGGCGCTGTCCGCCATGGCGAAGCGGTCGGCGGCGCGGATGATGTAGCCATTGCGCACGATCCCGCCCGGCAGCGCAACCCGGCGCAGCGAGAGCACCAGGCCTCCGCTTCCCGCGGTGAGCTCTCCCTCGATGACTTCGGTGGCCCCGGCGCGCCGGGCGGCATCGTGGATCGCACTCGCCGTGGGCTCCGCACCGCGCGGCATCAGCTCGACCAGCCGCGAATTGGCGACTACCTGGAGGCCCTCGATCCCGCCCAGGCTGGTGGAGAGCATGTCACGCAGGATCGCGCCGGGCCGGGTGGAATCGGCGGACGGTTCGACCCGGATGTCACCGACGGCGAGGAAGGGGAGGCGGGAGGTGGAGCTCCGGGTCGTAGCCCAGAGCGCGACGGCGAGCAGCAGGGCCGCGGCGAGGGCGGTGGGGAGCAGCCAGCGGCGCCCGGCCGGGCGGTCGGGAATATCGATTGGACGGGCCGCTGGGGCGACGACGAGCTCCGGCTTGCTCGCGCCGGCGCGAGCGGGGCGCGGGGCCGGCGCGTGGTCCTCGGGAAGCAGTGCCCGCAGCTCGGCCTCCAGCTTCCGCACGGCGGGATCCGGCTGGGCGTCCAGCTCCCGGCGCACCGTCTCGCGATACTCCCTCGCCTGCGCGAGGGCGTGGGGGCTGTCGCCGGCAACCGCGAGAGCCCGCATGTATCCCACGGCGTAGCGTGCGCTCAAGGGATCGAGCCCGGCCAGCCGCTGCCAGAGCCGCACCGCATCGGCGTGGCGAGCCGCGGAGTCGGCCTGGGCGGCAAGCCGCTCGAGGGAGCTCAGGGCGATGCGACGCAGCCGGGTTCGCTCCTCCTCGACCCAGCGTTCGAACTCCGGCGCGCCGGGCAAGTAGAAGCCGTCGAGGAACCTCCCGGAATAGAGCGATTCCGCCGCATCGGGGGCGCCGGCGGCGATTGCTTCCTCGAGATCGCCGACATCGCTCGACACGATCGGGGCGAGCCGGAGCTGCCCGGTGCCCTGGATCAGGTCGGAGCCCGTCTCGCGGCGCAGGCTGTACAGCGTCTGCGACAGGGTATGGCGGGCCTGCTCCTCCTCGGTCTCCGACCAGAGAATCCCGATCACCCGGTCACGGGAAATTCCCTTCTTGCCGGCCGCGGCAACCAGCGCAAGCAGCGCCAGCGGGCGCGGCCCGAGTGCGGGAGGCGCCGGGCCCTCGATCCACAGCCCGCCGAAGGTTCTGAGTCGCAAGGAGTTCCGGAGTTTGATAGCCGCTTGACGCGGGTCTGATCCCAGTCTGACGAGGTACCGCTATTCTGCCCGCCGATTCTACGGACGATTGCCCCCCTTCGGCAAGCAGAGGGCGAAATGAGCAGGCTCTTGGCCCTGGTTCTGACCGTCCTGGCGGCCTTGAACGGGGGGACCCGCCAGCGGGTCCTCTGGCAGGCCGACCTCCAGATCAGGAGCCTCACGGTTTCGGTAGAAAAGGGCAACCTCACCGCCCGGGTGGTGGTGGGGGCCGAGATGGGGGAGGCGCTGGGGGCGCGGGTGGACCTGCTGCTGCCGGTTGGAGTGGGCATCGTGGCGATGGGAGAGGGCTGCCACGCCGGACCCAGCGTGACCGGGATCAGCGAGCTCAGGGCGCGGGTCGAGTGCACTCTGGGGAACCTGCCGGCGCGTTCCAACCGCACCCTGTTCGTGGTAACCACGACACCGCCGATCGGGGTGGCGCGCGGGTTTGGCGCGATCGCGATGAGCGATACCCCCGATCCCAAGCCGGGTAACAATTTCGCCGAGCGGGCCATTCCCCTTCCATGAGGAGCCGCACCATGCCGTCACGCCGGGCCGCTGCTTTTGCCACCATCGCCTTGAGCGCGGCGCTCGCCGGTCCGGGAGCGGCGCAGAGCACCACCCAGATGAGCGGGTTCGTCCCGGGCACCCGCACCATCTGGCAGATGAACCTCGCCAATCTCCAGCCAGGCGATTTGCCCGCCGGGATGAAGCTGCTGCAGGGGAACCTCGAGCTGGGCAGCAAGGACGGGAAGCCGACGCTGTTCACCAACAAGCCGACCGATTTCCTGATCCGGCTGCCCGAGGTGCTGCCCGCCGATTTTACGCTGGAGTTCGAGATCTCCGCCAAGAAGTGCTGCAACCCGGAAGACCTGATGTTCGAGGGAAGCCTGACGAGGAACCGGGGCGTCGCCTCGGCGGAGGTGACCTGGCACCCTTCGCACATCATGGTGGTGGGCGGCGGCGAGATGTACCAGAGCGATGTGCCCGAGGATCTCGGACTGACGCTGCCCGGGGCGCTGGCCCAGGTGAACGTGAGCTACGCCGGGGGCGCCCTCAAGCTGTACACCAACGGCCGGCGGCTCTACACGCTGAGCGACCGGAAGTTCGCCCGCGGGCGGGTGCTGCGCGTGAGCCTCGGCGGCCAGGACGGGCCTGAGTACGCGGTGCATCTGGCCGGACTGCGCATCGCGACCAACTCCCCTCCGGCCCTGTTTGAAAAGGCCGCGAGCGGGTTCGTAGCCGGTAGCCGGACGCTGTACGACCTCAACGCGCCGCCGCCGCCACCGACACCGGTGGGTCAGAAGCCCAAGCCTCGGGCCGGCATCAGGGTGGTGCAAGGCGCCTGGGCGCCGGTACAAAAGGACGGCATGCGGATGTTCAAGGCCGCGGTGCCGACCGAATTGCTGGTCTCGCTGCTGGAGCCGCTCCCCACGGATTTCACGCTCGAGCTTCAGCTGGTTCCCAAGGCCTGCTGCAACCCGGCGGACCTCACCATTGGCCAGGTCAACCAGGGCGACGCCTCGGCCTTCTTTTCGTGGTACCCCGCGGCCCTGATCGTCAACGGCGGCGCGCCCGAGATGTACCAGGCTCCGATGCCGGAAGACTTCCAGGTGATCCTGCCGGCCGCGCTGACCGAAGTCACCGCGAGCTTTGAAGGCAATACGGTCAAGCTCTACACCAACGGTAGACGACTGTACACCCTCACAGACCGGCGATTTGCCCGGGGCAGAACGCTGCGCCTGTCGCTCGGCGGACAGGACGACGCGGATCAGGCCGTGTACCTGGCCAAGCTCCGGATCGCGACCAACAGTCCGAAACCGCCAACGCCCTGAGGAGACTCCAATGCGCGCGCTACGTCGCAGCGGTCTGGTGATGGCGCTGGCCCTGGCAGCCGCTGCGCGGCTTCCGGGGCAGAGCACGCTCACGTGGGCCGGACCCCCTCTCTTCGTCCTTGACGTGCAGGGGACGGCGCTGGACGAGTTCCCCAACGGGGTGAAGGCGCTGAACGGCGTGATGACGACGGTGGACAAGAACGGCCAGCGGATGCTCATGGCCTCGTCGCCGTCGGAGTTCCTGATCACGCTGCCAC
>DATCWE010000135.1:0-2934 GCA_036566495.1 Gemmatimonadales bacterium | reverse complement strand
GGGGCGCTGATGGCGGCAGCACCCGCCGCACCAGTTCCAGCACCGCCCTGACCACCGCATCCGGCTGCTCCTCGTGGATGTGCAGCCCGGCCCCTGCGACGCTGTCCACCACGAGGTGAGGCAGCGTGGCCCGGAGCAGCGCGGTATGCGCGGCCGGAATTCCATTGGTCCTCGGGGCCGCGCCCACCAGCAAGAGCACCGGGGTCTGAATACGCGTCAGTTGGGGGGCCAGGGAGTCCGGATCCCGGGAGCGCGCCATGCCCTTGAGGGAGCGGAGCACCGCACCCAGGTTGCCCGCCCCACCCGCCGTGTAGTTGTCGATCACCTCTCGCGTAATCCAGGTGGTATCACCCGCAGTCTCCATCAGGCCCTTCCGGACTTGGCTGCGGATCCTGCCGCGCCCCGCAAAGAGCTTGATCAGCCAGCCATACTTTACCGCCCGGCGTACGCTCGAGGTCGCGACGGTCTCCTGAGGCCCACCGTTTTCCGCCACGATCCCGCACACGCGGTCGGGGCGGAAGAGCGCCAGACGAAGCGCCATGGCCACCCCGAGCGAGTGGGCCAGCACCGGCACGCAGCCGTTGATTCCCAGCGTGTCGAGTACCGCGGCAATCCGGCGCGCTTGCGCCGTAAACGAGTAGTCGCTCTGCTCCGGCCGGGCAGAGCCCCCCACGCCGAGCGGCTCGACGATGACCACCGAGAGACCGGCCGCGTTGAGGGGGGGGACGATTTTGCGAAACGCGTAGGCCGAACCGATCAGACCCGGAATGACCACCAGCGGGCGACCCCGCCCCACGACCGTGGTCTTCAGGGTTTCGGCGGGGGCAACGGAGATGTTCCGGACTCCGCTGGAATCGGCGGCGAGCACAAGCATAAGGCTAAACAGCATCACGACTTCCGGTCTCCAATCCGGGACAGCGAAAGATGGCGGCTTCGCCCCCCGGGCGCACCTTGCGGATTCCGTCCCCTCCTGCATCTTTGCCGGGTGCCATTCGTCGCACGACCCGGGCGAGGTCTGCTGCCCGGGTCGCGCCTGTCTGTACTCTCGATGGGCGCGTGCGTCATCAGCCGGAGTTCACTGCATGGACGATCCCACGCCGGACGAGATCGAACGCGACACCTTGTCGATCCTCAAGCGGGTCGGCCGTCCCGGCATCGAGCCTACCGTGCAAAGTGAGCTGCTCGCCGACCTGGAGTTCGATTCGATCCAGGTGATCGAGCTGGTGGCCGAGCTCGAGGACCACTTCAACGTCTCCATCCCCCTCAATGAGCTGCCCCGGATCAAGACCGTGGGCGACATGACCGGTGCCCTTGCCCGCCTGATGCAGGAAGCCCGGAGTGCCGGGTGACGGCAGCGCGCACGCTGCCGCAAATGCTCGCCGACGCGGCCCGCTCGGACGCGGGCTTCCGATTTCATTCCGAGGCCGGCGAAGAGCGCCCCCGTTCCTACGCCGAGCTGAGCGAAGCCGCGGCCGGGTTAGGCGGCGCGCTGCGCGCGCAGGGCCTCCGCCGGGGCGACCGCATCGCCCTGGTCATCCAGGAGCCCGAAGGCTTCATGACCGCCTTCCTCGGCGCATCGATCGCCGGCCTGGTGCCGGTGCCGGTGTGTCCGCCGAGCAGCTTCGGGGCGCAGGAGGCCTACCTCGCCACGACCGAGCACGTCCTGCAGGCAGCCCGGGTCGCGGCCCTGCTCATCGCGGAGCCGCCGGAATCGGCGCTCGGCGAGCGTGCCCGCAAGGCCGGAGTGCCCCTGGTGGCTCGCTGGGACGAGCTCCAAGGCGGCGCGCTCGCGGCCTTCGAGCCGGTGTCCCTCTCCGATCCCGCCTTTCTGCAATTCACCTCCGGCTCGACGGCGCAACCCAAAGGCGTGGTGCTCACCCACGCGACCCTGTCGGCCAATACCAGCGCCATCGCCGGACCCGACGGCCTGGCGCTCGGCGCGGACGATTTCGGGGTGAGCTGGCTGCCGCTGCACCACGACATGGGGTTGATCGGGATGGCGCTGGCGTCGCTCGCCGCGACGCTGACCACCGCCATCATGTCGCCCGTGCTCTTCCTCAAGCGGCCGACCGAGTGGCTCAAAGCCATTCACCGCTATCGCGCCACCATCACGTTCGCACCCAGCTTTGCCTACGACCTCTGTCTGCGCCGGGTCAAGCCGGCGGACCTGGAGCAGCTCGAGCTCTCCTGCCTGCGGGTGGCCGGATGCGGCGCGGAGCCGGTTCGGGCGGATACCCTCGAGGCCTTCGCGAAGGCGTTCGCGCCGGCGGGCTTCAACCCCAACGCGTTCATGCCCTGCTACGGCATGGCGGAACACACGCTCGCCATCACCTTTGCCCGCCTGGGGTCCCCGCTGCAGGTCGATCACGTCTCTTCGGAGGCGCTGGTGGTGCGCCGCCGCGCCGCGCCGCCGCGCGGCGCGCACGAGCGCGCCCTCCGGATCGTCAATTGCGGCCGGCCCTTTCCCGGCCACGAAGTCCGCATCGTGGACGAGGAAGGTTTGCCGCTGCCCGAGCGGGCGGTGGGAGAAATCGTCGCCCGGGGACCCTCCGTGATGCAGGGCTACTTCGAGCAGCCCGAGGCCACTGCCCGAACCCTGCGTGACGGCTGGCTGCACACCGGCGACGAAGGCTACCTCTCCCATGGGGAGCTGTACGTCTGCGGTCGCCAGAAGGACATCGTGATCGTGAACGGACGCAATTTCTACCCGGAAGATCTCGAGTGGGCGGTGGGCGAGCTTCCGGGGGTCCGCTCCGGCAACGTGGTAGCCCTGGGCGTCGGCGGGCTGGGCAGCGGCGAGCGCGAGCGCGTGGTGGTGGTGGTCGAATCGAAGGGAAAACTCGCGGCGGCCGAACTGTCGGTGGAGGTCCGCCGGCGGATCGTGGAAAGCGTCGGGCTCCAGGTCGACGAGGTGGTCATCGTCCCGCCGGGCAC
>DATCWE010000131.1:0-4925 GCA_036566495.1 Gemmatimonadales bacterium | reverse complement strand
ACCCGGATCAGCCAGCCGAGCGGCTGATCCGGAACGCCTTCCCGCGGCCACTGCTCCGCCGCGGCGATCAGGGCTTCTTGCACCGCGTCCTCGGACGCGGCGAAATCATGGCAGCGCCGGATCAGAACAGCGAGCACCTGGGGCGCCAAGTCGCGCAGCAGGTGCTCGATGCTCACCCGAGGACCTCCTTGGGCGGGCCGCTCATGATTTGGCGCACCTCGATCCAGAGATGCTCGATCGGCGTGCCGTCCGCGGCCTTCACCGGGGCTCCGGGGGCGGTGGACGCCTCCGCGGCGAGCTGATAGGCGCGCTCCGCACTTTCGACGTCCACGATCCAGTACCCGGCCAGGAACTCCTTGGACTCCGGAAAGACTCCATCGGTGATCGGCTTGCCGTCCTTGCCCGCGCGAACCAGCCTGGCCTCCGTCGGTGCCGCCAATCCCTCCGCGCCCACCAGCTCGCCGGCCTCCTTGAGCTTCCGGTTGAACGCGTGCATGAACGCGATGTTGGCCTCGAGAATCTTCTTGGGCCAGCTCATGTACTGAGTGTAACCGTCGCGCGGGGTGTTCATGATCAGCATGTACTTCACCGGATCCTCCTCAGGTCTGGGGGGCCCGCAGCGGGCCCCCTGCATACCCGAGTCGGAGCCGGGGCGCGGCTTTCGACATCGGGGGTCAGCCGCCCTTGATCCAGTGCAGCGCGAACGCGGCGCCCTGCGGATCCATGCACTGGGCAATGCGGCCGCCCGGCACATCCATCGGCCCGTTCAGCAGCTTGCCGCCGTTGGCCTTGGTCCGCTCGACCGCCTCGTCGAGGTTGGTCACCTGGAAGTAGTAGAGCCAGTTGGAGACGGGAATCTGGGGCGGCCGGTTGAATATCGCCCCGACCGGCGGGCCTCCCCGCGTAAAGATCTGGTAGACACCCATCGCTCCCATGTCCATCGCCTCGCCCTTCTGCCACCCGAACATCGCCTCGTAGAAGTCCCAGGCCTTCTTCCCGTCGTCGGTGGCCAGCTCGTGCCAGGAAATCGGCGAAACGGGAGCCTGGGAGCCCGACATCGACGGCGTGAAGAGGGCGAGCACCGCGCCCTGCGGGTCGGCGATGACCGCGATCCGGCCGACTTCCGGAATGTCCATGGGACCCATGAGCGCCCTGGCGCCGAGCTGCTTGGCCTGGGCGAGCGAGGCATCAGTATCCGGCACGGTGACATATCCGAGCCAGTGCGAGGGGGCTCCGGCGGCCCTGGCCTCCTTCGGTAACGCCATCAACCCGCCGAAGGTCTTTCCGGCATTGCTCCACATGGTATAGGGCGGCGCGCCCGGCGGGGTCTTCCAGGTCTCGGTGGTCCAGCCCAGCACCTTGGTATAGAACAGCGTCGCGACAGACTCGTCGTTGGCAAGCAGCTCATACCATACAAACTGCCCGCGGGGGACTGCAGGCGTAGCGGAACCGGTCTTTTCGCGGGAGACCTGTGGTGTAGTCGGAGTCATCGGACTGACCTTTCGACGGCTGAAGTTGGGGGGGCCTGGCTGGTCCAGGCATAGTGTTAAGACCGAATTGTACGGCCGGGATCGCACACGGGGAACTCCACTGATTGGTGCGGACCGGGAGCCCGCAGCGTATTATTGGCGATCCCCCGGAGCCCATGAAGACCGATACCGAGCTGACCATCCGCGGCCTGATCCTCGGAGCCGTGATCGCCGCGGTGTTCACGGCGGCCAACATCTACCTCGGCCTGCGCGTCGGCATCACCATCGCGTCGTCGATTCCCGCCGCGGTCATCTCCATGGGCGTGCTGCGCGCCCTGCGCACCGGCAACATCCGCGAGAACAACATCGTCCAGACCGTCGCCTCGGCGGGCGGCACGCTGTCGGCCATCATTTTCGTGCTGCCAGGCCTGATCATGGTGGGCTGGTGGAGGAGCTTCCCCTTCATCACCACCTTCCTGATCTGTACCCTGGGCGGGATCCTCGGCGTGCTGTTTTCCATTCCGTTGCGCCGGGCCCTCGTCGTCAACTCGACCCTTCCCTTCCCCGAAGGACTTGCCGCCGCGGCGGTACTCAAGGCGGGCGCCACCGGCGACGAGGCGAGTCCCGATGCGCTGGAGCGGAAACGCGGCCCGCTGATCGTGCTGTTCGGGGCATTGGCGTCGGCGGCCACGCAGATCGTGAGCGCCACCGGCGTCGCCGCGACGGGACTCGCGCACTTCTTCCGCCTTGGCAGCGGCGCTACCGGCGTGAACCTGGGCTTTTCGCTCGCGCTGCTCGGCGCGGGCCATCTGGTCGGCATTTCCGTCGGGCTCGCGATGCTGCTGGGGCTGATCATCGCGTGGGGCATCGCGACGCCACTGCTGAGCGCGGGCATTCCGGGCGATATCGCCGAGGTGGCGACCACGGTCTGGCGCACCAAGGTCAGGTTCATCGGCGCCGGCGCGATCGGGGTGGCCGCCATCTGGAGCCTGATCAAGCTGGTGAAGCCGGTGTTCGCGGGACTCATCGAGACGGCGCGGGCCCGCAAGGCGGCGGCCGCGGGCGGCGTGGACGATCGCGATATCCCGCTGGGCATGATCGGCCTGCTCACGGCGGGCTGCCTGCTGGTGATCGGGTGGCTGCTCCACGACTTCGTCGGCGGCACTCCCCTCGGCGCGCATCCCTGGGGCCTGGTGCTCGGCGGAGTGGTGTTCACGGTGGTGATCGGCGGCTTCGTGGCGACGGTGGCGGGTTACATGGCGGGGCTGATCGGGGCATCCAACAGCCCGGTGTCCGGCATCGGCATCCTCGCCACCGTCGCGGTCGCGCTGCTCCTGGCCGTCTTCTGGCAACCGGGCCTCGGCCCGGACGCCACCGGCGCGCTGGTGGCCTTCGCGCTGTTCACCGTGTCGATCGTCTTCTCGATCGCCACCATCTCCAACGACAACCTGCAGGATCTCAAAACCGGACAGCTGGTCGGCGCCAGTCCCTGGAAGCAGCAGGTGGCGCTGATCGTCGGCGTGGTCGCGGGATCGCTGGTGATTCCGCTGGTGCTCGACCTGCTCAACCGGGCCTACGGCTTCCCGGGTGACCCGAACCGGGCCTCGATCACCGCCGAGCCGCTACCGGCCCCGCAGGCCGCGCTGATCTCCACGCTGGCGCGCGGGGTGCTCAACGCCCAGCTCGACTGGAACACCATCGGGATCGGGGCGCTGGTGGGGCTGGCCTGCATCATCCTCGACGAGACGCTGGGCGCGCTGAAACTGCTGCGGCTCTCCCCGCTGGCGATCGGGATCGGGATCTACCTCCCGATGGATGCCACCCAGCCGGTGGTGGTGGGCGCGATCATCGGATGGTGCTACGACCGCGCCATGAACCGGCGCAGTAACGCCGAGATGGCCAAGCGGTTCGGGGTGCTGCTGGCATCCGGATTGATCGTGGGCGAGAGCCTGCTCGGCGTGCTCAACGCCGGGCTGATCGTGGCGACCGGCTCGGCCGCGCCGCTCGCGTTGGTGGGAGCGAGCTTCGCCGGCACGGCGACCTGGATCGGGGTGCTGTTGTTCGCGGTCGTCATCGCCCTGAGCTATCGCTGGGTGTCGCGCCAGTCCGAGCTGGGCTGACCGGCCGGGCAATCACTTCCGAACAATTCCCTTACCTCGCGGGCACTGCGGGCGCTGCTCAGCGCGCTAGCTTGGAGCATGCGCATCCCACCGCTCACCGTGGCGCTCCTGGTCTCCCCGGTAGCCCTCGCCGCCCAGAGCCCGGGCAAGTTCTGATTCGCTGCTCAATGTCCAGGTCATCCCGCGTTCCACTCCGGTCACCCAGGTGATCGGGACGATGCGCAACATCACCGGCTATCTCGGCGTCCGCTGCCAGTTCTGCCATAAGGGCGAGGAGGGGCTGCCGCTCGCCGAGTTCGATTCCGCCAGCGACGCCAAGCGCACCAAGCAGGTGGCAAGGCAGATGATGCGGATGGTGGAAGAGATCAACCGCCGGCTCGATACGATCCCGGGTCGCACGGCACCCGCACTCCAGGTGATCCGGCGCGATCCGGCGAACGAGGAGGCGAAAGGGAGGCTCAGGACGATCGGGCAGACGCCCTAGCGATCCACCCCGCTTGACATCCCCCCCGCGCAAGCCAGATTGGCGCCATGACCCCCCGGAGGCACCCATGGCGTCGCTGCTCCTCAACGGCAAAACCGTCCGTGTAGATGCCGCGCCCGACACCCCGCTGCTCTGGGTGTTGCGCGACCATTTGAAGCTCACCGGCACGAAATACGGGTGCGGCGCGGGACTCTGCGGCGCCTGCACGGTGCACCTCGATGGCGTGGCGACGCGCTCTTGCGTTACCCCGCTCTCGGCGGTGGCCGGGAAGCGGGTGACGTCGATCGAAGGCCTCCAGAGCCGCGCCGGCGCCGCGGTGCAGGCCGCCTGGGACAAGCACCAGGTCCCCCAGTGCGGCTACTGCCAGTCGGGCCAGGTAATGACGGCCTCCGCGCTGCTCGCCAAAACGCCCAAGCCGAGCGAAGCACAGATCGTCGCGGCGATGCAAGGCAACCTCTGCCGCTGCGGGACCTACGGGCGGATTCAGGCCGCCGTCAAGGACGCGGCTGCGACGCTGGGAGGCACGCCATGACCGCCAGCTTCGTGACCCGGCGCGATTTCCTGAAGGTGACCGCCCTCGCGGGGGGCGGCCTGGCGCTCGGCTTCCGGCTCGACGCGAACGCGGCCCAGGCCGCTCCGTTCAAGGCCAACGCCTGGGTGAGCATCACGCCCGACGGCACCGTCACCCTGACCTGCCACCGCAACGAGATGGGGCAGGACGTGCATACCTCGCTCACCATGCTGCTCGCCGAGGAGCTGGAGGTGGATCCGCGCCGGGTGCGGGTGGTCCAGGCGCCCGCCGATCCGGTTTATGTCAACTCCGCACTGGGTGCCCAGATCACCGGCGGCAGC
>DATCWE010000437.1:0-5074 GCA_036566495.1 Gemmatimonadales bacterium | reverse complement strand
CGGGAGCCGCAAGTGCGGGTGCGCACCATGATACGGGTGAGCGTGTACGGCTCGGTGCGCAATCCCGGGTTTTACCAGGTGCCCGCGGATGCGCTGGCCTCCGACGCGTTCATGGCCGCCGGCGGGCCGAATTCGGACGTGGACCCCAACAAGGCGTTTGTGCGGCGCGGCGGGCAGGAGATCTGGCCCAAGGAGGCCTTTCGTGACGCAATGCAACAGGGCCTCACGCTCGACCAGCTCAATCTCCGAGCCGGTGACGAGCTGGTGCTCGATCCGAAGAAGGCCGGCCGGGGATTCAATCCCTACATCATCATCGGAACCCTGGGCGCGATAACGAGCACCGTCTACCTAGTGATGCGGATCTTTTAAGAAAGCGCGGGCGGGTGACGCGGGTGACTATGCCGATTGAGGGGCCCAGAACCGAGAAGTCGCGCACGCAGCGACGCCATCTGCAGCTCTTCCGGGAGCGGGAGGAGGCCGTGCCTCCCCTTCCGGAGAGCCGGGCTCGGCGCGGCCTCAACGTCCTGGTTGCCGTGGTCGGCATCATCATCACCCTGCCGCTCTGGGTTGTTATCGCCGTCTTGATCAAGCTGACTTCCCGCGGCCCGATCTTCTACGACCAAACCCGGATCGGCATCGACCAGCGCGGCACCGGTTCGCACAGCAACGATCCGCGACGCAAGCGGGATCTCGGCGGCCGGCCCTTTCGTATTTACAAGTTCCGCACGATGGCCTTCGATGCCGAGCGCGGGACGGGGCCCGTCTGGGCGTCCCGCAACGATGCCCGGGTTACCCGGGTGGGCCGGGTGCTGCGCCAATACCGGCTGGACGAGCTGCCCCAGCTGATCAACGTGCTCAAAGGCGACATGAACGTGGTGGGGCCGCGTCCGGAGCGCCCGACGATCGTGGCCGATCTGCGGGAATCCATCCCGAATTACCAGAGCCGGCATCGGGTGCGACCCGGCATTACCGGGCAGGCGCAGGTCAAGCTCCAGTATGATTCGTCGCTCGACGACGTGAAGCAGAAGGTCAATTACGATCTCGAGTACCTCAACCGCCAGGGCTTCTGGTCCGACCTCAAGATCATGGCGCAGACCATTCCGGTGATGCTCTTCCGACGCGGAGCCCGCTAGCCGGATGACCCTGATCCGCGCGCCGGCGGTGGAGCGAGCGGCGCCCGCTGCGCCCCGGGCGTACCTCCCCGCGCTGGTCACCGCAGCACTCTTCACTTTCCTGTTCGCCCGCCCCGCCTTGCTGCTCCTGCGGGATTGGTGGTCCAATCCGGAGGCGGGCCACGGGCTGCTCCTCGCGCCGGTCGCGCTCTGGCTGGCCTGGAAACGCGGGCTGCTCAAGGAATTCCAGCCCGCGCCGGTCCTGGGCGCCCTGCTGATCGTCGCTGCCGTCCTGCTCCGCACCACCGCCGACCTGGCGGCCGAGCTGTTCACACTGCGGGCCTCGCTGGTGCTCGCCGGGGTCGGTTTGATCGTGTACTTCCGGGGCGCACGGCAGGCCCTCGCGTGGTGGCTGCCGATCGCCCTGCTGGTCCTTTCGATTCCGCTGCCCGAGCTGGTGACCAGCACGCTCGCCCTGCCGCTGCAGTTCAAGGCGTCCGCCCTGGGGACCAAGTTGCTGGAGTGGCGGCACGTCCCGGTCGCGCTCGCGGGGAACATCATTCAAATCCCCGGACACCAGCTGTTCGTCACCGAGGCGTGCAGCGGCCTGCGGTCGCTCAACGCCCTCCTGGCGCTTTCGGTGCTGATGGGCGGTCTCTGGCTCACCTCGTGGCTCAGCCGGCTGCTCCTGGTGCTGGTGGCCATCCCCATCGCCGTGCTGATCAACGGAGTGCGGGTTTTTCTGACCGGGTTTCTGGTGTATTTCGTGGACCCGAAGCTCGGGGAGGGCTTCATGCACGTGACCGAGGGGTGGCTCCTGTTCCTGGTCTCGCTGGTGCTCACCGGCGCCGCCGCCTTCGGTTTTCGGGTGCTCGAGCGCGCGGTGGCCGCGCGCCGCTCCCGCGGGGAGCAGCATGCCTCCGCGTAAGCCCCGGGCGTGGGTGCCGGCCCTTCTGCTCGCGGGCGGCTGCCTGCTGGTCGCGCTGGTGCAGCGCCAGCAGGCCGTTCCGCTGGCGGGCTCGCTCTCCCAGCTGCCCACCGAGATGCTGGGATTCAAGAGCAGCGATATTCCCGTCTCTCCGGAAGAACAGCGGATCGGGGGCATGTCCAGCTTCGTGTTGCGGGTGTTCTCCGACAGCAGCGCCCGCGCGGCCTTCTCGGTCTACGTGGGGTACTACGACGCCCAAGCCAAGGGCAAGAGCATCCATTCGCCCAAGAACTGCCTGCCCGGCGCGGGGTGGGAGCCCCTCTCGTCGGGCGTTACCTCCCTGGCCACGCCGGGGGGCAACTTCCGGGTCAACCGCTACGTGCTGGCCAACGGCAGCCGCACGGCCGTGGTGTACTACTGGTACCAGGGCCGCGGCCGCATCCAGGCGAGCGAATACGCCGTCAAGTGGGATCTGCTGCGCGACAAGGCGGTGCGAGGCAGGAGCGAGGAAGCCCTGGTGCGCATCGTGGTTCCCTACACGGGCGGGCGGCTGGCCGCAGCCGACAGCCTGGCGCTGCGGATCGGGGCCGGTCTCGTGGGGGAGGTCCAGCGCCAGCTGCCCCAGTTCCCGGGGCGCTCGCTGTCGGGCAGCTGAACCGGCGCTGCTTCAGCGCGGCGGCTTTTCCTTCCGCAGTCCGCGCCAGGAGCGCAAGATCAAGAGAATGTCGGCTCCGGCAAGCCGCCAGCAGAGCAGCACGTACACGGCCACGCCGGTCGCGACGGAAAGGCCCAGCTCGACCGGGCGGTCGACGCGCCCGGCGACGGCTTCGCGGAGCAGCAGGACGCTTCCCACCATCGCGCCTACGATGAACGCCGAGCGCCGCAGCCCGCCGAGGTAAGTCCAGATCGAGAGGCCCAGGGTCCGCAGCACGGTCGCGAGCGGCCACGCCGCGACCAGAGGGAACATGAGCGTCCACGCCCAGGCAATGCCCTCCACTCCCGCCAGCCGTCCCCCCAGGTAGAACGCAGGGGGGAGAATCAGCAGCGCAAAGATCGACACCCGCATCCCCGTTCGGCTGTGCCCGGTCAGGAACAGGATCGGTGAGTTCAGTGCGCTGACCGATTGAACCCCGGCGTAAAACACCAGGGCGCGCGCGAGCGGCACCGCGGGAGTCCATTGGGGCCCGAGGACCAGGGGGATCATCAGGTCGGCGACCGCCATGAAGCCGAAGAGGGCCGGCCAGAGCAGCAGACTCAGGAAGGAGGCGAGCCGCAAGTAGTACGACCCCAGCTGGCGGAGATCGTGCTGCATGGCCGAGAAGAACGGGGTCGAAGCAGCGGTCACGATGTTGGTGAGCTTCTCGCCCGGCAGGGAGGCGATGGTCCAGGCCAGGTTGTACTGGCCCAGGACCATGCTGCCGAACAGGCGCCCGGCGATCATGAAATCGGCGTTCTGATAGCCGGAGAACGCCAGCCGGCTCACGATCAGGTGCCGGCAATAGCGCAGCGGAGCCGCCAGCTCAGCCGCTCGCGGCCGCTCCCAGGAGACTCGCCGCAACCACAGCGCCCACCCGCTGGCCGCGGCCGATCCCGCCACGGAACCTCCGACCAGCGCCCAGTATCCCTCCCCGCGCAGCGCCAGCACCAGCACCACCAGGGCGGAGCCCACCGCGCGGACCAGGTCGACGCTGGAGGCCTTGCGGTACTCCAGCTCGCGGCTCAGCAGCGCCACCGGCACCACCCGCAGCCCGTCGAGCAGAAAGGCGGTTCCCAGCACGGAGAGCACCCCAACCAGGGCCGACTCGTGGAGGAGCCGGCTGAGCGGCCAGGCGGCGATGAGGGAAAACCCGGAGGCGAGTACGCCGGCCACGATCGCAACGGCGTGGAGCTGTCGCACCGCCGACGCGGAAAGATCGCGCAAAGCGATGATGGCCCCGCCGATTCCAAACTCGGAGAGCACACCCGCCAGCGCGATGAAGAAGGTCGTCATCCCCACGATCCCGTAGTCGCGCGGGGAGAGAATTCGGAGTACAACGAGAGTGATGGCCCAGGTCAATGCCTGGGAGGACCAGCGGAAGATCCCGATCCAGGCGATGCCGCGGACCAGGGTACGGCCCGCGGCTCCGGCAGAGAGGCCCGGCTCGGTCATCTCAGCCTAGAGTCCCAGGGTCCGGCGATTGACCAGGGCACGCAGGCCGGAAGTCCACGCTTTGAATTCGCTCTCCGGGGTAGAGTCGTGGTCGATGAAACGGGGCAGCAGCAGCGGGTCGGAGTTTGCGGCGGCCAGCCCCGGCTCACAGGTGGTGGCGCTTTCGATACCGGCCTCTCTGAGCCAGGGCAGCAGCTCCGGGCGGTACACTCCGCTCGGGTAGCAGAAGTGCACCAATCCATTGGCGGGACGTCCGGCACGAACCAGGGCCGCGCGATTATCCGAAATCTCTCGCAGAAACAGCTCGCGATCTTCCGGGACTCGGTGCCGGTGGGTGTGCAGCTGGACGTCGACCAGGCCGGCGTCGAGCCCCCGCAGCTCGTCGGGCCGCATCAGGGTCAGCATGCGCGACTCCAGCACGCGGGCATAGTCGACCCCAAGGGTTGCGGCGAGCTCGCCCAGCAGGCGGTTCTTTGCTGCGCCGTCCAGACCGGCCCGGGAGGCTGCGGCCGTGAGTCGGCCCCACACCAGCCGCCGCGCCGCGGGACTCGCGATGGACAGTGGCTCGGACCCCAGCAGCGCCAGACGCAGCGACGGGACGGCTCGCGCGGCGGCGAGCCACAAAAGGTAGCTCGACATGACGCTGAACACAGGCCAGGGGTGCTCGACGTAGTAGGTCGAGACGTACACCGTGGCCGGAAACCCGAACTCGCGCAGCAACGGCACGCCCACAGCGGCGAAATCGTAAAGCCCATCGTCGATGGTGAGCGAGACCGCCCGCTGCGGCAGCGAGCCGGCACGCAGGCGCTGCAGCGCTTCGCCGAGCGGCAGCACGTTGAAGCGGTGGTCCCGCAGCCAGCCGAGCCTCCGGCGGAAGGTCTGCGG
>DATCWE010000433.1:0-6125 GCA_036566495.1 Gemmatimonadales bacterium | reverse complement strand
CACGGGGCTTAGAACCGGGTGGTGACCCCGCCCAGGATCCGGCGCCCGTTCACCGAGCCGCCGTAGATCGAGAACTTGCGGTTGTCGAGCACGTTGGTCCCGTTCAGGAAGACCTTGAGATTGTTGTTGAGGTCGTACGCGACGTTGGCGTCCAGCGTCACGTTGGGCTCGATGTAGCCCGCAAAGGCGCCCGCCGCCCAGGAATAACCCTTGACCACCCGCAGGCTGGTCGCCGCGCTCAGCTGGCGCTCCGCGTAGGAGAGCGAGATGGTGCCTTTGGCCGCCGGCGTGTTGGCCAGCAGGCTGTCTCCCTTGGCCACCTGGTCCTGGTTGACCGTGTAGTCGAACAGCGTGAGCGTGCCGTCGGTGCGCAGGCTCCGGTTGATCTGCCAGCCCAGGCCCGCCTCGATGCCGTACTGGGTCACCTTGCCCGCGTTGCCGTAGGTCAGTGCGATCACCGTCTTGCCGGCGGCGTCTCGCGTCAGGTTGGCCCCGGCAAACGCGGAGGCAGCCGTGAGCTGAGACTTGATCGTCGCGAGCAGCGCGGAGCGGGTAGCGGCGTTAACGGCAGAAGGGAGGGCGGGCAGGGTCCAGTAGGGATAGGACGGCACATTGAGCGAGCTGACCGGGAGCAGGTCCGTCACGAAATTGCGGATCCGGTTGAGATACGCGTCGAGCGTGACGTACACGCTGCTGCTCAGGTCCCCCCGATAGCCGGCCTCGAAGCCCAGCGTCGTCTCGACCTGGAGGTCGCGATTGCCCAGCGCCACCACCGGGACCGCCGAGCTGGTGGTGAAGAGCGCGCCCGAGGGAATAGTGGTCAGCGCGGCGGCAAACGGACCCCGCAGGCCGGCTTCCAGCGCCGACAGGTTCACCGACGGCGCGGCTCCCGCATGCAGGAAGAATTCCGAATAGTTCGGGGTCTGGAAGGCCCGGTTCATGGTGACCCGGAACGAGTTCTTCTCGTTGGGCGAGAACACCAGCCCCAGCTTGGGCGAGAACTGCGGCTCGATCAGCGTCCCGACGTCGACCCGGGCGGCCGCGACTCCGCGGACCGTCGGGGAGAGCTGGTACTCGATCTGGCCGAAGGTCGCATAGTAGTAATCGCTGCGCTTGTCGTCGCCGGCGAAGGTCGCGGTCTTGGGCAGCATCAGCGATCCGCTGGTGTTGACCCGGTAATTCCGCGCCGAGGCACCGAACACCAGGCGGCCCTTCCCATCGGCAAAGCTCTCGATGTCCTGGCCCTCGAGATGGAAGATCCTCGAGGATTCCAGCAGCGGCGCACCCGACGCCAGGGAGAATTGCTGCTCGGCGGGCTTCCAGGCCCTCCAGGGCAGGGCATTCCGGCCATTGAAGTAGGCCATCACGTTGAAGCCCTGGCTGGCCCACGCCAGCCGGGCGTAGGGTCGGTACGCCTTGATGACCTGGACCCGCCCGATGCCGGTCACGAACAGCTCGTTCTCGACTTGCGCCATGCCCGCGTCGGCGGTGAGCACCGACCCGTTGTTCATGTAGTAATCCAGCCGTCCGGAGCCGTAGATGTTGCGGGTGTCCTTCGGCTGGCCGCTGACCACGCCGGCCGCGTCTCGGGTCTGCCCGTTCAAGGGACGCACTTCGCAGCTGGTCTGGATCGGATGCTTGGCTTGGTCTTCCACCGCGTCGGCGTACTCGCGCCGCAGATCGAGGCAGTCCACCGAGGTGCGTGACTGTGACCAGGAATCACTCTGGTTGAAGCCCGCGTTGAGCCGATAACCCAGCCGACCCTTGTAGAAGACTCCCGCCGTCCTGGCGTCGGCCCGGATGCTCGTCCCGCTGAACGAGCTGCCATCCTGCTCGTGAGGTCTCAGCAAACCGCCGCCCAGCGTGACTTTGGTGCCGGCCACTTCCCGGGCGGTCGGCGTCGTGATGTTGAGCACGCCGAAGAACGCATTGGCGCCGTACAGCGCCGAGCCCGGCCCCCGGATCAGCTCCATCTTGGAGATATCGTCGCTCGGGACCGGCATGGAGTTCCATTCCTGCGATCCCAGGAATGCGATCGCCAGGTCGCGCCCGTCCTGCAGTACCAGCACCCGCCGGTTGAGCGAGGAATTGAAGCCGCGAGCGTTGACGTTGAAGTCGTTCATGCCGCTCTGCGCGATGTCGATCCCCGGCACGTCGCGCAGCGCCATCGGGAGCTGGCCCGTGATGCCGTTGGCCTGCAGCACGCGGGGCTCCACGATCGAGAAGGCGGCCGGCGCCTCGACCGCGCGCTCCGGCACCTTCGAGGCACCGGTCACCTGCAGCTCCGAAAGCTGTATCGGCAGCTGCTCCATCTTGGCGTCGACCGTCGTGGTGCCGTTCGCGGCTATCGTGGCGGAGACCTGGATCGGCCGGTACCCCAGCCACCGGAAGGTCAGCGTCTGGGCGCCCGCCGGGGCGTTTTCGATGCTGTAGGCCCCGCGGGTATTGGTGGCCCCTTTGACCGTGGTTCCATTCACGGTCACGATGACGCCCACCAGGGGCTGCCCGGTCGCGGCCTGCGTGACGGTGCCTTTGACCGTGCCATTGCCCTGTGCCGCGGCGGGCAGCGGGGCAAGCAGGGCCGCCGACCACAAGAGGAGGGCGGGACGGGTCCGGGCCAGCAGCGGGGTCAACAGACGCATAGGTCGGGCCTTGGCGTGGGTAACGGAACTCAGTTTCGTCGCGAACCGCGGGTGGTTGGACAGCCCGCGTACAGAGGTAAGGCGGCGGCGTAAAGTGCATCTTTCCGGCGTGTAACGGAAGTCCCCACCCCCCTTTGGGGCCGGTTTCTCAAGCGGGGCTGAACCCTCCCCCGGACCCCTATCCGCGCCATCCTGAAGGACTCTTCAGGCGGGTTTCACATCCCTTCATAGAGCCCCCGAGGACATTGCTTCCGCGCGCCGATTGGCGCGCCCTTTTTCGCCTTCAGGAACCGGAGAACAACGCATGCGGTTGACCGTTCGCGCCCTGCTGGTCCTCGCTGTGGCCCTCGCCGCCTGTGGAGAAAAGGAAAAGGAGCGCGAGGAGCACGAGGAAAAGGAAAAAGCCCGCGAGGAGCACTCCGACCTGACGGCGTTCGAGCTGGAGAACGGTATCGGCCCGGTCAAGGAAAAGATCGAGCTCGGCCCGCTCGATCGAGCGCTCGCGGACAAGGGGAAGGCCGTGTTCGAAGCCAAGTGCTCCATGTGCCACAAGATCGACACGCTGTACATCGGTCCCGCGCTGGGCGAGGTCACCACCCGGCGGACGCCCGCCTACATCATGAACATGATCCTCAACCCGCAGGAGATGGTGGAGCGCCACCCGGTGGCCAAGCAGCTCCTGGCCGAGCGGATGACGTTCATGGCCAATCAGAACCTCAGCATCGAAGACGCCCGGGCCGTGCTGGAATACCTGCGGACCCAGGCCAAAGCCGCACCCAAGCCGTAACTCAAGGAGAAACACCGCATGACCGCGATCAGATCACGAGCCTGGACCGGAGCCGCGTTGACCCTGCTCTCCGTGGGATTGTCCGCCTGCGGTGGGACGTCCAAGCCGCTGGGCGGCACCGACGCCGCGGCGAAGGTGTACGTCGCCCCAGGCCAGTACGATGAGCTCTACGCTTTCCTGTCCGGTGGCTTCTCCGGCAACGTCGTCGTCTACGGCTTGCCCTCGGGGCGTCTGCTGCAGCAGATCCCGGTCTTCTCGCAGTACCCCGAAAAGGGTTACGGGTACTCGGAAGAAACCAAGGCGATGCTGAACACCAGCTGGGGCTTCCTGCCCTGGGACGACGCGCACCATCCCCAGCTCTCCATTACCAACGGCACCGCCGATGGACGCTGGCTCTTCATCAACGGGAACAACACGCCCCGCATCGCGCGGCTGGACCTGACCCGCTTCGAGACCGAGGAAATCATCGAGATCCCCAACGCCGCGGGCGGGCACGGCTCTCCTTATATCACCGAAAACAGCGAATACGCGGTCAGCGGCACCCGCTTCGCGGTGCCCACTCCGCAGGAAGACATGTCCGTCAAGGACGGAAAGTTCGGCGGCGTCCTCTCGTTCGTGAAGATCGATCCCAAGAGCGGCCGCATGAGCCTGGCCTTCCAGGTTCACGTCCCCGGCTTCGACTACGACCTGGCCCGCTCCGGCAAGGGTCCCTCGCGCGACTGGTCGTTCTGGACCTCCTACAACAGCGAACAGGCCAAGACCCTGCTCGAGGCCAACGCGTCCCAGAAGGACAAGGACTACATCGCGGCCGTCAATCGCAAAGTCGCCGAGCAATGCGTGGCGCAGGGCAAGACCAAGGAATGGAAGACCCCCTACGCCCACAACACCGTCGGGGAAGACGGCATCGCCCGCTCCGAGATGCTGACCAGCGAGAAGATCCTCGAAGCCGCCGATTGCCCGGGAATGATCTACTTCCTGCCGACGCCGAAGTCTCCCCACGGCGTGGATGTGGATCCCACCGGCGAGTTCATCGTGGGCGGCGGCAAGCTCGCCACCGTGATTCCGGTGCATTCGTTCTCGAAGATGCTCAAGGCCATCGAGGCCAAGGCGTTCGAGGGCGAGGTGGACGGCATTCCCGTGCTCAAGTACGACCAGGTCATCGCCGGCGAGGTGCAGAACCCCGGCCTGGGCCCGCTGCATACCGAGTTCGACGGGAAGGGCTTTGCCTACACCTCGGTGTTCATCACCTCCGAGATCGTCAAGTTCTCGCTCAAGGACTTCACGGTGGTGGACCGCATTCCCACCTATTACTCCATCGGCCACCTGATGATTCCGGGCGGCGACACCGAGCATCCCTATGGCAAGTACGTGGTCGCGCTCAACAAGATCACCAAGGACCGCTATCTGCCGACCGGCCCCGAGCTGACCCAGTCGGCCCAGCTCTACGACATCACCGGCGACAAGATGAAGCTGCTGCTCGATTTCCCCACCACGGGCGAGCCGCACTACGCGCAGGCGCTGCCGGCCTCGGTCATCAAGGACAAGCAACTCAAGACCTACATCCTGACCGAGAGCAAGGATCCCAACGTCACCAAGAGCGAAAAAGAAGTGAAGGTGGTGCGGCAGGGCGCCAAGGTGCACGCCTACATGACCGCCATCCGCAGCCACTTCGTGCCCGACATCATCGAGGGCATCCAGGTCGGTGACTCGGTCTTCTTCCACGTCACCAACCTGGAACAGGACTGGGACGTGCCGCACGGCTTCGCAATGCTGGGGGCCCGCAATGCCGAGCTCCTCATCATGCCCGGGCAGACCAGGACGCTGGTCTGGGTGCCCCAGCGCGCCGGCGTCTATCCCTTCTACTGCACCGATTTCTGCTCGGCACTGCACCAGGAGATGCAGGGCTACATCCGGGTCTCGGTCAAGGGCTCGAGCGTTCCGTTGGCCTGGAACGGCGGCGCGGGTACGATTAAGTGATGCCAGTCGGGAAACCGGGAAGTCGGAAGGTTGGAAGGCCGGCGCGTCGGAAAGCCACCTCCCGGTCTCCCGACCTCCCGACTTCCCGATTGCGTCCCTCTTCACGGGTAGCCGTCGCGCTGGCCTCGCTAGCCCTTCTGGTCCTGTATCTCGCCCCGCTCTGGCACGTCGGGCTCAAGGCGCCGCAGTACCCCGAGGGGCTGGGGATGTACATCTGGGTCAACCAGATCACCGGCGAGAAGCCCCAGGACCTCAACAGCATCAACGGGCTCAATCACTACATCGGGATGAAGCCGATCCTGCCCGAGAGCTTTCCCGAGCTGCGCCTCATGCCGCTGGCGGTCGCCGCCGCGGTCGCCGCGGGGTTGCTGGTCGCGCTGGTCGCCCGGCGGAAGCTGCTCTACGCCTGGGCCGCCCTCTTCACCGCCGGCTCGCTGGTGGGGCTCGCCGATTTCTACCGCTGGGGCTATCAGTACGGTCATGAGCTGGATCCTCACGCCGCCATCAAGATCCCCGGGATGAGCTACCAGCCACCCCTGCTGGGCAGCAAGCAGCTGCTCAACTTCCATGCGACCTCCTGGCCCGCCTTGGGCGGGTGGGTCGCGCTCCTGGTGCTCGCGCTGCTGCTCGCGCTGGCGGTACGGGAATGGCGCGGAGCGCGGGCGCGTACGGGCTGACCCGGCTCGGACTCCTGCTGGCGGCCGCGGCCTGCGGAGCTC
>DATCWE010000297.1:0-5606 GCA_036566495.1 Gemmatimonadales bacterium | reverse complement strand
CCCAGCAACAGAACCGGGGCCTCGAGCGCCGCGAGCGCGCGGCAAGCCGAATCGAGGACTCGGGGATGGGTGCAGGGTCCGGCGTGGAAATCCGAGGCAAACGCGATCTCCAGCGCGGGGGGAGCCGCTGGGGAGGCCGGGAGCTCAAAGCGCTCCCATGACACCCCGACATCGCCCTGGCCGCCCAGCAGATGGGTAATCCGGGCCGGCCAGTGGCCGAGGGTGACCAGCTCCTGGAGTTGCTGCCAGACTCGCCGGCGTGCCGTTACCCGCGGTTCGTGGATCGATCGCATGCGTTTATCGCTTTACGCCCAGGCGGGCAAGCAGCGGCTGCACATCGATCCCGAGACGCCCGAGGATGACGGCCGTGTCGAAGATGTGAGGGCCTCGCTGTAGCGGCCAGGGGCGATGGAACAGAATGCCGCGATCGATGGCGTAGACCCGGCTGCCAGCCGGTGTGGGCGGACGCAACCCCAGCAGGGCCCGCCAGAGGCTGTCGCTCCCGATGTACAGCACGGCATCGCCCTCGGCAGCCAGGATCCGCATCCCGGCCGGAGCAGGTTGACCGCGCCGAGCCAGCACGAAGTTGCTGCGATCCGTGACGGTCCCGTGTTGCGCATAGTGATTCCACACCAGCGGCGAACCTCCAAAGCTGGAGTCGGGAACGCTCGATTCGGAGTCATACGGGAGGATCGCGTGCAGCAGCTCGCTGGCCCGCAGCACGAAAGGATCCGAACCCGAGTAGTCTCCCACGCTTTCGCTGATCGTTCCGCTCACTGCACGACGGTGGTCCTGCACCCGGAAGGAAGCCGGAAGCGAAAGTACGAGGGCGGCAGCGGCACCGAGCTGCCAGGCCCGCCGCCAGGCCGTCGGGTCGGGAAGCTCGCCCGACCACAGTCGCCCGGCCACAGCGACCGGCAGCACCATGGCGGGGACGAAATGGTGCAGGCTGCTGTGCGCCAGCACGAAAAAGAACAGAAACAGCCCTGCGGTCGTGAGAGTCAACAGGCGGCCGGCGGGGTCGAGACGGCGCCAGCGTAACAGCCCGATGATCGGAACGATGCCGCAGGCGACCACCACCATCGCGACACGCTTCCAGTCGGTAAACTGCAGATACGCGAAATGTCTCAGCAGCCCGGCCCCTCCGTGTTCTTGGCCGGGAGGCGGCGCTCCCACCGCGACGAGAAGCCGTGGGGCGAGCGTCCCCAGCACGACGCAAGCAACCAGCATCGCGCCCGCCCGAGCCGCCGTTCCCCGAGAGTTCGGGCCAAGGGTCATGGCAACGGCCAGCACTCCGAAGCCCAGCAGCAGCAATCCGTTGGGAGAAGCGGTGAAGGTCAGCACCGTGAAGAGGCCGAGCCAGCCCCAATCGCGCCGAAGCAGCGCGTGCACCCAGCCCAGGAACGCCACCAGCAGCAGCGTGTCCTGCGTCGCGGGCAGGGCGACGTCCGCACTGTAGGGATCGTAGGTCGCGCTATACATCATCGCGAACGCAAAGGAGAGCAGGCTGAGCCAGACGGCGAAAACGACCCCTCGTGAAAGCGACGGCCTCCCCTGCTCCGCCACCGCAAGCACCGCGGCGCAGAGGAGCGGCAAATACAGCAGAAAAGGGAATCGCACCGAAGCCTCCAGCTCCCCGAAGAGCCGCAGGTACCAGCCGTTCGGGAAGCTGAAAAGCATGGAGGTCATCCCGGGAAAGGCGGCAACGCCTCCAGCGGCAGCCGGCCAGAACGGAAGCGCGTGCCGCACCAGCAGGCGGGAGGATTCGAACGCGTGGGCGCCGTCGCCATTGAAGCTCTCCCAAAGGAACTTAGGGGCCAGGACAATCAGCAAAGCGAGCGGCACTGCCACGCTGAGACTCAGAACCAAGCGCGCGGCGACATCAGTAAGGGGCCACGGAACCGGGCCTCGCCGGATTCGCCAGCCCGCGATTACCGCGGTGAGCAGCAGGAGCGCGAGGCAGAGCAGACCGAAAGAGTGTCCCGTGACGGGGCCGCCGCCAATCCCGGTCGCCACACCTGCCACGAGGCTCACTAGCACCAGCGATAGGGCGAGCGCGCTCAACATCCAGCTCGATACCGAAGTGGCGCGACCCCAGGCCAGCGCCAGAAAGAGACCCGGCGCCAGGAAAAGGATGCTGGCACTCCCGACCGCTACCGGGACGAGGAAGTACACCAGGCCGGCATGTTCCGGCAGGAAGTACCGCTGTGTCCCATCCACGAGGGGGTAGAGCGCCGCAGCCTCCGCCACGACCCCATGCAGGACAACCCCGGGTAGCGAAAGCAGGAGGAGGGCGGCTGCGAGCCGCAAAAAACGGGTTGGTGTGACTGTTTCGGGCAAATCCGCCTCCTTTGCAGGGTGCGCTAGGCGAGGATCATGCCCAAAGCCGCCCCCAACAATTAATTATGATTATTTGAATAATAAGAATGGCACGGACCTTCCAACGGGCTAAGTAGTTTCCGGCCAGCCACTCCGCGGAGAGACCTCTTGGTGACGGCGCAATCCGGTACACGTACCGCCTCCGCGAGCAGGGCGCTTACCCGTTTGGGCGCTGCGGCAGAGATCATCGAGGTTGGCGTCGCGGCGGGTCTCCTCACCGGGTGTCTGCAGGTCGTAATCCTCTGGGTGACTCGCTTCGGCTTCGGCCGACTGCTGTTTCACAGCCGGGACGCGTTGTGGATGGCCCCGCTCGCTAATGCGCTCATCTTTGCGAGCCTGGCGCTGCTGGTGGCCGTCGTGGCCGTGCTGGTGCGCCACCCCCTGGTTCCCGTGCTTGCCGCTGGAGGGTTCGGGTTCCTCGGAATCTTCTCGCTATTACTGCCGTTCGGAGCGATCGCGCGCTGGGCCGCCGGCCTCGTTGCGTTGGCCGGCGCCATTCAGCTGGCGCGGCACTACCAGCGAGCCGGACCGCGGTGGAGCCGAAGTGCCCGCGTCGCGAGCCTCGGGATGGGCGCGAGCATTCTCCTGCTGGCGCTTGGGCAACGCGGGGTCCGGGCGTTGCAGCGGGCCGTGACCCTCCACGGCCTGCCCACCGCGAGCGCCGCGGCGCCTAACGTACTGCTGATCATCCTCGATACGGTGCGCGGCGAGGAACTCAGTCTCTACGGTTACCCGAAGCCCACCACGCCGCATCTGGCCAAGTGGGCGTCGCAAGGTACGGTGTTCGAGCACGCAATCGCCAGCGCGCCATGGACCCTCCCGTCGCACGGGAGCATCTTCACCGGTCAGCTCGGAGATCGGCTCGGCGGCACCTGGCTCACCCCCCTCCGCATCGGGACCCCCACCCTCGCCGAAGTGCTGCGCTCCCGCGGCTACCGGACCGCCGGCTTCACGGGCAACCTGCTCTATACTTCGTACGAATCGGGGCTGACGCGAGGGTTTATCGACTTTCACGACTACCCCGTCTCGCTCAGGCAGATCTTCCTCCATGCTCCCATCGTGCAGACCGTGCTGGTTCAATCCATCGCGGAGGCGCAATCGCGCTACGACGTCAAACAGGCGGTGCGAAAACTCAACCTGAATACGAACCGGCTCCCGGCCGATGAGTACGTCCCCGCGCGATCCATCACCGACCGGTTCCTGCACTGGCAGGCCGCTGTCGGGAATCACCCCTACTTCGCCTTTCTCAACTATTTCGACGCGCACGGCCCCTACCGCTCTCCTCCGGCCTTCCGGACAGGCTTTGCGTCGGGCGATCGTGGTCGCAATGGGTACGACGCCGCAATTGCTTATCTGGATTCCGAGCTGGACCGCCTGTTTGATACACTGCAACAGAGAGGTGTTCTCGATCGAACCATCGTCGTGGTTGGGTCCGACCACGGCGAGCTCTTCGGCGAGCATGGACTGCGTGGTCACGCCAACAGCCTGTTCTTGCCCCTGTTGCGGGTCCCCCTCGTGCTGCGCTATCCGCCGCGGGTGCCCGCCGGGCGTCGCATCGCAGAGGTGGTTTCGCTGCGCGACCTGCCTGCCACCATTCTCGCCTTAGCGGGAAGCCCTTCGGAGGGACTGTCGGGAACCCCCCTCAGCAGGACCTGGATGCCTGGCGGCGGAGACGCGCCGGGCTCGTCCCCGATTTCTCAAGTCATCAAGAGTCGTGAAGCAGATCCCAAGGAGCGCAATGCAACAACCTGGCTGGAGTCGGTTTTTGACGAGCGCTACCACTACATCCGGTCGGGACTGGGTCGAGAGGAGCTTTACGCCTGGCGGACAGACTCGCTGGAACTCGTAGATCTCGCCGGCTCCGCGGGCAAGGATGTCATCCCCCGACTTCGCGCGCGGCTGGAAGCCGAGCGATCCGGCCGGGACCTGTCGGCCCTGACGGCGAAGTAGGCCGACTCGATGCTGCTGCACCTCCTGCTGGGCACGCTGAGCATCCTGCTGACCCAGATCCTGGTGGGCTGCGCCATCGCCGGGATCGGATTGGTGTTTCGCCGCTCCTTCGGGCTGCGCTCCCTCACGCTCGACGACTGCCTGCTGGCTTTCTGGACCGGCCTCGCCGCCGTCACGCTTTTCCTGTTGCTGTGGAATTTCTTCCTCCCCATCGGCGGGTGGGCGTGCTGCCTCATCCTGACCGCGGGAGCGCTCGGCCTCTGGGGCGCCCGGCGGGAATTGGTGGCGGGCTTCGCCCGGCGCGCCTGGCGTCCCTCGCCGCTGCTCTGCGTCCTGCTGATCCTCGCCGCGCTCTGGATTGCCAACCTTTCGCTCGGAGCGATGGCAAACCGGGACAGTGGACTGTATCACATCCAGGTAGTTCGCTGGGCCGAGCGTTTCCCGGCGGTTCCAGGGATCGGCAATCTCGACGGGCCGCTCGCCTTCAATAACTCGAGCCTGCTCTTCGATGCCATGCTGAGCGTCGGCCCCTGGGAGGGCCGCGCCAACCATCTGGCCAACGGACTGCTGGTCCTCGTCTTCCTGGTACAAGTCATCGTGGCCGGCGCGCGCCTGGCGGCTGGAGATCGGAGGCCGCGCCGGCTGTTCGAGTTCCTGCTGCTGACCGCGGGCACCAGCCTCGCGCTCCACGGCCGAGTCTCGAGCTTCGTGACCGACCTGCCGGCTTCGCTGGTGGTGTGCGTGGCCATGGTCGTGTGCTATGGGCTGCTGAGCGAAGCTCACCGGGAAGATCCCGAGGCGGACTTCCGCGTCGTGACGATCGCGACACTCCTGGCGCTGGCCGTCACCTTCAAGACCAACGCGGCCATCCTTGCCGCGAGCTGCTTCCCCCTGGTCATGGTGCTCTGGCTCCTGCGGGTCAGGCCGAGCGCCACGCGGCGCCTTCGCACCCTTGGCTGGGCGCTGGGCCCCGTGTTGGCCCTGGCTCTCGCGTGGACTGGTCGCGGCGTGATCCTCAGCGGATATCCACTCTTTCCGGCCTCGCTCGGCGCCGTGCCGGTGGAGTGGCGCGTACCGGCGGAACACGCCGAAGCAGAGTTTGCCTACATCGTCCATTCCGGCCGCGGTTCCACCCAGAATCTGCCCGTGGTGCAGGGAGAGGCCGGCCTGCGATCCTGGTTCCTCCCCTGGGCCCGAAGCACGCTGGACGACCCCTACGAGCTCGTGCTGCCGCTGGCGTTCACGCTGCTCGCCCTGCTCGCCTCGCTGCTGCTGCA
>DATCWE010000294.1:0-3040 GCA_036566495.1 Gemmatimonadales bacterium | reverse complement strand
CCGCTCTCCCAGGCGGCGCTCGCGTTGCTCGATGCGGTACTCCAGGCGGGCTCCCTGCTGCTGGTCGTCGATGATGCCCAGTGGATCGACCGCGCGTCGCTGCTGGCGCTGCTCGCCGCGCTGCGCGATTTCCCCAGCGCCCCGTGGTGCCTGGTGTTCGCGGCCCTGCCGGACCCCCCTCGCGAAGAGCTCGACGAGCTGCGCCGGCGCCTCGGCCACGAGCTGCCCGGTGCGATGCTGTCCATCGGTCCGCTCGATGCTGCCGCCCTCAAGCAGCTGGCAGCCTGGGCGTTACCCGCTTTCGACGCCATCGCGCTCGAGCGGGTGAGCCGGCGGGTCGCCGGCGATTCGGCCGGGCTTCCCATCCTGGCGGTCGAGCTGTTGTCCGCTGTGGCGCAGGGTCTGGATCTGCACCAGGGTTCCGCCGCGTGGCCCGAGCCGTATCACACCCTCACCCAGAGTCTGCCGGGCGATCTGCCCGACACGGTTATCGCGGCCGTGCGCATCGGGTTCCGCCGCCTGAGCCAGCCCGCCCAGCAGGTCCTCGCCGCCGCATCCGTTCTCCACGATCGGGTGACCGAGGCGCTGCTTGCTCGCGCCACCGAGCTCGAGCCGGCGCTCCTGCGCTCGGCGCTGGATGAGCTGGAATGGCAGCGCTGGCTCGAGGCCGATGGCCAGGGCTATGGCTTCGTGGCGCGGCTGGCCCGGCAGGTCGTCGCCCGGGACATGCTGACTCCCGGGCAACGGGTCCGCTACCGTGAGCGGGCCGGGGTTTCGCCGGCCGCTTGACTCCGGCTTGAGGCTTGGCGGCGATCCTGCCGTCGTAACCTCAACGGAGGCATGGTGCGATGCGGCTCCCATTCGCAGTCATTTTCATTACCCTCTCGGTCACAGCCTGCGGCGATCATCCGGACGGCCTGCTTACCGCGCCCCGGATGGAAGCGGGCAGGTCGGTGCTCCCGGCAACTCCCCTGGTCAGCATTCCGATCGCGGCGGCGACCGCGCGGATCTGGCCGTATCTCACCGATGATCTCGTCACCCAGCAGGACCCGGTCAATCTGGTTTTCACCGGTCAGGCGGACCCGCGCGCCATCCGCAATGCGCTACTCGGCCTGGACGGGAGCCGCGGGGCGCCATTTCCGGGCGTGTTTCCCTTCACGTGTACCTGGTCCGATGCGATCGGCGGGCTGATGGCGGGTTTTGGAGAGCAGGCCGGCTGGGGCGGCACGGCGATTCAGCTGCAATGCGGTGACTACGGCCCCATCCGGTTCCACTTGCGACTGGTCAAGCTGGGCGCGTTTACGATCGGCAACGCCCACTTCGAAGTGGTGATTCCCGGAACCACCGACCACCAGGTTCTGAGTTGGGAGCTCGCCGAGCAGCTGGTCACTTATGATATGGCGCGCACCGGTCTGCTGGGCGCTTCGCCCTCGGATGCGGGGGCGATCAACGCGGCCCCGTCCCATCGGGCCATTCCTGCCGTGATCTACAATGGCCTTCCCCTTGGACTCCGCGGTTTGATCGGCGGGTCGTTGAGCGACGTCGTCGCTGATGTGGGCATTGCCACGGACGGCCACGCGACGGCATTCGTCTTGGCTGGAGCGGCGGCGGCCACCACCCCGAGCGCGGCCCAGCACTTCGTGATCGACTTCAACCAGGTCGTTCCGAAGCCGTTCTGCGCGACCGGTCCGGGCGATTTCCTCCTGGTGCAGGGGCCGATCGCATTGGATCAGGAAGTCACCACCTTGCCGACCGGCGAGCTCCGCAAGGTGTTTCGCGCCGCCGGCGAGCTGAGCGCTCTCCCGATTGACATTGTGAGCGGGCTTCCCCTCGGCCCCCCGCTCCGCGCTTTGGTAAGCGAATGGCAGGACAGTCGCGCCGGGGAGCAGGGCGGGGAAGTGAGCGGAGCCCAGCACCAGCAGCTCCTGCCGGACAACCGCCCCGGCACCGGCCAGCTGCTGATTCAGCTCAACGTCACACCGGAGAAGACCCCCCGATTCGACCGGAAGCTGACCTGTCGGTAACTTGGAGGTGGTCGAGGTCTCTTCCTCTTGGTGGAGCGGCGTATGCGATTCCTGCTGTGCTCGGCGGCATTGTGGCTCGCCGGAGTTTCGCCGGCCGGTGCGCAACAGTCCGAGCGCGAGGTGATGGCGGCGGTCCAGCAGCTGTTCGATGGGATGAAGGTGCACGACACGGTCAAGATGCGGGCAGTGCTCCACCCCCAGGCGCGCTTGGTGTCGTCCGGTTTGAAAGACGGCGTGCCGACCGCCAGCGTCGAAGCGATCGAAGGCTGGCTCAGCGCGGTCGGGCGAGGGGTGGAGCCCTTCGATGAGCGGCTGCAGAACCCCGTCGTGAAGGTGGATGGCGGCCTGGCCTCGGTATGGGCCGAATACCACTTCTATGTGGGCACGCGGTTCTCCCATTGTGGCGTCGACACTTTTCACCTCGTGAAGACGGCGGACGGGTGGAAGATTATCGACCTTGCGGATACCCGGCGGAAGGAAGGCTGTACACCCTGAATCCCGAGGCAACCATCCGGGGGGTTGAGGCATCTCCCGGATGATGCCTCGCCGGATCCTCCCTCTTCTGTTGCTGGCCGGCGGCCTCCCTGGCGCCGGCTTCGCGCAGGCGCCCGCGCCTTTGGGTTTCGCCTTCGACACGGCGCTGGCGCGCCGCTATTTCCGCGAAGCCGGCGAGCTGACCGCTCGTGACGCGGCGGTGTTGTGGGGTCGGCCGCTCGGCGGCCCGCTGTTGTTCGTCGAGCCCAGGAGCCGCGCGCTCCTCGCTGATTCGGCGGATCCCGAAGGACGGCTCCTGGCGCTGGGCGGGTTCTACTCCGGGCTCCTGCCCGCCAGCGAGAACGCGGCGAATACGTCGCTTCGCTGGGCGGGTCGCACCTGGGCCATGGTGCTGTGGCCGCCGCCGTCCGACTCGCTGGCCCGCGCCGTCCTGCTGGCCCATGAGCTGTGGCACCGGGTCCAGGACAGTTTGGGCCTGCCGTCCCGGGATCCGCCTAACCCGCACCTCGCCACCCGGGACG
>DATCWE010000175.1:0-7754 GCA_036566495.1 Gemmatimonadales bacterium | reverse complement strand
CCGGCACGGCGCGCGACCCGCGCCGACCCGAATACCGCGCTGCGGAGCGATTAGTCCGGCAGGGTTGCGTGGCCGAAGACGAAGGCGTCGAGGAAAGCTCGCGCCGCGGGAGAGCTTTGCAGGTTTCCCAAGCCGAGTGAGCTGCCGCGGCTCAACCCGTCGGAATTCGCCAGCAGCACGAAACACAGGCCCCGATCGGGCACTCGGATGATGAGCGACGAGTTGCCGGTCCAATATCCGTAGTGCCACTGCAGCGTGACCCCGTTGATCCGCTGGGCGAACCAGCCAAGGCCGTACGGCAGCGTATCGCCGCGAGTAGAGATGGCGGGCTGGAAGATCTTCGCCTGGGTTTCGGCGCGAAGGAAGGCGTTGCGGTCGATCGCCATCGAATACTGTGCCACATCCAGTGCCGAACCGATGAGACCCGCAGCCGTGCCGAAGTAGCTGGGGTAAGCCACGGTGGCGCGGCCATCCTGAGCGTAGCCCTGGGCCAGATTGCGCTGGAAGGCGAGTCGATCGAGGCCGGCCAGGTCGAAGGCAGAGTCGAGCAGGTTCGGCGCGGTGTGCGGCAGCCGCAACGGGGCGAGAATGAACCGCTCGAGCCGTTGCGCGAAGCTCTCCCCCGTGATTCGCTGAATCACCTGATCCAGCAGGCCAAAACGATCGCCGTTGTACCGGAACGCCGACCCCGGATCGCCGTCCGAGGTATGCGTCAGCAGGTGCTTGACCCGCACTACACCCGGGCTCTGCAGTACGATGCCAAAATCGGCTACCGGCGATTCGAGGTCCAACTGTCCCGTACTCCGCGCGCCACATCGGCCCGCCCGAAGCCGCGGGCCCAGGCGATACGCTGCCCCGTTGCAATCGTGGCGGACATGCCGGGGATGTGCAGCTCCTGCCGTAGCGCTTCGAGCCGGGCCTCGAATTCAGGCAAGTTCCGCGGAGGGGCGGGATCCGTCGCCGTGCCGCAGACCGAGAGGAGGAGTGCGGGCGCCAGTAGCACGCTTCGAGTCACCGATCGAAAGCGGAGTCGCATTCCCTCATATACCCGTGGCGGCAGGCGCGTTCCGCTCAGGTTCGTGCAGGAGCCGAAGCAGGCGGACTGGGGCACCTCGGCGATCTTCGCCGATCCGGACGGGAATCAGTTCGTGCTGGGCTCGAGCTGAGGCGGACGGCGTGAGCGGAATACGCCGATGAGACCGACGATGCTCATGAGCGCCCACACGCCCTCCAGCAGAATGAAGCCGTACTGGCGCTCCAGCACGGCCACGACGGTGAGTGCGGCGGAGCCGACCAGGTTCGGCAGTTGATAGGCCAGCGTCGCCACCGGCAAGCGGCGGAGCTGGCTGGCCGCGAAAGGCAGCAGAATCAGGAAGGCCCCGAGCAGCGACACCAACTGGCGCATGGTCAGCCTCCGGGGTGGTAGCTGCGCTCGATGTGGCCCTTGAGCTGCGAGGGATAGAAGTACACCTCCCGGAGGTCGCCGGTGCTGTAGCGCGCCGCCTGGTCGTTGAAATGGGGGGAGGCGGGGTTACCGCTTTGCCCGCCTGCGGTGACGGCACGGGCGCGGACGCTGTCGCCGAACTCGACAACGGCAACAAAACTGTTGCCGCTGGTGCCGTAGAGCTTCTTGCTCCCCTTAGAGGACCGCGCGCCGAACGACGCCAGAGAGCCCCAGCGGGCGGACGTGAATCCCACGGGGATGCTCGGCTTGGCGTCGTCGAAGGGATGCACGATGTCGTCGCTCAGGCGCTGGAAGCGATTGACCTCGCCCCAGGCGGTTTTCCAGCTGCCGAAATCTGCCGTGAGGCGGGCGACGGCGACTCGCAGGGCGTCGAGCTTTCGCTGCGCTGGCACCCGCTCCACGATGTACTTGTCGATGTCCATGCCGGCGCTCCGTGCGCCGGCTGAGTCGCGACGGCTCGCCTCCGTGCCCCAGTACACGGCGAGCGTGGTCGCCACTGAGCCAGTGCTCCAGCGGTAATCCCACTTCCGCAACTCGGCAATCGGCTCCGCCAGTCCAGTGCGGCTCGAATCGGGAAGGCCGTCATAGGCCTGCAGCAGGCTCGGGATGAGCGTTGCGAATGTGGGGAGGTAACTGTCGTAGGCCGCGGAGATCAGCGAGGCAAGGGTGAAGTCCTTGCGGTTCTCCAGCACGCGTATCGCGTGGGGAGTTCGCTGATTCGCCCCTTCCGGATCGACATACTTGGGATAATCGGCCTGCTTGGGGCTGTCGGGCCCCGCCGCCCACCAGGGGGCGTCGTTGCTGTTGTAGAGCCAACCGGTCGCCGGGTTCTTGATCAGCGGGGTTTCCTCTACCGAGAAGAGCGGGCCCCATTCCGTCGCGGGATCGCTGCCATCCACCGGCTTGCTCCAGTCCTGGCGCGGGTCGCGGCGAGGCATGAAGTTGGAATGGAAGAGCGCGATGTTCCCGTCCGCGTCGGCGTAGACGGTGTTGTTGGAGGAGTTGGTATGCAGCTCCATCGTTTCCCGGAAGGCCTGGTAATTCCCGGCCTTGGTGCGCGTGTACGACTGGATCAGGGCGTGCACCGGGTCGTCCATCAAGCGCACGCTCACCCACTTGCCGCCGGCTTCGCGCACCACGGGGCCGTGATGGGTGCCGTACACGGTGAACGTGCGGGACGCCATTCCGGCGCCCTGGCGGTAGGGCACGGTGATCGTGCTGGTGGTGACCCGCCGCACGCCGGCGCTGTAGCGGTAGACGAAGCCGCTGTTCTGCCGCACCGGGGTCTCCAGGTACTCATCGATGTTGTCGGCGCCGCTGGAGGTGTGCATCCAGCCGACCCGCTCGTTGAAACCCTGATAGACGAAGAACTGGCCCCAGGTCACCGCCCCGTAGGCGTTGAGGCCCTCATCGCTCTGTACCTGGAGCTCGGCGCGGAAGAAGAACGAGGTGTGCGGGTTGATGAGCAGCAGGGCGTGGTGCGCCGTGGTGTTCGCCGGGGCGATCGCGATCCCGTTCGAGCCCGACGGCTCGCTCGGCGGAGGCTCCGCGCCGGGCTGCAGCGTGTCGGCCGGCTGGCCGCCGTAGAACGCGCGCAGCCCCCGCAGGGAAATGGATTCGATGTCCCCGCCGATACTGCCCTCGCTGAAGCTCAGGGCCATCCAGGGCTCGAACCGCTTGAGCACGCGCGGGACGACTCTCGGGTGGGTCGACAGGAAGTAGTTCAGCCCGTCAGCCCACGCCACCATCAGGCTTTTGAGCCAGTCTGGGCTGGCCGCGAACTTCGCCTTCAACGTGTCGGGGTTAATGTAGAGCTTCATCCGCAGATCCCGGATGACGGCGGAATCCCCGACGGCCTCCGCGAGCCGCCCCATTGCATTGAGGTAGTTGACTTCGATCCGGTTGAAGTCATCCTCGGCCTGCGCGTAGATCATCCCGAAGACCGCGTCGGCGTCGGTCTTCCCATGGATGTGCGGGATGCCCCAGTCATCCCGCGTGATGGTGACGTTGCGGGCCTGCTCCTGCCAGCGGACGGTCTCGCTGGTCGTCGCTTGCCCGGTTGCGCAAGCGGTGCAGGCGGCGAGCAGGAGGCGGGAAGTGCATTTCATGCGCGGTCCGTGAAATCCGTGAAATCCGTGGATGCAAAGTGACCAGGTCCCAGCGTCCGCTACGAAGCAGGTGGGAGCTCGATCGGTGACAACCCCGCCGCCTTGCGCTTGGCATTGAGCGCCGCGAGCCCGCTCGTCTTGAGCGCGGCCCAGCGCGGCAGGACCATGCGCGACTGCTCGCGGGCCTTGGCACACGCAGTGATCTGGGCGGCCGTCGGCGCAACTTCGGCGCGCTGCATCGTCATCGCGGCGGCCAGCATGGCGGTGCTCACGCTTTCCAGCGTCGGCGGAGCTGCGGGCGCCCCGCCTCCCAAGCCGCCACCAAATCCGCCGCGGGGACGGGGCGGAGGAGCCAGCGATTCGACCTGAGCCTTGAATGCCGCGAGATCGGCGCCCGTGAGCCGGTCGAGCGCCGTCACCAGGGCCCGAGCCTCGGCATAGGCGGCGTGCGCGGCGTGCGCCCCGTCATACATCTCCCGCGACAGCGCCGCGATCTGGAGCTGGACGAGGGGAGGCAGCTTTACCCGGGGATCGAGGTGGACCGCCAGCGGCTGAGTCGCGGTTTTCCCGGCGGCGCGCAAACGAACGGTATAGCGGCCGGGTGGAGCCCACGGCGCGTTGACCTGGGGATAGGTGCGGTGTGGCACGGCACCGGTCGCCCCGACCGGGACGACATCCTCGGGCGCGACGGGTGCAAAGCGCATGTCCCAGCTGAAGCGATGCATGCCGGCCGCCGTGGAGACCCGCATGGCGGGCGCCGGCCAGTAGAGCGGGAGGCCGCAATAGGGTGCGCTGGGCGTTTGCCGGCACACCTTGTCGTAGCCCTCGGGATCGACTGCCGGGTCGGGGGTCGCCGTGGGGTCGGCGCTGGAAAAGGAGCGCACCAGCTTGCCGGCGGCGTCGAGGATGTCGAGCGTGACCGGCCCCGAGGTGGCGGCGGGCAGGTAGTAATCCAGCACCGCGCCGGGGGGCGGATTCTCGCCGGCGGGAACCTCCGGCGGCCACGGCGTGGGATCGTTGGTGCCGAAGCGCACCCGGACGGCGGGCGCGGGGGCGAAGAGGTAGGGTCCTCCGCTCGCCAGGGCGGCGGCGGTCTGCCGGAGCGGCGTCAGGTTGTCGAGGATCCAGAAGCCGCGCCCGTGTGTCCCGGCAACGAGGTCGGCGCAGAGGCAGGTGCTGTCGTCCTTCACCTGAAGGTCGCGCACCGAAATGGCCGGCATGTCGAGCCGCAGGGAGTGCCAATGCTCCCCGTCGTCGAAGGAGACCCAGACCTGGGTGTCGGTGGCGGCATAGAGCAACCCGGGCTTGCGGGGGTCCTCCCGGATGGAGTTGGACACCGCGCCGGGCGCGATGCCGTTGTTGATCTCGGTCCAGCTCTTCCCGCCATCGTGGGTGCGCCAGAAATGCGGGTTAGCATCGTCGATCCGCATCGTGTTCGCCGCCGCGTACGCGGTCAACGCGTCGAAGTGGCCGGCCTCGACGTTGAAAATGCGGGTCCAGGGCTTGATGGCGGCAGGGGTCACATTGCTCCAGTGCACGCCGCCGTCCCGGGTAACCTGCAGATTGCCGTCATCGGTGCCGGCCCAGAGCACCTTGAGGTCCCGGGGCGACGGCGCGAGGGCCGTTATGGTGCCCAGCGGGGCGGGGGTGACGCTCGCGGCGTACTTGCCCGCGTTGGCGGGCACGGTCCAGGTCTGCCGGGCGAGGTCGGGGCTGATCCGGCTCCAGCTGTGGCCCCGGTCGGTGGTCTTCCAGACGGCGTTCGAAACGTAGAACAGCACGTCGGGATTGACCGGGGACCAGTGGATGGGCATGGTGCGGACGTTCCGGTTGTACGCCTCGCCGTTCGGGCCTCGTGCCGTCATGTCCGGGCCGAGCAGAGTGGTCTGGCCGGTCTTCCGGTTGTAGAGCGAAACGTTGCCGCGCTGGCTGCCGAAGACGAGATCGGGGTTTCTCGGATCCGGAGCGGCGATACCGTATTCCTGGATGTTGACCGGGTGCCAGTCGTGGAAGGTGATCTGTCCGTCCATCGAGCGGCTGTCGACGCACGCCGATCCGGAATCCTGTTGCCCGCTGCAGACGCGGTAGGGAAAGGCGTTGTCGGTGGTGACGTGGTACACCGCCGCGGTAGGCTGGGTGTACCAGTTGCTCCACGACTTGCCGCGGTTG
Source organism: Gemmatimonadales bacterium (assembly GCA_036566495.1). Taxonomy (GTDB): domain Bacteria; phylum Gemmatimonadota; class Gemmatimonadetes; order Gemmatimonadales; family GWC2-71-9; genus JABFSM01. The sequence continues at coordinate 2,012 of DATCWE010000175.1, read as the reverse complement.
GCGGAGATGACGCCGCCTTGATCCGCGACGGTGAGGATGATGTCGGGGTTGTTCGGGTTGATCCAGGTCTTCTGGTAGTCGTCTCCGCCAGGCGCGCCTCGCACCGCCGACCAGGTCATTCCGCCGTCCTCGGTGCGCCACATGACGACGGAGGAGCTGTAGACCACGTCGGGGTTCTTGGGGTCGACCACCACGGTCGGCAAGTCCCCGCCGCCGATGCGGGCCAGCGGGCGATTGTCGGACGGACGCCCGTCGCGGGCCACCAGGGACCAATGCTCGCCGGCGTCGGTCGACTTGTAAAAGCCGATTGCCCCGGGCCGGGCGCCCGCCGCCGCCGCAGGGGCGACGATGGCATACAGCAGCCGCGGGTTACTGGGGGCGATCGCCAGGTTGGCCTGCAAGACGGGCGGCAGCCCCTCACTCAGCTGCCTCCAGGTGGTACCGCCGTCGGTGGATTTGTAGAGGCCGGTTCCCGCGCTGCCGAATCCGCCTCCCTCGATGAAGCTCTGTTGCTGCTCCCACAGTGTGGCATAGAGGGTGTTGGGGTCGCTCGGGTCGATCCGCACTTCGTTGGCGCTGGTGTATTCATCTTTGTAGAGCACCTTCTGAAAGCTCCGTCCCCCATCGGTGGAGCGGAACACGCCGCGCTCGGCATTGGGGCCGTAGGGATGGCCAAGGACGGCCACGAAGAGCCGGTTGGGGTCGCGGGGATCGATATCGATGGACGCGATCATCTGGGTGTCGTCCAGACCCAGATGCACCCAGGTCTTGCCGGCGTCGGTGGATTTGTAGACGCCGTTGCCGGTAGCCAGATCGGGGCGGATGATCCCGGCGCCGGTCCCGACATAGATAATGTTGGGATCGGACAGGGAGACGGCGATGGCCCCGATCGAGCCAGTGGGCTCGTGGTCGAAGAGCGGCTCCCAGGTGGAGCCGTAGTCCGTGGAGCGCCACACCCCCCCGTTGTCGAAGCCGATGTAGAACACGTTCGGCTGAGTGGGCACACCCGCGAGCGCGCGGGCGCGTCCGGCACGGACGGGACCGATGGAACGCCAGTGCATGCCGGAGTACAGCTCGGGCGACTGTGCGCTGGCTTGGACCGTCCCGGCCCCGAGTAGCGCGAGCGCAAGGGTGCCGCGGGCGAACATTCAGCGCCCCGCTTTCGCGAGCTCGCCGATGGCGCTGGCCAGCGCGTGCGCCCGGGGCTGGTCGGCAGCACTGCGGGCCTCGCCGTGCAGCTGGCTGGCCAGCTGGGCGAGGGCATCGCTCCTGGCCTGGCCCGAAAGCCCTTCGGCGCGGCTCAACTCCGCCCGCACCGCCGTGATCCGGTCCCCGGCGAGGCCGTCGTTGCGAGCCAGCTGATCCAGGTAGGCCCGCGGTACCGAGAAGCTCGCCGGCCAGACCAGCTTGGGTTGGCCCTGTACGTTCAGGAAATCCAGGTGCACCGATTTCGCGGCGGCAATTTCGTTCGGGGACAACAGCCCGCTGGGCAGCAATTCGTAGAGGTCGAGTCCGCGGGAAATCTCGGAGCTCACGATGTAGCCGTTGTACCAATAGGCGGACCACGAGCCGCCGTCCACCAGCTTGGTCGAGTCCATCGGGCCGCGATCGAAGTAGGCGATCTCCTTGGGGTGCGCGGCATCGGTCCAATCGAACACCGAGATGCCGCCCTGATACCAGGCCTGTACCATGATATCGCGCCCGGGGACGGGGATCAGGGAGCCGTTGTGGGCCACGCAGTTCTCGAAGGAGGTCTGCGCGGCCGGCATCTTGTAGTAACTCTGGAACGTCATCTGGTTGTCTTTGAGCGTGAAGATGGCGTCCGCGCCCCACTCCAGCTTGTCGGTTGCGCGGCAGCGGGGCGCGGCGCCGCCGCCCCACTCGTCCGAAAAGAGGATCTTGCTGCCGTCGTTGTTGAACGTGGCCGAATGCCAGAACGAGAAGTTCGAGTCGGCCACCGCGCCGATCCGCTTCGGGTTGGCCACGTCATGGATGTCCAGCAGGAGTCCGTC
>DATCWE010000140.1:0-3435 GCA_036566495.1 Gemmatimonadales bacterium | reverse complement strand
CGCTCGGCCCATCGCGCGGCCTCCGGTCCGGGCTCCCCAGCCCGCGCGCTTCAGCTCGGCGGATCCCCTGGCGATCGACCCCGAGCTAACCCGCCGCTGGCTCGTCGAGTTCCTGCGCGACGAGCTGGTCCGCCGGCGGGGCTTCCAGCGCGGCGTGTTGGCGCTCTCCGGGGGCGTGGACAGTGCGGTCGTGGCATTCCTGGCCGCCGAGGCGCTCGGCCCCGAGAATGTCACCGCGTTGCGGCTGCCCTACTCGCTCTCCAGTCCCGACTCGCTGCAGCACGCCCAGCTGGTCATCGACCGGTTGGGAGTGCATGCGGAGCGCATCGAAATCACCGCCGCGGTGGACGCGCTGGCGCGGGATCTCCCCGACCAGCCCGATCCCGCCCGGCTGGGCAACATCTGCGCCCGCATGCGCATGGTGACGCTGTTCGACCGCTCCGCGGCGCTCCAGGCCCTGCCGCTCGGCACGGGGAACAAGACCGAGCGGCTGTTCGGCTATTTCACCTGGCACGCGGACGACACCGCGCCGATCAATCCGATCGGCGACCTCTACAAGACGCAGGTCAGGGTGCTGGCCCGCCACCTCGGCGTGCCGGAGCCGATCATCGCGAAGCCTCCCACCGCGGATCTGGTGCGGGGCCAGACCGACGAGGCTGATCTCGGCATCAGCTACGCCAAGGCGGATACGATCCTGCACTGGCTGCTGACCGGCTACGCGCCCGAGAAAATCGTTGCGCTGGGCTTCGATGAGTCCGAGGTGGCCCTGGTCCGTAAACGGCTCGACTCGACGCATTGGAAGCGGAAGCTCCCGACGGTCGCAGTGCTGAGTGGGACGGCCATCAACGAGTTCTATCTCCGGCCGGTCGACTACTGAAGGAGTGCAACGCGTGGTCCCAGAGAGCCGTCCGATGTCGCACAGCCGCGGGGAAATCACCACCTTCGTGATGCCCCACATGCAGAACGTGCTGGGAGATCTTTTCGGTGGGCACTTGGCGGCGCTGGTCGACCAGGCGGCGGCGGTGGCAGCGATCCGCCATGCCGGGGGGCCCGCCGTCACCAAATCGATCGACCGCCTCGATTTTCACCATCCCATTCCGGTGGGCGCGCTGGTCACCTGCTATGCCACGGTGGACTACGTCGGCAACAGCTCGATGGATATTACCGTGCACGTCTATTCGGAAACCGTGAGCACGGGCGAGCGCCAGCATACCCATACGGCCCACGTGGTGTTCGTCGCCATCGATCGGGAGCGCAAGCCCACCCGGGTGCCCCGGCTGGTGCCCGCGACCGATGCGGAGCGGGTGCGCTTCGAGGAGGCCAGAATCCGGCACGAGGCGCGGCAGCGCGGGTGACGCCCCGGGAGATCACAGCGGTGCTTTCGGGAGGCGGGGCAAAGGCCGCCGCTCACCTGGGTGCCCTGCGCGCGCTGCAGGTTGCCGGACTGAGGCCAACCCGATTCGTGGCCACCTCTTTCGGTGCGGTCATCGCCACGGGTCTGGCCGCCGGCCTGACGCACGAAGAGGTCGTGGCGCGGCTGCTCACGGTGCGCGAGCGGGACGTGTTCCGCCTCGATCGCCGGGCCCTGCTCCAGGGTATGTTCGGGAGGGCCCTGCTCCGTCCCGAGCCGTTCCGCGCGACGCTCGAACGGCTGCTGCCGGTGCAACGTTTCGCCGAGCTGCTCCGGCCGCTGAGCGTGACCGCCGTGGATCTGGACAGCGGTGCGCTGCTGGTGTTCGGTGATGGCGGCGAAGACGTGCCACTGCTCGACGCCCTGTGTGCGAGCTGCGCCCTCCCGCTGTTTTACCCTCCCTTCCTGCTGGAAGGACACCGCTGCGCCGACGGCGGGTTGCGAGCTGTGGTACCGCTCGAAGTCGCCGCAGGCTTTTCCGCCGACCTGGTGGTGGCCATCGACGTCGGCTCGGGCTTCGACACCGCGGCGCAGGAAGCCGGGCCGAGGCCGCCCGCGCTGTTGCGATTGCACGGCGACGCGCAGCGCGTGCTGATGGCGAGCAACACGGCCGCCCAGCACGAGCTCTGGTTGCGCACCGCGGGGCGACCGCCGCTGCTCTGGATCCGGCCGCGGGTGCGGCGCGGCGAAACGTTCGCCACCGACCAGCTGCACTGGTACGTGGCGGAAGGCCAGCGGGCCGCGGAGGCGGCGCTGGCCGCGCGCAAGACTTGACCGCGCGCCGGGAGTATCGAATGTTTGGAGCGACCCCCACGCACAACGGAGGGTACTTGGCCGAGGCGCGCATCTTTACCCTCGAGGAAGCGGAGCGCACGCTTCCCCTGCTGCGGCGCATTCTCACCGATCTCAAGTCCGAATACCGAACCTGGCAGGATGCGCTCGCAGACTACGAGTTGCTTTCGGCGGGTGCTCGGGCGCAGGAGGGCGAAACCGAGGAGCTGCTCGCCGCGCGCCGCATGGTGACCGACTCAGCCGACCGGATCAGCGGCTACCTCGGTGAAATCGAGGCGATCGGGTGCCTCTTCAAGGGCTTTGATGCCGGGCTGGTGGATTTCTACACGCTGCGGGAGGACCGCCTGGTCTTCCTCTGCTGGCGCGTAGACGAAGACCACATCACCCACTGGCACGAGATCGAAGCGGGCTACTCCGGGCGCCAGCCGATCGACTCGACCTTCCTGACGACCACGCTTTCATGAAGCACCTGCTGCTCTTCCTTCACCTGCTCGGGTTCGTGCTCTGGATGGGCGGGGGAGTCGCGGCGATGCACCTGGGGATCGCGATGCGGCGCGCGCCGCGCTCTGAACTGGTCGCGCTGGTCGGGCTCCAGGGACAGCTCTTGCGCGCCCAGATCCTGCCCGGGGTCCTGCTCGCGGTGCTCAGCGGGCTGCTCCTCACCCTCCGGCTCTACGGCAGCGCGACGGCCACAGCCGGCTTCCCCACCGCACTGATGGTAATGCAGGGAGCCGGACTGCTCGGCGCGGGGGTGGTGCTGGTCATGCTGCTCCCGACCCTGGGCCGCCTCGGCCGCCTCGACCCGGTGGGCGCGCAGGCTCCGCTGTTCGACGCGTTGCGCAAGCGCGCGGCGCTGTCCGGGTCGCTGGCCGGCATTCTGGGGATGGTGGCGCTGGTCGCGGGGGTGTTACTGCGCTAGCTCGCGTTTGCGCCCGGTGCGGCAGACGACGGCCACCGGGCAGAGCTCGCAGCGGGCCACGCGGGCAGTACAAATCAGCGCTCCCAATTCCATTACCGCCTGATTGAACCTCCACGCCGCGCGCCCGCTGCGCGGCAGGAGTGCGGCGGCCGTCTCCCAGATGCGCCGCTCGCCTCGGACCCCTGGCGGCAGCCGTGGATGGAAAGCCCGCCGGAGCACTCGGGCGACATTGGTATCCACCGCGGGCACCGACCGCTCGAACGCGAAGCTCGCGACGGCGCCGGCGGTATAGCGTCCCACGCCCGGCAGCCGC
>DATCWE010000109.1:0-2519 GCA_036566495.1 Gemmatimonadales bacterium | reverse complement strand
AGGACGAGCTGGCCTTCCTGCGCTCGGTCACCATCGAGGCGCCGACCCAGCGGAGTGCGCCCCAGCAAGCGCCCACCCCCAGCCCCGTGGAGCGCGACGATCGGCCGCTCCAGTCGACTTCCGTCAAGACCCTGAAGTGCGCTGAATGCGGCTCACTCAACCGGCCGACCGAGTGGTATTGCGAGCGGTGCGGGGCGGAGCTGGCGGCGTTGTAGACCAGGGGGCAGGCAGAGGCAATTAGGCAATCAGGCAATCAGGCAATTAGGCAAAGGATCAGGGCCCGGCGAGCAATGCCGGGCCCTGGTGTTTTCCCCTGATTGCCTCCGCTTCCCTACTCCCTACTTCTTCACCCGTTTCGCCAGGCGGCTTTTCTGCCGCGCCGCTGTGTTGCGGTGGATGAGTCCCTTACGGCTGGCGCGATCGAGCTGCTTCTCGGCCTCGAGAAAGGCGGCCTTGCCTTCCTTCGGATCGACCAGGCTGCGGAGCTTCTTGATGGCGGTGCGGAGCGCACTGCGCTGCTGTCGGTTGCGGGCCGTCCGACCGACGGCCTGGCGCATCTGCTTCTTGGCGGACTTGGTTCTCGGCACTGAGCGCGTTCCTCGCTGGTCTGGCGCGGGCATCCGGACGACCGGGTGTCGTTCCGGGGCGCTAAGTATAGCCGCCGCAATATCTTGACGCAAGAGAACAAGGGGGTAATCTTCCCCGATCTCCTGGACCGGACCGTGGCCTGCTCGATTTCATTCTCCTGGCACTCCCCGTACTCGTGTTCTCGCTGGTGGCGCACGAGTACGCGCACGGCTTCGCGGCCTTGAAACAAGGGGACGATACCGCGCTGCAACAGGGCCGGCTCACCCTGAATCCCATCCCGCACATCGATCCCTGGATGACGATCATCATGCCGGCGATGCTCTGGTATCTCTCCAAAGGCGCGTTTGTGTTTGGGGGGGCCAAGCCGGTCGAGGTGCGTCCGGATCGCTATCGCAATTACCGCCGGGGCGACATCATCGTCTCGGCGGCAGGCATCGTGACCAACCTGGCCATCACCATCCTCTGCACCCTGCTGTTCATCGCGGTCGGCGCCCTGGCCCGCATCCTCCCCGAGGGTGGGACCGAGGTGATCAGCACGGCGCAGCGCATGCTCTACTGGGGCGTCGCGCTCAATCTCCTGCTGGCCTTCTTCAACCTGATTCCGATCCCGCCGCTCGACGGCTCGCATATTCTCTACCACCTGCTGCCTGCCGGCATCCGGAAAGGCTACCGGGCTATCCAGCGGCTCGGCTTCCTGCCGCTGCTGGCGCTGCTGCTGCTGCTCCCTCCCAGTGCAACCCGGGTGCTGCTGACACCGGCCTACGCGGGACTGGCCCTGTTCCTCCGGCTGGCCACCCCCTTCGCCGTGGGCACCAACTGGAACATCTTTCCCTCATGACGACCTCGGCGGCCTCGCTTCCGAACGCACTGGGATCGGTGGTGCTCTCGGCGGGGCCGCCGATCGATTCGGCGCGCTCCGGTGGCTTCGTGGTGGAGCTGGAGGCCTTTTCCGGTCCGCTCGACCTGCTGCTGCACCTGTTGCGCGAAGAGCAGCTCGAGATCGCCGACATCCCGATCGCGCGCATCGCCGATCAGTTCCTGGCGGTCATCCACGATCTGGGATTGAATCAGGCGGCCGACTACCTCGAGATGGCCAGCCGGCTGGTGCGGCTCAAGGCGCAGATGCTGTTGCCGCGCACCGACGGAGAGTTGTGGGAGGATCCCCGGGCCGAGCTGGTGCGCCGTCTGCTGGAGTACCAGCAGATCAAGGAGATCGCCCACTGGATGGCGGGCGCGGTCGAGCGGCGTGCGCTGCGCTTCGGCCGCGGCTATCTGCCGCCGCCGCCGGAGCTGCCGCCGCCGCCGCTCACCCTCGACCTGCTCGAGCTGCTTTCCGCGGTGGACCGCGTGGTCGGCGGGATCCTGCACCCGGTGCTCCACCGCGTCGTGGCCCGGCCGCTGGACGTCGAGGGGGCTACCCGCAAGTTGCTCGACCTGCTGGCGACCCACGAGGAGTTTCTCTGGACCGAGGCGCTGGGCGCGCAGCCCAGCATCTCCGACGTGCTCTCGGTGCTCCTGGCCCTGCTCGAGATGGCTCGGCATGGGCGCTGCTCCCTCTCTCAACCCGCGGTGTTCTCGCCGCTGGTGGTTCGCCGTGAATCCGCTCTGCCAGCTAGTTGAAGCCGCGCTGTTCGCCGCGGCGCGCCCGGTGACCGCCGAGGAGCTCGTCGTCCTCGATTCCGACGCATCGCTCGACGACGTCCGCAGCGCGCTGGAACAGTTGCGCGAGCACTACGATTTCGACGGACACGGAGTCGAGCTGGTGGAGCTCGCCGGGGGCTACCAGATCCTCTCGCGTCCCGCCTTTGCCGCGGCGATCGAGCGCGCCCAGCTCAACACCCGCCAGCCTCGGCTCACCGCCGCGATGCTGGAGACCCTGGCGGTGATCGCCTATCGGCAGCCGGTGGGCCGGGCGGAAATCGAAGAAATTC
>DATCWE010000078.1:0-10155 GCA_036566495.1 Gemmatimonadales bacterium | reverse complement strand
AGGTGTGTTTCGTCGGTTACGTGGACGAGAGCGGGACGGTGGTCGAGGCGCGGCCGGTTGCCCGCGGTACCGCCGATGAGGTGTTGGCGCTTCCGGGAGTCGCCGAGCGCGGTCAGCTGGTGCTGCACAATCATCCGGGTGGCAACCTCGAGCCCTCGGTGGCGGATCTCTTCGTGGCGTCGCGCCTGCACGACGGCGGCGTTGGCTTCGGGATCGTCAACAACGACGCGACCGAGCTCTATATCGTGGTCGAAGTGCCGCGGCGGAAGCAAACCGAGCGGCTCGATCCCCTCGCGGTGGTCGAGACGCTCGGCCCGCGCGGGCCCATCGCCGCCCGGCTGGGCAATTTCGAGGATCGGCAGGGCCAGCGCGACATGGCGGCCTACGTGGCCGACGCCTACAACGACGGTGGCGTCGTTCTCTTGGAGGCGGGCACCGGCATCGGGAAGTCGTTCGCGTATCTGGTGCCCGCGCTGGCCTGGGCCAAGGCCAACGGCGAGCGGACCGTCATCTCCACCAACACCATCAACCTGCAGGAGCAGCTGGTCGGCAAGGACCTGCCGCTGCTGCGCGAAGCGCTGGCGGACGAGGCCCACACGCCGAGCTTCGCGCTGCTCAAGGGCTGGCGCAACTACCTCTGCCTGGCGCGCCTGAATTCCGCCCTCGCCAATCAGCAGTCGCTCTTCGAGCCCGACCGGCAGGATGAGCTGGTGGGGCTCGCTGAGTGGGCGAGCCGCTCCGCCGATGGCACGCTGGGCGATCTTGCGGTACCGCCCAGCGGCGAGGTATGGGACGAGGTGGCGGCGGAGCCGGATCTCTGTCCGCGGCTCCGCTGCCCCCACTTCGAGCGCTGTTTCCTGTTCCGCGCCAAGCGCGCCGCCGCCGAAGCGGACGTCGTCATCGTCAATCATCACCTGCTCGCCGCCGACCTCAGCGTGCGGAGCGCCCAGGAAAACTGGGACGAGGCCGCGGTGCTGCCGCCCTACAAGCGCCTGGTGCTCGACGAAGCCCATCACCTCGAGGATGTCGCCGCCGCGCACCTCGGCGCTCAGGTGACCAGCCGCGGGGTGCGTCGCGTGCTGGGGCGCCTGGAGCGCAACGGCAAAGGACTGCTGCCCTCGCTGCGCTTCGAGCTCGCCCGCCAGATGGACCTGCTGAGCCGAGCCAGTCTCGATCTGCTGCAACAGGGCCTGAGTCCCGCCCTGGGCGACGCCCGCCGCTTCAGCGAGGCGGTGTTCCGGCGTCTGCAGTCGCTGCTGGCGGACGGCCGCTCACCGCTCCGGCTCGACGCTGATTTCGGCGGGGCACCGGTCTGGGCCGAAGGGCTCACCCAGGAGCTGGACGGCGCGCTGACCAGCTTCGAGCGGCTGCGTCAGGACGTGGAGACGGTTGCCGAGCGGATGAGCCAGAGCGAGCTCACCGAGCGGCGCACCCAGCTCCTCGGGGAGCTGCGCGGCGTGGTCCGCCGGCTCGAAGGTGCGACCGATGGGCTCAATCGCACCCTGCGCCCGCCCCCCGGCGGGCCGCCCACTGTGCGCTGGATCGAGCGCGCGGGGTCCAAGGGCGACCAGATCTCGCTCGCGGCGGTGCCGCTCGACCTGGCGCCCATTCTGCGCGACCTGTTGTTCGATCGCCTTACCACCGTCGCCCTTACCAGTGCGACCCTCGCCGCGGGCGGAGAATTCGCTTTTCTCGAATCGCGCGTCGGACTCTCGACCGCGCCCAGCCCCGTTACCGTGCGGGAAATCCTCCCCTCGCCCTTCAACTATCCCGAGCAGTGCCTCTTCGGGGTGCCCAACGATCTGGCCGATCCGCGTGAGGACGAAGCGGCGCACGATGCGGGCGTCGTGCGGGCCATCACCGAGCTGGCCTGGGCTTCCGATGGCGGGACCTTCGCCCTCTTTACCAGCCATGCGGCCCTGCGCCGGGCCGCGGCGCAGCTGCGGGCCTCGCTTCCGCCACGTTGGCCGATTCTCGTCCAGGGGGAACGATCCCGAGATCAGTTGCTGCGGCGCTTCCGTGAGGCGGGAAACGCCATTCTCCTCGGGACGGACTCGTTCTGGGAGGGGGTGGATGTGCCGGGCCGGGCGCTCCGCGTGCTGCTGCTCTGCAAGCTACCTTTCAAGGTGCCGTCGGAGCCCCTAACTGCGGCCCGGCTGGAGCGTCTGGCGGAGCAGGGGGAGGACGGTTTCATGGGCTACCTCCTTCCCCATGCGGCGCTCAAGCTGAAGCAGGGCTTTGGGAGGCTGATCCGCAGCAGCACCGACGTCGGCGTGGTGATCCTGCTCGACCGCCGGGTGCTGGCCAAGCGCTACGGCCCGCTGGTGTTGAGCGGATTGCCGCCGGCGGAACGGGTCATCGGAACCTGGAACGAGGTGCGCACCAAATGCGAAGACTTCTTCGCGCGGCACGGCATCGGGGCGAGCGTGTGACTGCGGTGACCAGTGACCGGTGACCGGTGACAGGCCTCTCGCCATCCAAAATCGTATGTGTCGGCCGTAACTACGCCGACCACGCGAAGGAGCTCGGCAACGAGGTCCCGAGGGAGCCATTGCTCTTCCTCAAGGCTTCGAGCGCCCTCATCGATAGCGGAGAGCCCATCGTCCTGCCGCCGCAATCGGCCCAGGTCGAGTTCGAGGCCGAAATCGGCGTGGTGGTCGGGGAGCGGATGCGCCGTGCAACCCCCAAGGAGGCGGAGGCCGGTATCAAGGGCTTCGTCTGCCTCAACGATGTCACCGCCCGCGATCTCCAGAAGTCCGACGGACAGTGGACTCGGGCCAAGGGGTTCGACACCTTCTGTCCCGCCGGACCACGCGTCGCGGAGGGACTGCGCTGGCAGGACCTCGAGGTGATCGGTCGGGTCAATGGGGTCGAACGCCAGCGCGGCAAGGCCACGGATATGGTGTTCAGCATTCCCGCCCTGCTGTCGTATATCAGTGGGGTGATGACCCTGCTGCCCGGCGACCTGGTGGCCACCGGGACGCCGGCGGGGGTGGGGCCGTTGCGACCCGGCGACGTAGTGGAGGTCGAGGTTCCGGGTGTCGGTATCCTGCGCAATCCGGTGAGAGCCTTCGCGCCATGAGCATCCAGATCAGCGAGCGGGTTAGCGCGCTCCCGGGGTATCCCCTGGCCGAAATCCCCGCGATCAAGCGCAGGCTGCTGGAGGCCGGGGTGGATGTGATCGACCTCGGCGCAGGCGACAACGACACCCCCCCACCGGCCGTCGTGGTGGAGGCGCTCCGCGAAGCGCTCGGGAATCCCGCGCTCAGCAAGTACGGTTTTCAGCAAGGCCTGCCCGCGTTCCGGAAGGCCTGCAGTGCGTATGTGGAGCGCCGTTTCGGCCAGCGCTTCGATCCGGTGACCGAGCTGCTGCCCCTGATCGGGTCCAAGGAAGGTCTGGCGCACCTGCCCTACGCGGTAGCAAACCCCGGCGACGTCATCATTTTCCCCGAGCCGGGATATCAGGCCTACATCGGTGGAACCATTCTGTCCGGAGCAGTCCCGCACGTCTATCCGTTGCGGGCATCGGATCACTTCCTGCTCGAGCTGGGCCAGGTTCCCGATTCCGTGCTGCGCCAGACGCGGCTGGTGTACCTCAACTACCCCAACAACCCGACCGCTGCCATCGCGCCGCTGGATTATCTCGAGCGGACCGTCGCCGTGTGCCGGAAGTACGGCATCCTGCTGGCCTACGACAACGCGTACTGTGATCTGACCTACGACGGTTACATCGCGCCGAGCATCTTCGAGATACCGGGCGCACGGGACGTCGCGGTCGAGTTTTTTTCTCTCTCCAAGAGCTTTTCGATGACCGGTTGGCGGCTCGGCTGGGCCATGGGGCGTCCCGAGCTGATTGGGGCGCTCACCAAGGTCAAGTCCTACGTGGACACCGGTCCCTTCCTGGCCTTGCAGCAGGCGGCCTGCGTTGCGCTCGACCGCTCCGAGGAGCTGGTCGCCCCGGTTCGGGAGCTGCTGCGGGAGCGCAGGGACGCCGGCGTCGCGGCGCTCGGCGCGATCGGATTCGAGGTCGCCACCCCCAAGGCCGCGATGTACCTCTGGGTTCGGCTCCCGGCGGAAATGGCTTCCGCGCCGTTCGCCCGGCGCACCTTGGAAGAGTTCGGCGTGGTGACCCTGCCGGGCAGCGCCTTCGGTCCCGCCGGGGAGGGGTACTTCCGCATTGCCCTGACGGTGAGCCCCGAGCGGCTCAGTGAGGCGGTCGCCCGCATCGGGCGCGCGCTCGAAGCGACACGAGGAGCCGGGGTTGCCGTCGCGTCGTGAGCTGTTTCTCCCCCGCCGCAAGCGGTGGTCCGGCTGGGCGATCGGGCTCAGCCTCGGGCTGCACGCCCTGCTGCTCCTGATCAAGATCAATCCCTGGCTGGTGCCGCCGCGGTTGCCGCCGGCCGCCATCATCCTGATCCCTCCCGGCTCGGAGGGAAGTCGCGCGGTGGACATGCGCTTCGAGGTCCCGGGCGGCGCGGCGCGCAAAGGCAAGGCCGCCGGCATCACCCCGCGACCCGAGGAGGCTCCGGCCCCCGCCCCCGAGCCCGTCAAGACCGAAGAGCTGCCGCCCGCGCAACCAGCCCCCGCTCCCGTCCAGCCTGCGCCGGCCGAGTCGGTAACCACGCGCGATACCACGGGCCGCCGGATGTATCGCATCGCGCCCGCGCTCGGTGAAGGCAAGCTCTGGGTGCGACCGCTCCCCGCGCCGCCGCGCGAGCTGGCCGAAGCGATCACCCGGACCCACATGCAGCTGGTGGATAGCGCCGTCAGCGCAATCGTGCAGGAGTACATCGACTCGGTGCTGAGCGCCCCGTCGGCGCCGGGCGCCGCGCCGCCTTCCTGGACCACGAAGATTTTCGGGAAGACCTTCGGGATCGACAGCAAGTACATCTACCTGGGCGGCCTCAAGATTCCGAGCGCCGTGCTCGCCCTGCTGCCGATCAAGGGCGGGGGTGCTTCGATGGAATACAGCCAGGCCACCCGGCTGGCGGCGATTCGCGAGGACCTGGCGTTCGCCGCCCAGCGGTCGCAGACCATGGAAGACTTCAAGCGGGCTATCCGCGAGCTGCGCGCCGAGCGGGAGCGGCTGCACAAGCTGGAAGAGAATCAGAAGAAGAAGCCGGAGAAGTCCGACAGCACCAAGAAGCCGTAGCGGCTCCCTGCCGGCCGCTACCGGCTCCCTGTCAGGCGTGCCAGCGACGCGGCGCGGCCCACCACCTCGAGCAATTCGTTCACCGGCTCCGACACGGTCGATCCGGTCAGCGCCACGCGAATCGGCTGCAGCAGATCCCCCAGCTTCATCCCTTCCGTCTCTACCGTCTCCTTGAGCGCCCCCAGAATCCGCTGGTGCTGCCATTCCGCTTCCGGAATGGACTCCAGCGTCTGGCGAGCCAGCGTCAGGCTCCTGGGATACCCGTCGCCCATCTTCTCGACCAGCGCGCGGCCCTTGTCGTCGAGTTGCACCTGGCCCGCGTCGAGCCGGACCGCCACCTGGCGGGCGACATCGAGCAGCGTGCGGGAACGCGTCTTGACCGCGTTGATGTAGGGCGTCAGCAGGTCGGCCGAGGCGTAGGAGACGCCGAGCCGCTCCAGCTCGCGGGTTACCGCGGGAATCAGCGCCTCGGCGGGCAGTGCGGAGAGGTACTGCCCGTTCATCCACTCGAGCTTGGTGGTATCGAAGACCGCCGGCTTCTTCTGAATCCCTTCCAGGGAGAACAGCTCGATCATCTCGGCCTCGGCCATGATCTCGCGGTCCTCCCCCGGCGACCAGCCCAGCAGCGCGAGGAAATTCCGCATTGCCGCGGGGAGGATGCCGAGGTCCTGGTAGTCGCCCACGGCCGTGGCGCCATGGCGCTTGGAAAGCTTCTTCCCGTCCGCCCCCAGAATCATCGGCACGTGCGCAAAGACCGGCACCGGCGCCTCCAGCGCGCGATACAGCGCGATCTGCTTCGGGGTGTTGGAGATGTGGTCGTCGCCGCGGATCACGTGGCTGATCCGCATCGCGATGTCATCTGACACCACCGCCATGTTGTAGATCGGCGTCCCGTCGGCGCGCAGGATGATCAGGTCGTCGAGATCGCGCCCGTGGAAGGTGATGCTGCCGTGGACGGCATCGTCCCAGCTGATGTCCTCCTGCGGCATCCGGAAGCGGATCACGAACGGCATGCCCCGCGCCCTCCGCGCCTCCAGCTCGGCCGCGGGCAGCCGGTCGCAGCGACGATCGTACTTGAAGGCGTCGGCACCCTTGAGGGTGGCTTTGCGCTGGGCCTCCAGCTCTTCCCTGGTACAGAAACAGCGGTACGCCTTGCCGCGCGCCAGCAGTCCCTCGGCATCGGCGCGATGCCGAGCCACCGCCTCGCCCTGGAACACCGGCCCCTCGTCCCACCCGAGCCCCAGCCAGCTCAGGCCGTCGAGGATCACCTTGGTGTGCTCGTCGGTGCTGCGCTGTTGGTCGGTGTCCTCGATGCGCAGGATGAAGGTCCCGCCGGTCTTCCGGGCATAGAGCCAGTTGAACAGCGCAGTACGGGCGCCGCCCACATGGAGATAGCCGGTGGGCGAGGGGGCGAAGCGGACGCGGGGTGCGGAGTCGGCCATGGCGGAAAGGTAAGGGATCGGGCCATTGGGCAATTAGGCGATCAGGCAAGCAGCGATCAGGTGGAGCGGCGGCGCAGCGCTTCGCCCAGCCCGTTGCAGGCCAGGGTGGTGAGCAGGATCATCACCCCCGGCCAGATGGCCAGACGCGGCGCGGTGTACAGCGAGGCCTGCGCCCCGGTAAGCATGTTGCCCCAGCTCGCGGTCGGTGGTTGCACGCCGATCCCGAGAAAGGAGAGCGCCGATTCGGTGAGAATCGCATAGGCCACGCCCAGGCTCGCGGCCACCGTGAGGGTCGGAATCAGCTGCGGCAGCAGGTGGCGCAGCACGATGCGCTCCCCCCGGTCTCCCAGGGCGCGCGCGGCCTGCACGAACTCCGCCTGTCGCAACGCCGCGACCTCGGCTCGTACCAGCCGGGCAACGCCGGGCCAGGAGGTGGCGCCGATGACGCCGATCAGCAGGGCCACCCGGCTGCCGTACAACGAGAGCACCGCCAGGGCGACGAACAGCACCGGCACCGCCATCGCCGCGTCGGTCAGCCGCATGAGCAGCGCGTCCACCCAGCCGCCGCGCCACCCCGCCAGCGACCCGATCAGGGTGCCGAGCAGCAGGGCCACGCCCGAGGCGAGCGCACCCACCGCGAGGGAGACCCTGCCCCCGGCCATCAAGCGGGCCAGAATGTCGCGGCCGCTCTCGTCGGTTCCCAGCGGGTGCGCCGCCGACGCCGGCGCCAGCGTGGCGCCCAGATCGAGCGCATCGGGATCGGTGCTCCGCAACCAGGGCCCGGCCCAGGCGAAGAGCAGTAACCCGCTCAGCAGCAGCGCCGGAATCGCGGCACGCAGGCGCGGCATCTGCTCAGTCCCGGATGCGGGGGTCGACCAGGGGATACACCAGGTCGAGCAGCAGGTTGATCAGAATCACCGCGCTCGCCACCGCGAGCGTGATGGCCATGACGACCGGGTAGTCCCGGCCCAGCGCCGCTTCGACGCCCAGCCGCCCCATCCCGGGCCAGGAAAAGATCGTCTCGGTAATCGCGGCCCCGCTCACCAGCAGGGGAGCCTGCAGCCCGATCACCGTGACCACGGGCAGCAGGGCGTTGCGCAGGATGTGCCGCCGCGAGACCGCCCGCTCCCCGATCCCCCGCGCACGGGCCGCGGTGACGTGCGGCGCGGCGGAAGCCGTCGCCACGCTGCTCCGCACGTAGCGCAGCAGCTCCGCGGTGCCCGGCAGGGCGAGCACCAGCACGGGAAGCACCAGATGGCGCGCCCGGTCGGCGAGCGAGCCTTCCAGGCCCGGTGTCGCCATGCCCCCGGCGGGCAGCAGGTGCCACAGCGCGGCGAACAGGATGATGAGGACGATGCCGAACCAGAACGTCGGCAGCGAGAGCGCGGTGAAGCTGGCCAGTCCGAGCAGCCGGTCGGCCGGCCCTCCGGGGTGGCGGCCGGCCCAGGTCCCCAGCGGCAGCGCCACGGCGAGGCTGAGCGCGAGAGCCAGCCCGGCGAGCAGCATCGTGTTAGGCACGCGCTGCAGCACGGTGCGGCCCGCCGGCGTCTGGTAGAGGTAGCTCTTGCCCAGGTCCCCGCGCAGCATGTTGCGGTGCCAGGCGACGTACTGCGCCGCCGGCGGGCGGTCCAGGCCCAGGCGATGCTCGATGGCCTGGCGCTCCACCGGCGACAGCTTGGGATCGGCCAGGATCGCGGGCCCACCCGGCGCCAGGTGCAGCAGGATGAAGGTGCTGGTCGTGACGATCCAGAGGACCGCGAGCCCCTGGAGCAGCCGCCGCAGCACGAAGCGGGAGTAGCCCACGCTCAGCGGAAGCCGAAGCTCTCCACGTGTCGCAATGCGTCGCGGATGCCCAGCCGGGGCACGCCGGTCAGCCGGGCGCTCATGGCCATCAGCTCACGCGGATAGAACAGCACCAGCACCGGCGGATCCTCACGCTCCAGCGCCTGGAAGGCGAGATAGACGGCGCGCCGCCGCAGCGAATCGGTCTCCCCGCGGCCCGCCCGCAGCAGGCTGTCGGCGCGCCGGTTCGAGTAGGCGACGTTGTTGTTGATCTGTCCCGTCGCGTAATAGGAGTACTGATCGGGATCGGGCGGGGTGGTCCACCAGATCAGCAGGGCTTCGAAGCGGCCGGGCTGCAGATAGTCCCGCACCAGCGAGCTGAATTCCAAATTCTGCAAGGTCGCGTCGGCCCCCATCGCCCTGAGGTCCTGCAGGACCGCGAGCGCGGCCTGCTCGCGGCTCGGATTGCCCTTGTCCACCAGCAGGGTGAACCGGAACGGTTCGCCCGCCGGGTTGCGCAGCAGGCCGCCGGCGCCGCGCCGCCAGCCCGCGCTCGCGAAGAGCTGCCGCGCCTGCGCCGTGTCGTAGGGAACCCGGGGCAGGGAATCGGCGAACCAGTCGGCCAGGGCCACCGGGATGGTTCCCACCGGAAGGTCCGCCGAGCCCTTGAGCACTCCCTCCACGATGGCGCGCCGGTTGATCGAGAGGTCGAGCGCCCGGCGCACCGTGGCCGGCTTGAACAGCGCGAGCCGCTGGTTGAAGCCGACGAAGTAGTGCTGCGGCACCGTCGCGTCGCGCACGGTGATGCCCGGCGCGCCGCGGACCCCCGGCAGGTTCGCCGGCTCCAGCGTGATCAGGTCGAGCTCCCCGGCCCGCAGCGCCGCCACCTGGGCGCTCGCGTCGGGCACCAGGCGGAACACCACCCGGCGGAGCCGCGGCGGGGCGCCGAAATAATCCGGATTCGCCTCCAGGACCAGCGACGACCCGGGTGTGGCGCTCACCACCCGGAACGGCCCGGTGCCGATCGGCTTGCCCCGGTTGAACGCGGTGTTGTCGAGGATGGGTTTGCCGCCGAACGCATGCTCCGGAATGATCCCCGCGTTATAGCCGAGCAGCGTGAGCAGCGAGGCGGAGGGCGTCTTGAGCCGGAAGGTCACGGTGAGCGAGTCGGTGGCCTCGACCCGGTCGATCATCGAGAAATCCGACCACAGGAAGGTGCCCGAGTTCGGGTCGAGGACTTGCTCGAAGGTGAATTGCACGTCGCGAGCGCCGAAGGGTCGCCCGTCGTGCCACTTGACCCCGGCCCGCAGCTTGAAAACGTAGGTGCGCCCGTCGGGCGAGATGGTCCAGGACTCCGCCAGGTCCGGCTCGGGCCGCAGGTTCTCATCCGGGCGCACCAGCCCCGGAAAAATCACCTTGTTCGCCAGCACGCTGCCCAGGTCCGGGGCCAGGACCGGATTGAGGATCGGGTCGTTGATCAGCGCGAGCTGGAGGGTGCCGGGCGCCGCGCCCCCGCTCCGGCAGCCGAGCAGGAGGGCCACCCCGAGCACGAGCCGCCTCAAGCCATCGCCTCCGCGAGCACTCGTTCGGCGTCGCGCAGCGCCGCGACCAGGCGGTTCTGTCCCCGCACCAGATGGGTGCGGATGAAGCCGCGCTGGTCCGCCCGCGCGGCGGCGAGCTGCAGCGCCGGAGCGAGATCGGGCAACGGAGCAATCGTCTCGGCGGGATCGTGGAAGAAGCCCGGCCCCGTGGTGAAATTGACCGGCACCAGCAGACGGG
>DATCWE010000077.1:0-3466 GCA_036566495.1 Gemmatimonadales bacterium | reverse complement strand
CTGCTCCGCCGCTGACCCAACGGATGTACGCCGAGCTCCGGCACCTCGACGGTGCTTGTGCCGGACAAACCCGGATCGTGCGCAAGGAGTTCGCCACGATCGGGCGGCATCCCTCGGCCGACGTGCAGTTCGATCCCGAACAGGATCTCGACGTCTCCGGCCGCCACGCCGCGCTCTTCCATCAAGGGGGCGGCTGGCTGTTGCGGGACCTTGGCAGCAGCAACGGCACTTGGGTCAACGGCGAGCGGATCAAAGGCGATCGGCCGCTCAGCGCGAATGACGTGATCCGGTTCGGTGGCCAGGGACCACGCCTGGTCTTCCTCTCGGGGGACGAGGCGGCCGCGGTCCCGGAAACCCGTCGCGACCCTGCGGCGCCCGGCGGGGCGGCACCACGCGGGATGATCCCCCTGGGCTCCACCACCCAACGCATCAAGCTGGCAGCCGAGCGACAGACCGCTCCCTGGCGGCGAGCCACGGTCATGCTGGCAGTGCTCCTGGTGGTGGGGACGCTCGCAGCCGCCTGGGCCATCCGGCTGCGCACCCGGGCACTCGAGACCGAACGCGAGGCGCTGCTGGCGCGCACCGATAGCCTGCTTCGGCGGCTCGGATCCGCCTCGACCAGCGTGGCAGCGCTGCAAAGCGCCTTGCGAGAGGCCGAGCAGGAAACCCAGCGGCTCCGCGCAGCGATTGCGCTCAAGCCCACCGACACGCGGCGCCTCGACTCACTCGCCCTGGCCCTGACCGCTAC
Source organism: Gemmatimonadales bacterium (assembly GCA_036566495.1). GTDB lineage: Bacteria > Gemmatimonadota > Gemmatimonadetes > Gemmatimonadales > GWC2-71-9 > JABFSM01. The sequence continues at coordinate 2,718 of DATCWE010000077.1, read as the reverse complement.
GGGGCGGCAACACGAAGCGGTGCTGCGTGTCGCGAGCCTCGACGCGGGCGCGATCGGGCGGGGCAACAGCGACGCGGTCGGAATGGTCCTCAGCGAGTTTCCCGACGGGCACCGCGTGGCCGGCACCGGATTCTCGGTGCGCGCGCACGGCGATACGGGATGGATCGTGACCAGCCGGCACCTCGTCACGGCGAACGGCGCCCGGGCTGCCAGGCTCGGCATGATCTTCAACGGCTCCAAGCAGAATTTCCGCGCGGTGCTCCTCGCGACCGCCGACTCGGCGGACCTCGCGCTCTTGAGCGTCCGGGTCCGCGGCGGCGTGCCGGTCGTGCACGGCGTCGGGGCGCTCCCTGCGGTCGGCGATCCCGTCGCGCTGCTGGGATTCCCGCACGGATTTGATTTCCCAGGGAGCAGCGATTGGCGCCGGACCGGCGTGAGCGTCAGCAGCTTTGCCGGCACGGTCCGAGCCATTCGGGGCGACGCGATCGAAGTCGACGCGTACGGGGCGGGCGGCTCGAGCGGCAGTCCGCTCTTCAACGCGGCGGGTGAGGTGGTCGGAGTGATCTTCGGAGGCGATCCTCGCACCGGCGGGCGAGTCGTCTACGCGGTGCCGGCGCAGGCGTTGGGAGCGCTGCTGAAGTTGGTGACCGGAGCAAGGTGAACCGTTCACCGTTCACCTTTCATCCTCGCTTTCCACCGCATCACCCTCACCGCGTCAACAACACCCACCCGGTCGCCAGCGTCCCTCCCAGAATCGCGACCACCCAGAGCAGCCAGCGGCGCGCGTCATGCGCCAGCCGATCGAGGGGAGCCAGCCCCACCCGCGCCGCGACCGGTCCCCAGGCGCCGCCGGGCCGCACCCGGGAATAGAAACGATCGAGCGTGGCCGCGCTTTCGGGAGCGGTCAGCAACATCACGGGGAGCCAGACCGCGAGGGAACCGAAGCCGGTCAGGAGCAGGCGCTGACCGAAGGTGAGTCCGGAGAGGGCAGGAAGAAAGGTCGCCAGCGCCAGCAGCAGCCCCGCACTCATCGCCGCGATCTCGGCCCACGCGTTCACCCGCCACCAGAACCAGCGCAGCAGCAGGACCAGTCCGGGTCCGTTGCCGATCAGGATGAGGAACCGGAAGACGGTCCCGACATTCTGCATGAAGAAGGACAGGGTGGCCGCCAGCAGCGTGATGCCGATGGAGGCCCAGCGAGCCGCGCGGAGCAGCGCGCGATCGTCGCTCACGCCGCGGAAGCGCGCATATAAGTCGTGCACCAGATAGCTCGCGCCCCAGTTGACCTGGGTCGACACCGTGGACATGAAGGCGGCCAGCAGGCTGGCGAACACCAGGCCCAGCAGGCCGGCCGGGAGGTATTTCACCATGAGGAGGGGGTAGGCCAGCTCGGGATCGGCCAGTCCCGGCAGCACCAGCAGCGCGGCCAGGCCGACCAGGACCCAGGGCCAGGTGCGGACCACGTAGTTGAGGACATTGAACGCGTGGGCGGCTTTCTCGGCCTCGCGCTCATTCGCCGTGGAGGAGAGCCGCTGCACGAACATCCCGCCGCCGTCGCTGTTGCGGAACGCCCACCACTGGATGCCCACGTATCCGAGAAAGGTGGAGAGGGGAACCAGGGCGTCGGGACCGAGCGGCAGCAGCTGGAGCCGGCTGCCCTGCCCCGCCGCGCGCAGCTTGTCGAGCATCGGCCCTAACCCGCCGAGGTCGTGCACCGCATACAGCATGACCGTGACCGCGCCGATCATCGCGAGGATGTACTGGAGGAAGTCAGTGGCCACGACGCCCCACAGGCCGGAGGCCGCGGTGTACACCAGCACAATGAGCACGATCGGCAGGATGGCCCACAGCCGGGGATCGCCCGGCAAGCCGGGCAGTCCCTCCAGAATGCCCAGGCCGACCACCACCTTGCGCATGCCCAGCATGCCGTACCCGATCCCGATGCAGTTGATCGGCACCGCAAAGAGGAAGGCGCGGGTGGCCCGCAGCGCCGCGGCCGGCTTGCCGCCGTAGCGCAGCTCGGTCAGCTCCATGTCGGTCACGATGCCGGCGCGGCGCCACAGCTTGGCGAGCAGCACGGCCAGCAGCACGTGCGCAAAGGCGAAGCTCCACCATTCCCAGTTTCCCGCGACACCGGCCTGGGCCACCCGGCCCGCGACATACAGCGGGGTGTCCACGTTGAAGGTCGTCGCGGCCATCGAGGTCGCCGCGAGCCACCAGGGGATGGCCCGGCCTCCGACGAAGAACTCGGCCAGGTTCTTCGCGCCGCGTCGGGCCACGAAAAGCCCGAGCGCGAGGGAGCCGGCCAGATACAGCGCGACGACGCCCCAGTCGAGCGGGGTCATCCGATGCGTCCGGGCAGCCAGCGGGCGACCGCCTCCTGCATCAACCGCTGGCGGTGCCACGCCAGCAAGACCGGGGCGTCGCCGGGCAGCTCGGCCAGCAGGCGCGGATGGGCAAACAGCACGACCAGCGCGGCGCCCGGTGCCTCGCGCGCCAAGATCGCCCGGCTCTCCGGCCCGAAGCCCGCCCTGCCCTTCGATGCTCTCGGCTCGGCAAACGCCAGGATCACCCGGCTGCCGCCCGGACCCAACGCCACGCCCCGCGCGCTCAGCGCCTCCGCTACCCAGCTGGTCGGTGAGGCGGGCCACACGCCACCCAGGTCGTCGTCCACGATCAGCAGGGCCAGGGGCAGGCGCAGCCGCGGCGGCTCGCCCC
>DATCWE010000361.1:0-11619 GCA_036566495.1 Gemmatimonadales bacterium | reverse complement strand
ACGTCCTTGTTCGCGAGCGTGCGCGGCTCGTTCTTGGCGGTGTCGATCACGATCTCGACGTAGCGCGCGCTCTTCTTCTCGCCGGTGCGCGAGATGACCTTCACGGGCTTGCCGGTGGTGAGCTGCCCGTACATGCCGGCCGCCGAGATGCCGATGCCCTGCTGGCCGCGGCTCATGCGCAGCCGATGGAACTTCGAGCCGTACAGGAGCTTGGCGAAGATCGGGGGAATCTGCTGGCGGACGATCCCGGGCCCGTTGTCGGCCACCGTGATGCGGAAGCGGCTCGCCTGGCTCGCCGGCGGCGCGGGTTCGCCGTTGCCGACGGTCTCCAGCCGGACGACCACGTCGGGGAGGATGCCGGCCTCCTCGCACGCGTCGAGCGCGTTGTCGACCGCCTCCTTCACGCAGGTGAGCAGCGCCTTGCGCGGGTTGTCGAAGCCCAGGAGATGGCGGTTCTTGGTGAAGAACTCGGAGACGGAGATCTCCCGCTGACGGGCTCCCATCTCCACCGCGGACACCGTGGGCTTCGCGGGCGGGGCGGGCGGATCCGTCTTGGACGAGTTGAGGGTCTGGCCAGGCGGTCGCATGGACCCCTCAATACAAGCAAAGTCCCATGCCGGGACCAAGTTTTCCCTGCGGGGTTGTCACGGGCCCGATCGCCAGCCCTCCCGGCAGGCCGCGGCCGGCTTCGGCCTTGGGGAGTTTACGGCGGTCTCGGTCCCCGGCGCCGGCGGTCCCGTCAGTGGCTCCGCGTCGAGAAGGTGACTCGCCGGTTGTTGGCCCGGCAGGCTGCCGTCCTCTCCGTGCAGGATGGCTGTCCTCCTCCGCGCGAGACGAGCGCGATGTGATCTGCGTCTGCGCCCTTCGTGATCAAGTACGCCTTGGCCGCCCTCGCTCGCTGTTCGCCGATCTCGACGCTCCGCAGATGGTCGGCAGGTCCATCCGTATGCCCTTCGACCAGGAGCCTCCGAGTGCCATCGCTCCGCAGCCATAGCGCGTGGTCATCCAGCACCTTCTTCTGGCCCGGTCGGATGTCGGTCGTTCCCGCGCCGAAATAGACGGACGCGAACGTCGGGACGGCCAGGAGTGTCGACACGACGGGCGGACGCGGTCGCTCCACCGACACACCGGGCGCTTGTGCCGGCGCCCACGCCACCGCCGACGCGAGCGCCAGGACGGGTAGAACCAAGAACCTGGCTGGACTCCAGACACTCGAACGCACGCCCCTTGCACTCGCTCGGCCTGCCGTCAGGGGCACTTCGACACCTCCCAGAGCTTCACCTCGATGCGGTCGCCCACCTTCAGGTTCCGGAGCGTCTCCGGTGAGGCCTGAAACTCGTGAACGACCCCGTCGGACTCCCGCACGCTGAAGCGACTCTGGGCCGGCTCCATCCTGACGACCTGGCCCGCGGCATCCTCCGGCGTCCGCATCTTCCCCAGGCCATCACAGGCCGGCGTGCCCCGCCCCATCGCCACGCCCGTCCCCAGGACCAACGCGACCGTGACCATCGCGCCCGCCATCGCACCCACCCGCGCGACCGACGCTCTCGGCATGGTCACGATCCACGCCCTACGCGCGGAATCACGTGCGCCTCGATCTGCTTGTTCCGCATCCTGGACAGCAGATCCGCGAAGGACGACGTCCGGATGATCGAGTTGAACTGACTCCGGTAGTTCGACACGAGGCTCACGCCGTCGAGCACCACGTCGTACACCTCCCACCGATCCGGCCTCTCGATGAGCCGGTAGTCGATCGAGATCTCGAACCGCCGGTCGGTCGTGATCCGGGACCGCACTTGCGCGTACGCGCCGTCGATCGACTCGCCCAGGAAGGTGATCCGCTCCCCTGCGTAGTTCTCGATCGTCGAGAGAAAGGATCTCTCGAGCAGCTCGGTAAACAGCCCGACGAACTCCTCCTGCTCGCGCGGCGACTGGGCGCTCCAGTGCCGGGACAAGCTCAGCCGCGCCATCTCCTTGAAGTCGAACAGCCCGTCCGCCACCCGGCGAATCTCGGCTCGGCGCTGCCCGCTCTCGCGGGTGCCGGCCGGCCGCGTTTGAGCGGCCGCCAGCACCTGCGAGACGGATGCCTTCACGAGGTCCAGGGGTCGGACGCGACCCGCGGTCATGCTCGGCCCATCCTTCACGGCGTCGCCGGGAAGGGCCGGCTGCGGACCCAGCGAGACCGCGGCACCCAGGATCACCAGCAAGATGCTCCACCGCCCAAGCTGCCGGCCACGGGGATTTCCGGTCGGGTCTTCCAGTGGCTTCATCGCGCTCCCTCCGTTAGCTGGCCGGACGAACCATTACCTCGACACGGCCGTCGCGCTGGCTGCACATCTCGCTGGCGTCAATGCACTTGGCCCGCTCCGCGCCGAACCCGCCCGTCTCGATCCGATCAGGCGAGACCCCGGCCCGGACCAGTGCCTCGCGAACATTGGCGACCCGCTGCTGGCTCAGGGCGGCGTTGTACTGATTCGTTCCGCGCAGAAGATCCGTCGAGCCGTCGATGCCGACCCGGACGGATGGATTCTGGCTCGTGTAGGCCGCGATGTCGGCGATCTTGCTCATCTCGGTCGACCGGATCTCCGGCCGGTTGTAGTCGAACATGATGTCCTTCAACGAGGTCCAGCGCATACCGGCCGGCGCCGAATTCGTCGCACTCGCCATGCCCGGCTGGCCCTGCGCGCCGGTCACTCCGACCTGGCCCTGTGCACCCGTCATACCGGGCTGGCCCTGTGCACCGGTCAGGCCGGCCTGGCCTTGAGAACCCGTCATGCCGGTATAACCCTGGGACCCGGTCGCGCCGGTGGAGCCCTGAGGACCTGCGATGCCGGCGGGGCCGGTGCAACCGACGGTAAACAGCGCGAGAGCTGCATACGTCAATCCGTTTCTCATGATCATTTCCTCCATCTCGTGGTGAACTGCAGAACCAGGCCCATCACACGAATACGCGCTCTTCTCTGCGGAATCTGCCCCGTATCGAACACTCCGCGCCGTCTACCGCGGTTCCTCCGAACTGCTCAGATTGTTCACGACCTTCGTCACTCCCTCGCCCCTCCAGGCGCGGAGGGGATGCCCAACGACTTCAGGACCTGACCGCGAGGATCTCGACCCGTCGATTCAGCTCCAGACAGGTGTCCGTGCTCTGGCTACACACCGGCGCCTGCTTCCCGTGGGTGCCCACCGTGATACGACTGGGCGAGACCCCGAGCCTGATGAGCTCGGCCCTGACCGCGGCGACACGCTTCGTGGCCAGCGCCTGGCTGCGGTCGTCCGCTTCGCTCGGATGGCCATCGAGACTCACCTGAGCTTGCGGGTTGTTCTGCATCCATACGGCGAAGTTCGCGAGCTTGTCCTTGCACTTCTGCTGGAGATCCGAGCTGCCGCGCTTGAAGCTCACGTTCTCCATCGAGGCCCATCCGCTCCCGCCGGCGACCCCCGCCGGACCCACCGGACCCACCGGACCGGCCGGCCCGGCCGCGCCCGGAGCTCCTTCCGGTCCCGCTAGTCCGGCCTCCCCAGGAGCCCCGGCGAGCCCGACCGGCCCCGCCGGTCCCACAACGTAGGGAGCGCTCGAGCGACACGTACCCCTTGCGTACGGCTGGTCCTTCGCAACCCACGATCCATCCGGATCGATGTATCCACTCTGGTAGGCGCACCCCGACAACGCGGCCACCGCCACCAAGCTTGTGAGAACTCTCATGGCGTCCCCTTACTGACCCGGCCGCACGAGTACTTCGACCCGCCGGTCCCGCTGCCAGCACGCCTCGGTGGCCTCGGAGCACTTCAGCCGCGTCTCGCCGAATGCGCCGGTCTGGATCCTGGCCGATGGCACGCCCGCGCTCACCAGCGCGGCCTTGATCGCGTCCACGCGCCGCTGGCTGAGCGGTTGGTTGTACTGGGTGGTGCCGCGTGGGTCCGCGTAGCCGTCGATGCCGATCTCGACGTTGGGGTTGTCCTTCATGTACTGGCCGAGCTTGTCGACCTTGCTGGTCTCCGAGGTCCGGATCACGCTCTGGTCGAAATCGAAGAGAAAGTCAGCGAACGTCACCCAGGGCCGTGGTGCCCCTTCCGGGCCGCTCACGCCCTGCGTACCGGCCGGGCCACCTGGGCCCTGCTGGCCCGCTACTCCCGCCGGTCCCTGCGGCCCCTGGGGGCCCTGCGGTCCGGTCATCCCGATCGGCCCAACCGGGCCGTAGTTGTGCGGGTCTTCAAATGGGCCTGTCGCGCAGCCGGCTCCGAAGAGCACCGTCAGCGCGAGCATCGCGCCCACAATCACTCCTGTCCTTGCGAATCCTCGCTTCATCGTTCGTCCTCCCCTGAATGGTGAAGAGCAGCCTTCGTGGGCCAGACTCTACGCAGGGGGCGTGCGCTTACCCAGTGGCTCTTGGGTCTACACCTTTAGGCGGGGGTCCGAGTGCGGCCCGGCTCGGCCAAGGTCCAATAGGCAGACCCGCCGACATTGACTAGGCTCGAGGCGTGATGGAACGGCCAATGGCATTGTCGGTCGCCCCAACGCGATCGACGCCAGAAGACCGGCACCGGACACGCAGCACGTTCGACCGCTACAACCTTGTCAGCGAGGAGGATCTGCGCCGAGTCTCTCCAGCAGACCGCGCTGTACGTTGATACGGTGTCGACGAGAAGGGTTTCCGGCGCACATAGACGAGGCCCTGACCCCAGGGCTACTGTCGCCCTAGCCCACGACCGGGCCCGAATGAATTCTCTGGAGGGTCCGCATGAAGTGGCCCGAGGTCAGCACGAGAACCCGCGGAGACAGAAGTTCTGCGGGAGCATGCAGGGCCGGTCTGCAAGATCCTGCCCTCCAAGGCCGTGTTCGAGAACGACCGATCCACCACGCGGCCGATGCCCTTCACCTGCTCGGTACCAATAGCCACCAGCCTCGAGCCGCCGGCATTAACTTCGGGTGATTCCTGGGCAAACAAAAAAGAGTAGCGGCCGCAATGTCCTCTAACCCCTCGTGGGGCGATGGTCGCGGAGGGTCGGATGTGAACCGACGACCCTTCGGGGAGTCTCGAGCCTGAGGAGGTGACAATCAATGCTGTACCTGATCGTCCTGACCGTGGTTCTTCTCTTCGTCGTGATCTTTGCCCTGCAGAACGCCCAGGCGGTCACGATCCGGTTCCTCTTCTGGCAGCTCGAGTCCTCCATGGCCATCCTCGCGCTCGCCTTCACGGCGGCGGGCGCGCTGATTGCGGAACTGCTCAGGTTGACGAATCGCCTGCTGCGCTGGAAGCGCGGGCGTCCCTGAACGGTCCCGGGGACTCTCGCCCGAGGCCTCGCGTCTGGGCGCTACCTCTTTGGGCCGATCGCTCAGGGCGGGGCCTTCTTCTTTTGGCCTGCTCGCGACGTCGGGGCCAGGGTCATATCGGCCCGGCGCGTCGCGTTCCCGGTCCCAGAGGGAGAAGCATTCGACGTGGAGCTGAATGCCTTGGTTGGTGGTCGTGCTCACGCCCTCCATGAGAAGCTGCCCGGCGCGAATGACGTCCTCGCAGGCGTCACACTCTTCACCACTTCCAGGGCCACCCCAGATGCGTGGGATGTTGTTGTGCGGAAGCCCGCCATTGGCGAGCTTGCGGCGAATGATGAGACGGAGCGTGTCTTGGTCCATATGGAAGGGCCGGGCAGCTACCTTCGCCGGCTACACCGGCCCGCTTGCTTCATGTCCCGGGACCTGTCGCTCCGCGTCCCAGACCTGGAAGCACCTCACGTGAAGCTGCACACCGAGGCCGCCGGGGGAGGTGCTGACGCCCTCGATGACGAACTGAGCCCTGGTGATGATCTCCTCGCAGGCGTCACAGGACTCGCCGTTCCCCGGTCCGCCCCACATCCGCGGGATGCTGTCTTGCGGCAGGCGACCGTCCGCGAGCTTGCTTCGGATGAGGACACTGAGTGTGTGGTCTTCCATGGAGGCCCCGTAGTCCTATCTGGAGAACCACGCCAGATTCACTGGGGCCTCTGCGCCGAGGGCGCCAACCTGAAAGGCCGGCGTGAAGGCGAGGCGGATGGCGCGGCCGGGGCGACCCTCGACCCCCTGGGCTCGCTCACAGGAGGTCAAGAGCCGGCGCGCCGTCAACCGCGCCAACGAGAGTATCCCCAGCCTCCACCACCGAGTAGCAACAGCACCACGAGAACGATCAATACGGTTTCCATGGACATGGCTCATCACCTCCCCCGCTGCTCTCGCTGCTCACTCTAGTCAGCGGCGTGCGGCCTGCCTAGTGGACCTTGGGCCATAGGGCTGCCGCTCGTACAGCGAACGTGCCCGTCCTGACGGCGCGGAGAGGATCCTCGACGGCAAAGGCGTGCAGGGCTTCGACGCGGATTCGTTCGCCGTCGATGCGGTCACCGGCTACGCCGGCCGGCGCCTGGATTCAGCGCGTGGGCATCGTCCTCGGCGGCTCGGTCTCCCTCTTGGAGCCCGGGTCGGCCCGGCCGCTGGGCCGGACCACAGACCCACGCGATGATGAGCAGACCCACAACGACGGCCAGAATGCTCAGGACTCCGTCCATTGCTAGCTGGTGGGCTTCCCTACGACGATCACCGCGGCGACCGCGGCCGGTTGCGGCGTGGGGCCGAAGGTCATCCAGGCGACCGCCGGCACGAGGCCGGCGTCCTCCTGAATCGCGACCCTCACGGGCGGGTCCCGACTCCCGCGCCCGATCTGTGATGAAACGCGCGCGCGGCGCTCCCGCGCGCGGTCCTGTTCCTCGCCGCCAGCGCCGCGACGATGCTCACCAGGGTCCGCGCGTCCACCGGTTTCGCCACGTAGTACTGGAACCCGGCCCGCAGCACGCGGGCGCGATCCTCGGCGGTGATCAGCCCGGTGAGGCCTGCCGCCGGCGTCTGCCCGCCGCGATCCGGTGGCAAGGCGCGCAGCCTCCGGATCAGCGCGTAGCCATCCTCGTCGGCCATCTTGATATCCGAGAGCACGACATCGGGCCGCGCTCGTTCCAAGGCTTCGAGCGCTTCCGCCACCCCGCCCGCGGCGGTCACCGCCGCGCCGAACTCCACGAGGAGCCGGCTGATGACCTCGCGCACGAGCTCGTGGTCTTCCACGAGCAGCACACTCACCCCGTCCAGCGGGGAATCATGTACGACCGCTTGCCCCATGGCCACCTCCGCCGCGCCAGACTCGGCCCAGTCGCCCATAGCCAGCTTCGCGTCTCCCCTTCCTGGATACGCCGCTCGGCCCGCGGAATCTGTCCAGACTTGAACAACGACATCCGTTCCGAATTGGACACATTCCGACCGAGGTGATGAGCCGGGGAGACCACCGGCAGGCGTTCGACGAGCAGGTGCGGCCGACCTATGGACCAATGTCCAATAGGCTGGCCACATGCGCGCTGCTAGTGTGGGGCGGTGTTGTACGAGGAGATCGTGACCAGCGCGTGGGGTGCCCTCGACCGTCGCCACCGCCGCCTGCGCCGAAGGCGCCTGCGCGGTCATGGCGCGAACGCGCCGTGAAGAGCAGGTACACGCCGGAATGGTGCCCGAAGGTGCCACCCGATCTGAGAACCGATCGCCGGTCGACGGACCGCTGCGGTGTGCCCAAGCGTCTCCCGGATGGCCAGCTCCACCGTTGCCAGGAACCGCCGAGACACGACGGGACCGTCCATGTCTGCTGGTGCGGCCAGCATCGATAAACGCCCGGGCGAACCTATGGAGGCTCAGGAGCAGCGAAGAGTGTGTGACGGGTGCGGCAAGGCAAGCTTCCTACCCTACTCGATCCGGATCGGTGAGCCTGCCACCGCGGTACAACGTGTGTATTGCTCCCTGGCGTGTGCTCATCTTCATTTTCCCACCTTCTCAGGTCGGACTTCGGCGCGATGAGGAAGCGGAAGAGACAGGAGCACGTCCCGCGATGAACGTGCGCAAGGCCGTCTGCCCGGTCGCATGGCTCGGCACCCGCTTCCGGCCTGCCACGATAGCGACTGCTTCGCGATCTGGCGAGATGAACGAGACCGAGTGGCGAGCCCCTGAATCGACGGGAACTCTCACCGCACGACCACAGCGCGAGCGTTACCTGGGCGCCAGCCAGAACACTCTACGCTCTACTTGGCGGTGACCATCGCGCGGAGAATCCGGCGCACTTCCTCGATCGTCTCCGGCTTGTCCTGCGCCGAGTGCCCGGAGTGCACGACCTTCTCCGAGGCCACTCCCTCCAGGTGCGCGCTCTCGTACTTCACCACCCCGTCGCCGAGCCCCTCGGGCGGGCCGATGCCGCGCACCGCGATGATCGAGTGCGTCGTCACCCCGGGCGCGATCGGGCTGCTGGACAGCGTGCGGATGAACTGCTGACCCGGCAGCATGTTGTCCACCGCGGTCGGCGCTCGCATGGCGGTTGCGAGCAGCCCCGGGTTCTCCTCGGCGAGCTCGGCCATGCCCTTCACCACCCGCGCCGGCAACGTCACGAGCCGCCGGATGACGTCGAGCACGAGGCCGGTCACGCGGAAGCTGCCCCGATGCGGCGTGCAGATGAAGATGACCTGCTTCACGAACGGCAGGGGCTCGAAGAACATCGTGCTCTTCACCAGCTCCCGGGTCTCCTCCTTCATCTTGAGGCGCGCCAGGGGCTCCTTGGCGATGTTGTTCCAGAAGCGATCGCCGCTGTCCGTCACCATGAGGCGGGCGAGCAGACCGCCCTGGCTGTGTCCGATCAGCACCATCTGGCGGAGCGCGGGGTCGCGCCCGTCGGGATCCACGTCGGCCAGCATCCTGCGCAGGGCGTCCCGCAGCTCCTTGGCCGAGAGCAGGATGGGATTGCTCGTGTTGTAGGTGAAGAACCAGAACTGCAAACGGTCGCGCAGCACCGGATCGTTCTCCAGCTCGTTCAGCATCGGCGCCCAGCGCGCGGGACTGGACGCGGTGCCGTGCACGAACACCACCGGGATCCGGCCCGGACGGTAGGGGTGTATGATCCCGAGCCCGCCGGGGAAGACCGAGCTCTCCGCGGAGAGGAACGCCGCGAACTCGGTCTTCCAGACCGGCGCGTCCTGCAGCGTGTAGGCCAGCGCCGCCGACGGGGCCAGCTCGAGCGGCACCGTGTGTCCATCGACGGTGACCGTCCGCGCCTCGTCGGCGGGATACAGCTCGATCCGGCCGCGGACCGACCCGCTCGCGATGCCCTCCATGACGTTGTCGATGCGAAGGAACGCGGTCACCGGCACCTTGACCGTCGGCGGGATGCGGCCGCGCACCCGCGTGGGGCCGGCCCCGACCGGAGTGAGCGAGGCGGCCAGGGGCGCTCCGACCCCCGGCTGCCGGTAGTTGTTCAGCAGGCCGCGGGTCTCGAATTCCCCGACCGCGACGAACCGCTCGAAGCGGTAGCCGCCCCAGAGGAACTCCTCCGGCGCGACCGTCATCTCGAGCTGCCCGAACGGCAGCGGCCGCCACCCGGCGGCCAGCACCACGGTGTCGCCCTCGGGACCGGCGAGTCCCAGGGTGAGGCCCAGGTTGTAGAGATCGGCGGCGAGGCGCACCCGCGGGTCGATCCCGCTCGGCGCGCCGTCGGTGGGCAGCAGGAAGGCATAGGCGTAGACGGCCGCGGCCAGGTAGTATGCCGGCTTGTGCTTCCGCTCGGCGACCGCGAAGGACAGCTCGCACAGCGCGAAGAGCCGATCCCGGCTGAGCACCTCGCCCGAGCCGCGCAGCTCGTTGAGCACCGCCTCGGGCTCCTGCTCGAAGCGCTCGGTCAACCCGAGCCGGTTGAGCACCTGCGCGCTCCCCGCGCTCAGCTCGTCCTTGGAGAGCACGCTCGAGGTGAGGCTGCGGTACATCGTGTGCCGATCCCCTCGCACCACGCCGATCGGGGTGCTGCACGCGGATGTCAGCACGAGCGCTCCGAGGAGGAGCGCGAGAGCGGGACCCTTCCTCACGGCTATATAATGACGCGCGACGGTCGACATCCCCAAACGAATCTCCGGAGCGAGCCCATATGAGCGTCCATCCGATCGACTACCTGGTGCACTTCTCGAACATCCTGCTGCTGGTGTCGTACTCCGTCCGCAACATGCTGTGGCTGCGCTGGTTCGCGGTCGCCGCCGCGCTGACCAACATGCCGTATTTCCTCTACCAGCCGTCCATCCTCTGGCCGCCAATCCTCTGGGCCGGCGTCTTCACCGCCATCAACCTCTACCAGATCTGGCGCATCTACATGGAGCGCCGGCCGGTGACCCTGTCGGCGGACGAGCGGACGCTCTACGACATGGGCTTCCACGCCCTGACGCTCCGGGACTTCGTGGCCCTCGTGATGGTGGGGGCCTGGACCGACGCGGCCGCCGGCCACAAGATGCTGCGGGAGGGTCAGCCGGTGTCGTCCGTCTCCATCGCCATCCGGGGCCACGTCCGCGTCCATCGGCACGACCGCGACCTGGGCCTCCTCGAACCGGGGCACGTGGTGGGCAGCGCGCTGGCGCTCGGGGGCAGGCCGGCGCCGTTCGACGCCACGTTCAGCGAGCCCGGACGCTACATCACGTGGCCGCTCGCCTCGGTGCGCCGCTTCACCGAGGGCCGGCCGGAATTGCTGTCCGCGCTGCAGCGCCTCGTGAATCAGGATCTCGCGCGCAAGGTCGAGCGGTTGGCTCTCGCGCAAGCGTAGCCGACCGCGGGGAGCGAGCGCGATACGACCAAGGTCCAACTTGACCCGTCCCGACCCGTGGGCGACGGTCGCAAGCAGCAGGTGGAGCCGACTCGACCGGACGGAAGGAGCCCTCCCATGATCAAGATGCTGACAATGGCCCTGATCGCGTGTGCGATGACGATCTCCCCCGCGCTCGCCCAGATGCAGGTCCCCGGCGTGAGCTCGATGCTGCCGGACAAGACCATGCTGCTCGAGCAGGGCAAGAAGCTGGTGGCCGACCTCACCTCGATGAAGAGCAGCGGCAAGCTGGACGCGGCGGACACGCAGAAGGTGGATTCGATGCTGCCCAAGGCCAACGCGCTGAACACCGAGCTGGCCAAGCCCCAGGTCGAGCCCAGCAAGCTGACCAAGCTGGCCGGCCAGCTGGGCGATCTGCAGAAGCAGGCCGGCGCGCTCCAGGGCAAGATGAAGTGATTCGCCTCGAGTTCCACGACCCCTCCGGCGCCCTCGAGGTGAGGCAACCGCACGCGCCGCGGCTGCCGGCCCTCGCGGGCACGCGCGTCGGCTTCGTCAGCAACGAGCAGTGGCAGGCCTACCGCATGCTGCCCCTGCTCAAGTCACTGCTCGAGGCCGACTTCCCGGGCATCGAGGTCCTGCCGATCGACGCCTTTCCCCAGGGCAACGCGGTGATCGGCTCGGAGGAGACGGCGACCCTCGTCAAGGCCCGCGGGGTCGATGCGGTCATCATCGGCAACGCGGCCTGAGGGTCCTGCGCCACCGCGTGCGGCCGGGCGGCCGCCAGGCTCGAGACCCAGGGGATCCCGACGGTCACCCTCACCCGCGCCGACTTCGTCGGGGTGATGACCAACGCGGTGGCCGGCCTCGGCCTCGCTCCGGACGCCGCGATGGTGACGTTCCCCATCGAGATGTTCCTGGCCGGCAGCGACATCTCCCCGGTGCAGGCGCGCCGGCACGAGTTCTACGACGGCCTGACCCGCTGGCGCTCCGCCGTCGC
>DATCWE010000350.1:0-6659 GCA_036566495.1 Gemmatimonadales bacterium | reverse complement strand
CGCTGCAGGTCGTCTCCCCGGCGACGGGAGGATGCGGCGTGGTATCGACGGGCGCGGTCACCACCAGGGGTTCGGGCACGGGAATCGTCGTCGGCATTCTGACGGGCGCCGGGACGGTCGGCACGGGCGCCGGCGCAGGCGCGGGCGCCGCGGGGAGCTGAATCAGATCGACTTGCGGACCGCCTCCGCCCCCGGCGCCCCGCCCGTTCAGTCTGGCACGCTCCGCGTCATCCCAGAAATTGGCGTTGCGCGTCAGCTCGATCGCGGTAAGGAGCAGGACCAGGTGCGCCAGGAGAGAAAGCCACCCGCCGAGCCGGTTGCGGCGCGGCTCGGGTAGCTGGAGGCGCGGAGGCGGAAGCGGCGGTAATCCCAGCGGCGCGGGCACAATCCTATTCTAACGACACGCGGGAGCCGGGCGGCTCCCGCGTGGGTCCCGATATGCGACGCCGGCCAGCCTCAGCCGGTCTTCGGGGTAAATCCGATCACCTCGATGCCGGCGCCGCGGGCCGTGTCCATCGCCTCGATCACCTCTTGATACTTGACGACGGGGTCGGCCTTGATGAAGAGCAGCTTGGCCGGCCGCTGGTCGAAGATGGCGTGGATCTGCATGTCGAGCTGCGCCTTGGGAACCGGCTGGCCATTGATGGAATAGCTCCCGTCGCCCGCAATCTGCAGCACGATCTGCGTGGAGGGCCCTTTCGCCGGCGCGCTGACAGGTGGCGGAACCTGAATATTGAGCGCCATGCGGGTCAGCGGCTGCGTGATCATGAAGATGATCAGCAGCACCAGCAGAATGTCGATCATCGGAATGACGTTGGGCTCGGCGCTGATATTGCCGTGCCCGCTGCCGACTGCCATGCCCATACGTGTGCTCCTTTGTCCGGCCTATGGGGTGGTAACGCAGCTACCCCGGGTCTTGCACTCGGTAATGGCCGCCATCACCCGAACCCCGGCCTTCCGCGCCGTCTCCACCGCGTCCTGAATCTTCGCGTACGGCAGATCCTTGTCGGCGCGGAAAAACATGATCTTGTCTTCGGTGTGGGTGGTCGCGTAGATGCTGCGGAGCTGATCCTCCAGCGCGGCCTGGGGGATCGCGTTCCCGTTGAGGAAGAAGGCGCCGGCCGCGTCGATCCCCAGCACCACCTCGTTGTCTCCTTCGGGCCGCTTGTCCAGGTGGAGCCCACTGGGCATCGCGGCCTTGAATCCGTTCGCAATCAGCGGCGTCACGATCATGAAAATGATCAGCAACACCAGCATGATGTCGATCATCGGAATGACGTTCGGTTCCGATTTGATCGAGGTCTGGCCGGCCTGACTAACTGATGTGGCCACTGCCGCTCACCGCTTTCTGGGCCTGGAATTCCTTGGTGAAGATCGAGCGACCGAACTCGCTGCCGACGCTCTTGATGAGGTAGTCGATCAGCTCCTTCGAGGTGTAGGTCATTTCGACCGTGAGATTCTCGATCTTGGTGGTGAAGTAGTTGTAGAACCACACCGCCGGGATGGCCACGAAAAGACCCAGCGCCGTAGTGATCAGCGCCTCCGAGATTCCCTTCGAGATGCCCGCGAGGCCGCCCGAAGCGCCGCCGGCGTTGATGGCCGAGAATGCCGTCACGATGCCCATGGTGGTGCCGAGCAGACCGACGAAGGGAGCCGTCGAGCCGACCGTCGCCAGAATCCCCAATCCGCGCTTGAACTCGGACAGCTTGATCAGCATCTGCCGTTCCACCGCCCGCTCGGCCGAGTTGATGTCGGCGGCGGTAATGGTGGCCCGGTCGCGCAGCAGCGGCTTCACTTCCTGGAGCGCGCCGCCGAGCACCATGGCGACGTGGCTGCCCTGATTCTTCTCGGCCAGGGTGATGGCCTGATCGAGCTGCTCCTCCTGGATCGCGCGGGAAAACTGCGGCGCGAATTTCCGGGTGGCCTTGGAGCTCTTATAGACCTGCCACAGTTTGTTGAGCGCGATAGTGAGCGAGAGGAAGGACATGATCAAGAGAACGATCACGACGCCCTTCGCGAAAGGACCTGCGTCGCGCCACAATTGCAGAATATCTACACCCATGAGACGGCTCCTTGGACGGAAAGAATCGCTACTGGCCGATGTTGAACTTGATGGACTGCTGCACCAGCTGCCGCACCGCCGCGCCCTTGATGCGCGCCGGCTTGAACACACCCTTCATGATGGCCTCGCGCGCCGGCGCCTCGAACTGGGCGTTGCTGCTGCGGAGCACCCTCCAGCTGACCGGCTCGGCATGGCCCAGGGTATCGACGACATACTGAGCGTCGACGAAGCCCGAGACGCCCGCCTGCTGCAGCACGGGCGGATAGCGCGGCTTGGGGATGTTGAGCGGCTGGACCGGATCGTCAACTTGCTCCTGCAGGAAGGTCTCACCGGTGACCGGACCGCTGCCTCCGACCACCCCGGTGGCGATGCCGCCCTCGACACCCTTGCCGCTGAAGTCAGCGGCATTGAACCGCTCGTTCAGGTTGACCGGCGGAATGTCTTTGGGAATTTCGGTCGGCGGCATCACCGTCTGGAACCCCAGCGGCGGCGGGTTGGCGGTGACGATGGCTTCAGGCGGCGGGGTTTCCGGCGGCGGCGGCGGCGGGGGCTCCGGCGGCTTCAGGAAGACCAAGGTGGTGTCGGCATTGATGGCCTTGATCTGCTCCGCCGCATTCGCCGTCGCAATGATCGCCAAGTAGCCGACCACCACGTGTAACACGGCCGACAAGGCGATCTGTTTGCCGGTCCGGTTTCGTTTGGGCTTGGACTCGATCAGGTTTTCGAACATCGGATGGCCTCCACGGGACTCACGCTACCCGGGGTAATCAAGCCGGATCAAGTGGCATCGTGCTCACCGCCACATGACAATTCGATGACAAGACGATTAGGGTTCACTCGCCGCGGGCGCTGGGTGACGCGGCAGCGTCACCGTGAAGAGCGTGCCGCGCCCGGGACGACTCTGCACCGCGATCGTCCCGCCGTGTGCCTCGGCCACCCATTTGGTGATGGCGAGTCCGAGGCCGGTTCCGGGGCTCTCCACCGCCCGCGAGCGAGCGGGGTCGGCGCGCCAGAAGCGGTCGAATATATGCTGCAGGTCGCCCGCCGCAATGCCGATGCCCGTGTCCGCCACGGTGAGGATGACGTTGTCTCCCTGCTGTTCGAGCCCCAGCGCAATCTCGCCGCCTGCAGGGGTGTACTTCACGGCATTGGTGACCAGGTTGAGCAGCAGCTGGCGGATCCGGTTGCGGTCCGCCCGGAATGCGACCGGGCTCTCCGGCATGGTGGTGAGCACCGTGAGGCCCGCGGCCTCCGCGAGCATGCTGGCCGTCTCCGAGGCCTCGGCGACGAGCTCGCGCAGATCGCAGTCTTCCACCGCGAGGGGCAAGCGCCCTTCATCGGCGCGGGCCAGCGTGAGCAGGCTGTCCATCAGTTCCGCCATCCAGTTGATCTGATCGAGGGACTCATCCAGCGCCTGCAGGCTCTCCGGGGGGGTGCGGGGGTTGCGGAGCGCCCGCTCCACGCCGGCCCGCAGAACCATCAGTGGCGTCTTCAGCTCGTGACTCGCCTCGGCAGTGAAGCGGTGCAGGGCGGAAAAGCTCCGTTCCAGCCGCTCGAACATCCGGTTCACCGCGGCGCCCAGCCTGGCGACCTCGTCACCGCCCCGTTCCACGGCGAGGCGGCGATGCAGGCTGCGGCCGTCGGTAATGGCCTCGAGCTCTCGCACCATCGCACCCAGCGGCTGCAGGCTTCGCCCCGCGACCCAATAGCCCAAGAGCAGCGCGGTGCCCAGGATGAGCGGGGCGATGACCAGCATGCTGGAGAGCAGCGCCTGGACTTCGAGCAGGGTCGTCGTGGTGGGCGCCGCGACCAGCACGGCGGCCAGCTCGGGACCGGCCCCGGCGATAGGCATGACGAGAAACCGCGCGGGTCCGACTCGCGGATCGAAGCTGTAGCTCCCGCTGTTCGGCACCCTGGGCGGGGGCTGCAGCGGTCCGGTCAGGCGCTCGAACGAGGCGATGGGGAGCACGGAGGCTGCATCGCTGCTGAACAACACGCGGCCTTCGCGATCGACCAGGACCAGGTAATCCTGGATGCTCTCGAAGTAGGAGGCGATGCTCGGCTCGAGGGTCGGAATCGAATCGACCCGGGTGACCAGGCGGCCCAGCACGCGATGCGATTCGTCGAGGAAGCGCGCGGAGAGATCGGCCTCGAGCTGGAGCCGCTGCTGCAACCGCAGATCGAAGCTGCGCAGGCTGGCCCGCTGCTGCGCGAGGTACAGGGTAGCGCCGAAGGCCACCATAGTGACCACCAGCGCGACCGCGTACCCGAAGGTGAGCCGCCAGCGAATGGAGCGCACGTCAGGCCCGGATCACATACCCCACGCCGCGCACGGTGTGCAGGAGTTTCTTGTCATGGCCGGCGTCGAGCTTCTTGCGCAGCCGGTTGATCACGACGTCGACGATGTTGGTCCCGGGGTCGAAGTGGTAGTCCCAGGCGTACTCGGTGATCAGCGTACGCGACATCACGCGGCCCGGATGCCGCATCAAGTATTCGAGCACGGCGTATTCCTTCGGCGTCAGCTCGATCGGGCGTCCGCCGCGGCGGACTTCCCGACTGCCCTGATCGAGCTCCAGATCGGCGACCAGCAGCTTGGGCGACGTGAGCTGCTTGGGCCGCCGGGCCAGCGCCTCCACCCGGGCCAGGACTTCTTCGAAGGAAAACGGCTTGGTGACGTAGTCGTCGGCGCCGGCGCGCAGGGCCTCCACCTTCTGGCCGACGGCATCCTGCGCCGTGAGGACCAGGATCGGAGTGGTGTTTCCCCGGTCGCGCAGCGTGCGCAACACCTCCATGCCGGTCATCCCGGGGAGCCGGAGATCGAGGATGACCAGATCGTACAGCCCGCCCGAGATGAGCCGGAGCGCTTCCAGCCCGTCGACCACTAGATCGGCGTGATACTGCGATTCTTCCAGGCCGCGCCGGATGTACTGGCCCACGGTCCGGTCATCCTCGACCACGAGCAGCTTCACCCTCAGCCTCCGATCGCGATGGGCAGATAGACGCGGAAGGTGGCACCCAGGCCGGGCAGCGAGTCCACCTCGATGCGCCCCAGGTGTTGCTCGACGATGCCGTAACAGATGGAGAGCCCGAGCCCGGTGCCCCGGCCCGGCGGCTTGGTGGTATAGAACGGCTCGAAGATCTTGGGTAGATCGGCGGCGGGGATCCCGTGGCCGGTGTCGGCCACCTCGATCAGCACCTCATCGTGGCGGTGGGGGCTCCACCGGGTGCGCACGGTCAATACCCCACCGTCGTCCATGGCATCGACCCCGTTGAGCATCAGCGCCATCAGCACCTGGATCATCTGCTCGTCGTTCACCAGCACGGGCGGGAGCCCGTCGGCGAGCTCGCGATTCACGGTGATGCGGCGGAAGCGCTGGTGGTGCTTGAGCAGGAACAAGGTCTGTTCCACCAGCGCGTTGACCGCGATCGGCTGCTTCGGCGCCGCCTCCTTGGGGCGGCTGAAATCCAGCAGCCCGTCCACGATCCGGGTGCAGCGATCGACTTCCTTATCGATGATCTCGAGGTACTCGCGCACCGTGCCGTCGGCGCTCTCGCCCAGGCGGGCGTCGATGGCGGCGACGCACGCCCCGATGGTGGCGAGCGGGTTATTGATCTCGTGCATGACGCCGGCGGCCAGCTGTCCCACCGCGGCGAGTTTCTCGCTTTGCAGAATGCGGAACTGCACCTCGCGGGAATCGGTCACGTCTTCCCCGATGGTGATCACGTGGGTGATCACGTCGCCGTCGAGCCGCATGGGGATCCGGCTGATCCGATAGTACCGGGTACCCCCGGTTCCTTCGACCTCGAGTTCCAGCTGCTGGACTTCGCCGGCCCGGAAGACCCGGTCGAACTCCGCCCGCAGCTGCCCCGGCGATTGCCGGGTCAGCACTTCGAACACTTTGCGCCCCATCACTTCGGAGCGGCGCAGCCCCTGCGTTCCCGTTTCCCGCTTCCGGTTCCAGACCTGAATGCGGTAATCGCGATCGATGACGTAGAGTCCCACCGGGAGGCTGTCGATAATCAGGCTGGTAAAGCGGCGCTGCTCTTCGATCTCTCGGGAGCGACTGGCCACCTCGGCGGCCAGGTCTTCCGAGAGGATCATGGCATCGAGAAACGGCGCCAGCAGGTCGCACACGACCTGAAGCAGGGCCGCGTCGGGATTGGCGTCGGGCACCGCAGGCTCGATCTCGAGTGCTCCGAGCCGCGCTCCGCCGTGGACCAGGGGGTACCGCCGGACACCGCGGTCCGTGGAGGGGAGATCATCGAGCGAGACGGCCTGATGCTCTCCGGTGGGAAACGACACTCCGGTGAAGCGGGACTCGTTGGCCTCGCGCCGCCAGATGACGACCCGCTTCGCGCCCAGGCCGCCCCGCAGGGTCGCCACCACGACGCGGAGCGTCTCGTCCGGAGCGAGGCCGCTGTTGAGGACTCGCGCAAGCTGTCCCACCAGGGCCAGGGCGGACTGGCCGCTGAACACGTCGGTCATGAGGCGGGCATGTGAGGTCAGTAAGTTTAACCTCCCCTCGCTTGGAGCCCGGATGCCCGCCCGCGTCCTCACTTCCTATCTGGATGGTAGCTGGGCCCCGCGCCGCCGCCG
>DATCWE010000330.1:0-8970 GCA_036566495.1 Gemmatimonadales bacterium | reverse complement strand
TGGCGATGTCGTACCCCGAAAACTCCGGCGCGAGCGTGGCGGGGAATGCTTCGGGGTGCAGCGCGATGTACCGGTTGATGCCCGCGGCAAATCCCTCGTACACGTCGCGCGTCGGCTGGTCGAGCTCGGGATAGCGATCGCGCGCGCGGGCGCGGAGGATGCGCGCGCCGAAGTCGCTCTCGATGCTATCGCGACCGAACACCCGCCCCAGCTCGCCTTTGCCGCGCAGGATGCCGAGCGCCACCTTGGCCCCGTAATCCTCGAGCTGCACCCAGGCCAGCCCGTAGCCGAACCCACGCAGGTCGGTGGCGCGGATATGGGGGACCCCGTAGGCGGTGCGGATGATCTCGACGCGGGAAGAGAGGTCGTTGGGATCGCTCTGTGCGGCGAGGGGAGCGGCGATCGCGAGCAGGCCGGAAAGGAGCAGTCTCATGGGTGCCGAGCCGTCAGAGGTCAGAGGTCAGGGTCGGACGTCAGAGGTCGGATTTCAGAGCTCGGAGGCCAGCTCGCTCACCTCTGATCTCTGACCGCTCAGTTGCTGCAGCAGCCACGCATGCATCGCCGGGTTTCCCGCGACAACCGCGGTATGCTCGACTCCGATCTCACGGCCCCGCAGATCGGTGACCAGGCCCCCCGCCTCGCGGATCAGCAGGATTCCGGCAGCGCTGTCCCACGGCGCCAGCATGTTCTCCCAGAAGCCGTCCAGCCTTCCTGCGGCCACATCGGCCAGGTCGAGCGCCGCGGAGCCCGCCCGGCGGACTCCGCTGGTTTGCGGGAGGATCCGCCGGAACTGGTCGAGGTACGGCTCCAGCTGATCGAGCTGCTTGAAGGGATACCCGGTGCCGAGCAAAGCCCGCGCGGGCTCACTGATGCTCGAGATGCGCAGCCGGGTGTCACCCAGCCAGGCGCCCCGGCCGCGCAGCGCCCCGTACAGGCATTCGCGGTTGACATCGTGCACCACGGCGACCTCCAGCACCCCGTCGATCGCCCCCGCAATGGAGACGGCGTACTGAGGATAGCCATGCAGAAAGTTGGTGGTGCCATCGAGCGGATCCACGATCCAGACCAGCCCCTGCCGCGCCAGCTCAGGGCTCGATTCCTCGCCCACGAAGCGCGAGCCGGGGGCGCCGGTCCCCAGCATCCCGGCGATCATCCGCTCGGCGTTCTGGTCGACCTCCGTGGCCCAATCGTGGTGTCCCTTGGAGCGCCAGTCGGACGGACGGACCGTCGGGCGGCGGGACGGACCTGCCCCACTATCAGCCTGTCCGACCGTCCGCCCTGCCGACCTGATATAGCCGGCCGCGCGCTCCGCAGCGGCCGCCGCCAAATGCAGTAAGTCCAAGGATGAATTCATCTTGCGAGCGGTGGCGGGGATAGGTAGCTTGCCGAATGGACCGGATATTCTCAGGAATTCAGCCGACCGGCGACCTGCACATAGGTAACTGGCTCGGCGCCGTCCGGAACTGGGTAACCCTGCAGGATCAATTCGCGTCCATCTTCTGCATCGTGGATCTCCACGCGGTCACCCTCCCGTACGAGGTCTCCAGCCTGGCCGCGCGCACCCGCGACATGGCGATCGGGTTGCTTGCCGCCGGGATCGACCCCGAGCGCGCCATTCTCTTCGTCCAATCGGCCGTGCCCGAGCACGCCGAGCTCGAGTGGCTCTTCACGACCGTCGCGCCGCTGGGCGAGCTCGAGCGCATGACTCAGTTCAAAGATAAGACCGAGAAGCTGGAGAGTGTCCCCGCCGGATTGTTGTGCTATCCCATCCTGCAGGCGGCCGACATCCTGCTGTATCGCGCCAACAAGGTTCCGGTCGGCGAAGACCAGGTCCAGCACCTCGAGCTGACCCGTGAGATCGCCCGGCGCTGGAACACGGCCTATGCGCCCGAAGCAGCCTACTTCCCGGAACCGCAGGCGCTGCTGACCCCGGCCAGCCGGATCAAGGGCCTCGATGGCAAGGCCAAGATGTCGAAGAGCCTGGGCAATACCATCGGGCTGCTGGAGTCGCCGGAAGCCATCTGGGAGAAGCTGCGCCCGGCGGCGACCGACCCCGCGCGAGTAACCCGCAAGGATCCGGGCACCCCGGAGCTCTGCAACATCTACGCGCTGCACCAGTATTTCTCGCCGCCCGAAACGGTCAGCGAGGTGGCCGACAAGTGCCGCACCGCCGGCTGGGGTTGCCTCGACTGCAAGCGGCGGCTGGCCGATGCGATGATTGGGACGCTCGCCCCGATCCGTGCCCGTGCGACGGAGCTCAAGCGGGCGCCGGATGCGGTGGATGCCGCACTCGCGCAGGGTGCCGAGCGGGCCCGCAGCATCGCGCGGGAGACTCTGCACGAAGCCAAGCGGCGCATGGGCTTCTTCGGGGCGGTCTGATGGCCGGCGCCCCGATCGAGCGCATCATCAAGGCCGCGGTGGAGCGGGGCGCCTCCGATCTCCACATCAAGGCCGGCGATCTGTTCCGCGCCCGGATCGACGGCAGGCTGGTTCCGCTCACCAAGCAGCGGCTGACGCCGGAGCAAACCCGGGCCATCGCCCTCAAGCTGATGACCACGGACGAGGACCGCGCCCGGCTGGACAGCTTCAAGGATTATGACTGCTCCTGGGGGTTGCCGGGGGTGGGGCGCTTCCGGGTCAACGTGCTGCGGCAGCGCTCGTCCATCATGATCGTGATGCGGGTTATTCCGTTCGCCGTGCCGACCCTCGAGCAGCTCGGCCTGCCGGCCGTGCTGGCCCGGCTCACCGAACATCGCGCCGGCCTCATCCTGGTCACCGGGGTGACCGGCAGCGGCAAGAGCTCCACCATCGCCGCGATGCTGAACCACATGAATCAGGGGCAGCAGCGCCATGTCGTCACCATCGAGAATCCGATCGAGTTCCTGCACCGCGACCTGTCCTGCTCGATGACCCAGCGCGAGGTTGGGGTCGACACCGAATCGGTGAGCGTGGGATTGCGCGCCGCCCTGCGCCAGGATCCCGATGTGGTGGTGGTGGGCGACCTGCGCGATCCGGATACCATGGATACGGCGATCAAGGCCGCCGAGACGGGCCGGCTGGTCCTCAGTGCGCTGCCGACACCCGATGTGCTGAGCACCGTCAACCTGGTGCACTCGATGCTGCCGCTGGACGAGCGCGAGATCGGCCGGGTGCGCTTCTCCGAAGCCGTCCTCGCGATCGTGGCCCAGCAGCTGCTCCCGCGCGCCGGCGGGGGCGGCCGGACCGCCGCGCTGGAGATCCTGATCGCCAACGCCGCCATCCGCGATTGCCTCAAGGACCCGGCGCGCCTCGCCGAGCTCAAGGGCTTGATGGCGGAGCGGCAGGGCGGGATGCAGACCTTCCAGCAGCACATCGAAGAGCTCGCGGCCGCGGGCACCATTTCCGCCGAGACCGCCAAAGCCGTCGGGGGCATGGCGGAGCGCAAGGGGAAGAGCCGGAAGGGATCCGGGGAGTAGTGTTCGGGCCCGAACTCTCCTGCCTGGTCGTCGTCGGGGCCCAATGGGGCGACGAGGGCAAGGGCAAGCTGGTGGATGTGCTCGCCGAGCAGGCCGACGTTGTGGTCCGCTACCAGGGCGGCGCCAATGCGGGCCACACCGTGGTGGTGGGCGACACCCAGTTCGTGCTCCGGCTGATTCCCTCCGGCATTCTCAACCCCCAGGCGACCTGCCTTCTCGGTAACGGCGTCGTCGTCGATCCGGTGTCGTTGTTCGAGGAGCTGGACGGTCTGGCCGGGCGGGGGGTCGTCACGTTCGGGCGCTTGCTGGTCTCCGATCGCGCGCACCTGGTGTTGCCGTATCACAAGCTGCTCGACGTCGCCGGCGAGCGGCGCCAGCGCATCGGCACCACTGGTCGCGGCATCGGGCCCGCCTACGAGGACAAGGTCGGGCGTCGCGGTATCCGGGTGGGCGACCTGCGCGACCTCGGCGAGACCCGCCGGCTGCTGAGCGAGGGCGTGGAGCGCGCCAACAACCTGCTCCAGCACGCCGGCATGACGGAGCGGGCGTCCCACGACGAGCACGTCCAGCTGCTGGAGACGGTCGCCCCTCGGCTGCTCTCGCTCGCCGCCGATACCGGCTTGGTGCTTCACCAGGCGCTCGGCGAGGGCCGGCGCATCCTGCTCGAAGGTGCCCAGGGGGCGCTGCTCGACGTCGATCACGGGACCTATCCCTTCGTGACCTCGTCCAGCACGACCGCGGGTGGTGCGGCGGTCGGCGCCGGGATCGGACCGACCCGGATCGACGCCGTGCTGGGGGTGGTGAAGGCCTACACCACCCGGGTCGGCAACGGGCCGCTGCCCACCACGGCCGAGCCGGCGGCGGAGGAGCGGCTGCGCCGGATCGGCGGGGAGTTCGGCGCGGTGACCGGACGGCCGCGCCGTTGCGGCTGGTTCGATGCCCCGGTGGTTCGCTATGCCGCGCGGGTCAACGGCCTCACCGCACTCGCGGTGACCAAGCTCGACGTGCTCGATGAATTCGAGCAGATTCCGGTGGGGACCGCCTACGACCTCGATGGCGCCCGCGCTGCCGAAATGCCGGCCGAGGCCGCGCTGCTGGAACGGGTCCGCCCGCTCTACGACACGCTGCCGGGCTGGCGCGTCTCGACCAGCTCGGCGCGAACCCTGGCCGAGCTGCCGCGGGCCGCGCGGGTCTATCTTGACCGCCTGCAGGAGCTTTCCGGCGTGCCGATTCGTTATGTGAGTGTGGGGACGCGGCGGGATCAGATTATCGATTGTGGGGGCTAGGCAATCAGGCAATCAGGCAATCAGGCCGTCAGGAACCGCCTCCTCCCCGAGCAAGGAGTCCAATGGCACCAGCGGGCGTAATGGACAAGCTCGTTTCCCTCTGCAAGCGCCGGGGGTTCGTCTTCCAGTCATCCGAGATCTACGGCGGGCTGGGCTCGGTGTGGGACTACGGGCCCCTCGGCGCCGAGCTCAAGAAGAACGTCAAGGATCGCTGGTGGAACGCGATGGTTCGCGCCCGCGATGACATCGAGGGGCTGGATGCCGCGATCCTGATGCACCCCAAGGTTTGGGAGGCCTCCGGCCACGTCGCGGGATTCACCGATCCGCTGGTGGACTGTAAGACCTGCAAGGCGCGCTTCCGGGCGGATCAGCTGGCCGAGGGGCAGTGTCCGCAGAAGCCCTCCAAGCATCCGGGAGAGCACAGCACCTGCGAGCTGACCGAGCCGCGCCAGTTCAACCTCATGTTCAAGACCTTCATGGGTCCGGTGGAGGAGTCCGCGGCGGTCATCTATCTGCGTCCCGAGACCGCGCAGGGGATTTACGTCAACTACCTCAACGTGCTGCAGAGCTCGCGGCAGAAGATTCCCTTCGGGATCGCGCAGATCGGCAAAGCGTTCCGCAACGAGATCACACCCGGAAACTTCATCTTCCGTACCCGCGAATTCGAGCAGATGGAGATGCAGTTCTTCGTGAAGCCGGGGAGCGAGGCCGAATGGTTCGAGCGCTGGCGCGGCCTGCGGCTGGCCTGGCACCACGAGATCGGCCTGACGCCCACCAAGCTGCGCTGGCACGAGCATGGCCCCAAGGAGCTGGCCCACTACGCGCGGGCCGCCTTCGATATCGAGTACGAGTTCCCCTTCGGCTGGAACGAAATCGAAGGGATCCATAACCGGGGCGACTTCGATCTCACCAACCACCAGCAGGCATCCGGCAAGAAGCTCGAATACTTCGACCAGGCGGCCAACACACGCTACCTGCCCAATATCGTGGAGACTTCGGCCGGAGCCGATCGCGTGACGCTCACCTTGCTGGTCGATGCATTCCGCGAGGAACCGGTCGAAGGCGAAACCCGCACGGTACTGGGTTTCCATCCCAGCATGGCGCCGATCAAGGCCGCGGTGCTGCCCCTGGTCAACAAGGACGCCATGCCGGAGACCGCCACGGCGCTCTTCAACGATCTCAAAAAGCGCTTCCCGTGCTTCTACGATGACGGCGGCGCCATCGGGCGGCGCTACCGGCGCATGGACGAGGTCGGCACTCCGTTCTGCATCACGGTGGACGGACAGACAGCGGAGGACCGCAGCGTCACGGTTCGCCATCGCGATTCGATGCTGCAGGACCGGGTCGGACTGGACCACGTCGCGGGTTTCGTCGCTGCGAGGCTGGGAGACTAAGAGCCGAGGGGCGAGGAAGGCTGGGATATGCGCTTCTCCGACTTCGAAGCCATGGTCCGGCGCCAGGCGGGGCAGATTCCCCCCGAATTCTTCGAGGGCATCGCCGAGGTCGTGGTATCTCCCCGCAGGGTGCCTCACCCGGAACGCGAGGACATCTGGACGCTGGGCGAATGCATCCCGCTTGCCAGCCAGGACGCCGATCCCCGCTACGTCCAGAGCCGGATTGTGCTCTATCACGGCTCCTTCCAGGCCTTGGCGCTCGGCGCGCCGGGGTTCGACTGGGCCGCCGAAGCGTGGGAAACGTTGACCCACGAGGTCCGGCATCATGTCGAATGGAAGGCACGGGAGCCCGCGCTCGAGGCCTTCGACCGCGCAGCAGAAGCCAACTACGCCCGCCAGGACGGGGATGCCTTCGATCCGCTCTTCTACCGCGACGGGATCCAGCTTCCCGACGGATCGTTCCAGGTGGACGACGACGTCTTCCTGGAGCGGGCGGTGACGAGTCCTCCGGCCACGCTGCGGCTGCACTGGCGGGGCCATAACCTGGAAGTTGCGATTCCGGCCGACGCCGACCTCCCCGCGTTTTTGGTGGTGCAGGGCCCGCCGGATCCTCCCGCGGGCGAGCTGGTGCTGGTGCTGCAGAAGAAGAGCGGCTGGCAGGGACTGTTTCGAAAGCCCACTGTCTACCACGCCGAAGTAGAGGCGAAGGCGATCTCCGACTAGCTTTCACTCGTCACCTTCACCCTTCACTCGTCACGCAATGACCCACGAGCGCACCACGGCCCTCACCGCTCCGGAGATTCTCGGCCGAGCCAAGAGTTTCTTTGCCGAGCGGGTACCCAACAATGCCGCCTACCCCGAACGGGAAGGCCCGACCTTCCTGACGCTGCGGGGGCAGGGCGGCGAGGAGATTGCCTTCGCGGTGATGCCCTCCGGCACGGGCAGCCACGTGCGGGCGTCCACCCTGTTCTTCGACCAGGCCGTCGCGCGCTTCCTTTCCACCCTCCCGCCCGCGCAGGCGGCATGACCTCCGCCATGCTCCCGGTGCGGGTCACCCTGCTGGATACCTGGGAGGAATCCGACCTTCGGCTTCCGCCCAGCACGCTGGTCACCGAGGTCAAGCGCGCAGCGCTGGCGCGTGCGCGCATCAAGCGATCACCGGCCGAATACGTGGTCAAATACCGGGGTGCGGAGCTGGCCGAAGCGGGCCGCACCCTCGCCGACGCCGGTGTCCCCCCCCACGGCGAGCTGATCGTCCTGCTGCGCCGCCGTCTCCCGGTGCGGTAGCTCTCTGGCCACGGCGCTCCCCGCCGTTTTCACTTCCGCTCGCTGTCTCGACCACGAGACCGGACCCCACCACGTCGAGACGCCGGAACGCCTCCGGGTCCTCCAGGCCCGGATTTCCCGCGCCGACCCCAACGCCCTTCGCGAAGCCGCCATCGCGCCCCGCGCGGCGCTTGAGCGGGTCCATCCCTCAGCCTACCTGGAATTCCTGCGTGGGTTCGCCGAGCGGGGCGGCGGCGCCCTGGGTGAGCAGGACATGATCGTCAGCCCGGCGAGCTTCAGCGCCGCGATCGCCGCGGCCGGTGCCGCGCTCGCGGCGGTGCGCCACGCGTGCGACGGTCAGGGAAACGCCTTCGCCGCCGTCCGGCCGCCGGGCCATCACGCGCTCGCGGAGCAGGCCATGGGCTTCTGCCTGCTCGGCAACGCCGTCATTGCCGCGCGAGAGGCGCAGGCGCTGGGGCGCCGGCGAGTCCTCATCGTGGACTGGGACGTCCATCACGGAAACGGCACCCAGGCGCTGGTCGAGCAAGATCCCTCCATCCGCTTCGTCTCGCTGCATCAGTGGCCCCTCTACCCGGGCACCGGCGCCGCCTCCGAGCGCGGAGTGGGCAATGTGTTCAATGTGCCGCGCCCTCCCGGGCTGCCACCGGACCGTTACGTCGCGGACCTGCTTGCTGCCGTCGCAGAGGCCCGGTCAGACTGGTCGCCCGATCTCCTGATCGTCTCCGCCGGCTACGACAGCATGCGCGGGGATCCGCTCGGCGGCTTTACGCTGGAGCCCGAGCATTACGCCCTGCTGTGCGAGGCGCTGCGGTCGGGATCGCCCGGCGCGCCGATCGTGGGGCTGCTGGAGGGCGGCTATGCGCCGGCCCTCATGGCTGAAGGGGTGCTCGCAACCCTGCGAGCCCTCAATTGATTCGCTTCGGTTTTCTCTGGGGCTTTGCGCTGCTGTACCATCAACTCGGCTATGGCGTTGCGCTCGCCTCTCCGCTGGACGCCGCCCTGACGGCGACAGCCGTAGCCGCCATGCTGAGACCCGGATCCGTCCCGGTCCTCGGCGCTCTGGCCGCCTTCCACGTGGGGGCGGTGTTCCAGCACCTTCCGGCGGTCTACAATCATTGGTATTTCGCCGCGCTGGTTTCTCTGGCGCTGCTGATGGCCGCCGGAAGCGTCGTGTGGCAGACCCTGCGGTCACCGGCACCACGGGCTCCTCTCGCGCAGTACTTCCCGGGAGCTTTCTTTCCCGCCGCGCGCGTCTCGCTGCTGCTGGTCTACCTGCTGAGCGGATTCCACAAGCTCAATCGCGACTTCTTCTCGCCCGAAGTCAGCTGTGCCACGACGCTCTATGGGCGGCTGAGCGAGAGGCTGGGCGGGCTCCCCGCCGGGCCGGCGCTGCTGGCGCTGACCATCGTGCTCACCCTCGCCATCGAGCTGGGAGTCCCGGTCCTGCTGATGCTCCCGCGCCTGCGCGGAGCAGGCGTCGTCATCGCCCTGCTCTTTCACGTGGTGCTCGCCCTGGCGGGTTATCCCCGCTTCAGCGCCACCGGCATT
>DATCWE010000307.1:0-2793 GCA_036566495.1 Gemmatimonadales bacterium | reverse complement strand
CTTCTGGCCGTACGTGATCGCCGCGCTGCAGACGGTGGTGCCCGAGGTAGGCGCGACTGCGATCTCCCTGCTGGGGTCGCCCCAAACGCCGATCACATCGGTCCTTGCCACGTTGCTCAACGACCTCAGCGGGCTGCCGCGCGACATCGTGCTGGTGCTCGACGATTACCACGTCGTCGATGCGAACGACATCCAGGACGGGATGGCATACCTCATTGAGCACCTGCCGCCGCAGGTGCACCTGGTGGTCACCACCCGCGCCGACCCGGCATTGCCGCTCGGTCGCTGGCGCGGGCGTGGCGAGCTCATCGAGATCCGCGCCGCGGATCTGCGCTTTACGCCCGAGGAGGCCGCCGCGTACCTGAACGGGGTGATGAAGCTGGAGTTGACGGGGCGGGATGTCGTGGCGCTGGAGGGTCGGACGGAGGGCTGGATCGCTGCCCTGCAACTGGCCGCGCTCTCGATCCAAGGCCGCGACGATCCGGCCGACTTCATCGCCGGGTTTGCCGGCGACGATCGGTACATCGTTGACTACCTGGCCGACGAGGTCTTGCACCGTCAACCCGAACATGTCCGCCAGTTCCTACTGCAGACCTCGATCCTGGGTCGGCTGAGTGGCCCTCTCTGCGATGCCGTTACTGGTCACGAGGGCGGCACGGCGATGCTGGAGGCGCTCGATCGCGGGAACCTCTTCCTCGTCCCGCTTGATGACCGCCGGCGCTGGTATCGCTACCACCAGCTCTTTGCCGACGTGCTGCGCACGCGCCTCTTCGATGAGCAGCCAGCGTGGGTGCCCGACCTGCACCGTCGTGCCAGCGACTGGTACGAGCACAACGGTGCCCGCTCCGAGGCGATCCGGCACGCGCTGGCGGGCGAAGACTTCGACCGAGCCGCCAGCCTGATTGAGTTGGCGGTGCCGGCGCTGCGGCAGGGTCATCAGGAGGTGACGGCGCTCCGGTGGCTTAGGGCGCTACCGGATGAGGTCATCGGGCGAAGACCGGTCCTGAGCGTCGCCTACGCCTGGGCGCTGTTGTCCATCGGCGAGCTCGAGGACGTCGAGCGCCGTCTGGGAGACGGCGAGCGCTGGCTCACGGCGCCCCACGGTGTGCCAGATGAAGCCGGAGCCGGGCGGCCGGAGATGGTTGTCGTAGACCGGCGCGAGTTCAGCCTCCTGGCTGCGCTGATCGCGGTCTACCGAGCCGTGCTTGCCCAGATCCGAGGCGACGTCGCGACGACCGTCCGGCACGCTCGCGAGGCACTGAATCTGGCTCCCGAGGACGACGATCTCCTCCGCGGGGCAGCAGAGGCGCTCTTGGGATTGGCCACATGGGCGAGCGGGGACCTCGAGACCGCGCATCGAATCTACGGCGCTGGGATGGCGCGGGTGCAGCGGTCTGGCAGCCTCTCTGATGCGCTCGGTGGTGCGATCGCCCTGGCGGACATCCGGATCACCCAGGGACGGCTGCGTGACGCGATCCGGACGTACGAGCAGGCATTGCAACTGTCGGCAAAGCATGGCGAGCCAGTCCTGCGGGCCACGGCGGACATGTACGTGGGACTGAGCGACCTCGCCCGTGAGCAGGGCGACCTCCAGGCCGCCACACGGCATCTCCAGGCGAGCAAGGACCTGGGCGAGCACATGGGCTACCCGCAGAACCGCTATCGGCTGCATGTCGTGACGGCCCGCATCCGGCAGGCTGAAGGGGACCTCGATGGCGCGCTCGATGCAATCCACGAGGCACAGCGCCTGTACATGCCGGACTTCATCCCGGACGTCCGTCCCTTGCCGGCGCAAGAGGCACGAATCCTGCTCAGGCAGGGGCGGTTGGCCGAAGCGAATGCGTGGGCTCGGGCGCGAGGCCTGTCGCCTCACGACGACCTGACGTATCTGCGCGAGTTCGAGCACGTCACGCTTGCGAGGGTGCTCCTGGCCCAATCCACGCTGGACCCTTCGGACGGGTCTGCCCGTGACGCCTTCGCGCTACTGGGTCGCCTGCTGCGAGCAGCGGAGGACGGTCAGCGGACGGGCAATGTCATCGAAATCCTTGTGCTGCTGGCGCTTGCCCACCAGGTGCGAGGCGACATGCCTGCCGCTCTTGCGGCCCTCGGACGTGCCCTGGCGCTCGGCGAACCGGAAGGCTATGTTCGCGTCTTCCTCGATGAGGGCCCACCCATGGCGGCCCTGCTGCAGGACGCCGCGAACCGGGGAATCGCCCCGGACTACGTTCGTCACCTGCTGGCCGACTTCGGCCATGCCCACGACCGAACGCCGATCAAACAGCCTCTGGTTGAGCCGCTGAGCGAGCGTGAGCTTGACGTGCTTCGGCTGCTTGCAACCGATCTGGCCGGACCGGAGATCGCCCGTGAGCTGGTGGTGTCGCTGAGCACGGTCCGGAGTCACACCAAGGCCATCTACGCCAAGCTCGGGGCGAACAACCGCCGGTCCGCCGTGACCCGGGCCGAGGAACTCGACCTCCTGTCGCGAGCCCGCAACCGGCCGTAGCCGAGGCGCGAAGCCCCGGTCGGCCGCCGCAAGTCGCCTCGCGGCTCGATCGAAGATTCATCACCTCAAATCCCCACATGTGGGGATGATCGCTCCCCACGTCCGCTCCGATGCTCGGGACCACGCCGGCAGACAGATCGCAGGACCGGCGGAAGGGAGCAGATGAGCGGAACGACACGCATCGACGGTGACCGTCACGAGGACGGCCGCTACGAGATTCGCCTCAAGGGACACCTGGATGGCCGATGGGCTGCCTGGTTTGACGGCCTGAGCCTCAGCCACGAGAGCGA
>DATCWE010000295.1:0-3919 GCA_036566495.1 Gemmatimonadales bacterium | reverse complement strand
TATATAAAGGGGGCCAAGACGCCGACCCTGATCCAGCACGGCGCCACCGACCAGCGGGTCCCACTGCCCGACGCGTTCGAGCTGTACCGCGGGCTCAAGGACATGGGGGTGCCCACCAAACTGATCGTCTATCGCGGCTTCGAGGGCATCGGGCACGGCCCCTCGCGCCCGAAGTCGAGCCGAGCGGTGATGACCCACAACCTGGAGTGGTTCGACCAGTACCTGTGGGGTCAGCCGTAATGGCGGCCTGGTCGCTCAGTCATTTCGCATCGCCGTTACTGGACTCACCCGCGCTGCACGCAACGCGGGGGCCCACGTTGCTCCAATCGCAACGGCGGCCAGCGCAACGCCGACGACGGCAAAGGTGAGCGGATCCAGGGGGTCGACGTGGAACAGCATCGATCCCATCCACCGCGTCGAGGCAATCGCGCCGAGGCTCCCGACCGCGACCCCGACCAACGCGAGCCTCGCTCCCTGTCGAATCACGAGGAGGAGCACGTCACGAGGCAGCGCGCCGAGGGCGAGGCGAATACCCAGCTCGCGGGTCCGCTGCGCGACGGAGTACGCGATGAGCCCGTAGATGCCGACCGCGGCGAGACTCAGGGCCACCGCCGCGAAGGTGCCGAGCAGGAACATGTTGAACCTGCGGTCGGCGATGGTCGAGGCAAGCAACTCATCCATCGGACCGAGCCCCGTGATCGGCATCAGAGCGTCGAAGTCCTTTACCGCCAGTCGGACGGCACTCAGCGACGCCCGGGGATCGCCCCTGGTGCGTACGACGTAACTCTGCCCGCGACCCATCGCGGCGACCGGACCGCTGTCCAGTTGGGCCACCGGCATGTAGATCGAGGCCGCCGGCTCTTCCTCGGCGAGCCCGGCCTGCTTTACGTCGGACACCACGCCCACGATCGTCCGCCAGGGTTGGGGCGATTCCAGTGATCCCCATTTGATCCGGCGGCCCACCGCGTTCAGGCCCCCGTACCGCTGCCTGGCCAGCGTTGCGCCGATGATGGCGACGGGCTCACCCCCGGCCACATCTGACCTGCTGAAGGTGCGGCCGGAGCGCAACGGGATTCCCATGGTCTCGAAGTAGCCGGGGTGCACGAGACTTGCCGCGCCGATGGGGACCTTCTCGGGAAGGGGCCCGACGGCAGGATCCGGCGTGAAGGCAATGAGCGACCCTCCCCTCACCGGAATGTCGGTCGCCGAGCTGACCGCGCCGACGCCGGGAATCGCGGCAAGCCGCTCGGCAAGCAGCCGCTCCGCCGTCATCGCCGCCTCATAGGTGGGATAGCGCGACTGGGGGAAGCTCACCCGGAAGGTCAGCAGACGATCGGACCTGAATCCGGGGTCGACGTCGTTCAGCCGCAACAGGCTCCGCACCATCAAACCGGCCCCCACCGTCAGCAACAGGGCGATCGCGATTTCCGCGACCACCAGTCCACTGCGCGACAACCCCCTCTGGCGCGGGTTCCCCTCGCGCAGCGTGGTTTGCAGATCGTCGCGTCCGGCGATGCCCGGCAACACCGAGAAGACCATCGCGGTCAGCCCCGTCACCGCCACGGTGGCGGCCACGACGCGCCAGTCGAGGCCGATGTTGTAGCCGTTCAACGCTCCATTGGGGGCGAGCCGCGCCAGCAACGCGGCGCCGTAGCGCCCAAAGAGCAGGCCAACCCCGCCGCCGGTGACCACGAGCACCAGGCTCTCCGTCAGGAATTGCTGCGCCAGCCGCCAGCGTGACGCGCCGATCGCCCGGCGCACCGCGATCTCCCGCTGGCGAGCCACCGACCGCGCCACCAGCAGGCTCGAGACGTTGAGACAGGCGATGAGCAGGACCAGGCACACCGCGCCGAGCAGCACGAGCAGCGGCTGGCGCACTGATCCGGTGATGGCCTCGCGCAAGGGCTGCACCCCGCCGACCACCGTGGCTGTCCCTGCTTTGTAAAACTCGGGATAGCGATTCGGCAGACCGGTGGCGACGCTCGCCACTGCTTCAGCTGCACCCGCGACCGACACGCCATCGGCGAGCCGGCCGAACGCCCAGGTGCCGTAATTGTCGGCCCGGCGGGCCATCACCTGCGGCGTCAGCTCATAGGGCAGGAAGATCTCCGCCGGCGTCACCCCGATGCCGCCGATCGGAAACTGCACCCCGGGCGGCATCACGGCCGCCACGGTCGCCGTGGCGTTGCCGAGCGGCATGGTCTTCCCGATGATGCTCGAATCGCCGCCCAGCCGGGTGCGCCAGAAGGCATGGCTGACGATCACTTCCGCCGTGGCCAGGCTCGCGTTGGGATCCGCGGCGTTCCGGGACCAGGTCTCCGGAATGTGCCCGAGCGCCGGCTCGCGCCCCAGGACCCGCAGGAAGTTTCCGGTTACTGCGGCCCCCGGAACCCGATCCAGCGATCCATCGGGGGCGCGGACGGTGTAGCTCCGCGCCTCATAGATCGCCGTGGTCTGGAACACCCGGCCGTCCAGCTCGCGATAATCGAGGAACTCCGCGGCCGAGATGCTACCCATGCCCGGGCCCATCTTCGGCAGGCCCTCCTGGATGACCACGATGCGATCCGCGTCGCGGTAGGGCAGCGGCCGGATCAGGACGCCGTTGACGATCGAAAAGATCGCGCTGTTGACGCCGATGCCCAGCGCGAAGCAGAGCATCGCGGCGATGGCCAGCACCGGCGAGCGGCGCAGCTGGCGCAGGGCGAAGGTGACGTCGGCGATGATGGCGTCGAATCGGTCGCGCATAGTGTTCTCCCGTTCCGGTACCACGACGTGACGTGCGGGGGGGCCTTCTTGCTTGGACCGGGCAGGGCGGCAAAACGTTGGAGGTCAGGGGAACTCGGGCGCGTGCACCCTAGGTCCAGAACTCGATCAGGACGACCTTGCCGCGCAGCGCTTCCGCCGTCAGCGGCTTCGAGTTGAGCCACTCGGTCGCCCTGCCGAGCGAGCGCAGCTCGGCGTCGCTAACCACGATCGCGCCGGCGAGCAGGGCCGCGGTCAGTCGCGCAGGTAATGGCAGGTGTAGCCGCCGGGATGCTGGCGCAGATAATCCTGGTGGTACGCCTCCGCGCTGTACCATGCGGACGCCGGCTCGATGGAGGTCGTGATCGGCCGCTTCCACTTGCCTGAGGCCGCTACCCGCGCCTTTACCCGCTCCGCCGTGGCCTTCTGCTCCGGAGTTTGCGGAAAGATCGCCGAGCGGTATTGGGTCCCGACGTCGTTGCCCTGGCGATTGAGGGTGGTGGGGTCGTGCAGCTTGAAGAACCACTTTTCGAGTAACTCTTCGTAGCTGAGCACCGCCGGGTCGAAGGTCACGCGGATGGATTCGGCGTGACCCGATTTCCCATCGTGGGTGTCCTCATAGGTCGGATTCTTCAACGATCCGCCGGTGTAGCCTACATCCGTATCGATGACGCCGGGGACGTCGCGCAGGATCTCCTCGACGCCCCAGAAGCAACCGCCGGCGAGCACGGCGACCTCGGTCCGCCGCGCGCCGGCGACGGCGGAGCGAGTCCCGGTGGGTTGCTCGGTCATATCATCCTCCGGTCATGAGACGGCCATCGACTTCTTTAACCTACCGCAGCGACTTGAACCCCGCGCGGAGGTCGCCCACCAGGAGCTCAGGCTGTTCCCACGCCGCGAAGTGCCCGCCCTGGTCGTGCTGGTTGTAGAGCAGCAGGTTGTGGTAGGCGCGCTCGGTCCAACTCCGCGGAGCCTGGTAGACCTCTTCAGGGAAGACACTTACGGCGGCCGGAACGGAGATGTCGTAGTCGTTGAAGAAGGCGCCCTTGTATTCCACACAGAGACGAGCGCTGGACACGCCCGTGTTCGTCAACGAGGTCAGGGTGATGTTGTCGAGGATGTCGTCCCGGGTCAGGTCACCGTAAGGTTCCCCATCGAGAAAGAGTCTCACGATGTG
>DATCWE010000408.1:0-2092 GCA_036566495.1 Gemmatimonadales bacterium | reverse complement strand
TAGGTCACGCCAGACGTTGCGGGCGGTATCTTTGAGGCACTAGCCCGACCCCGATCCGAGGATCTCCGTGCGACGATTGACCCTCGTCCTGGCCTGCTGTGCCTCCCCCCTGGCCAAAGCGAGCCCCCAGCAGCGCGCCGTGACCCTGGCGGAGGCCATCGACCTCGCCGTCCGGGCCGACCCCAGCGTGGTTCAGGCCCAGGGCACCGCCCGCACGGCCGGCGCAACGCTGCGCTCCACCTGGGGCGAGTTTCTCCCCCGCATCAGCAGCAACGCCAGCTACGGAAAGAGCTTCTCCTCGCTGCCCTCGCGCACCGATCCGCTCACCGGCGAGGTCATCAGCGGCAACGTGACCTCGGGCTCGCTCACCCTGGGTGGCAGCGCGCAGCTCGACCTCTTCACCGGGTTCCGCCGGGGCGCCGATCTCTCCAATGCCCGGGCCGGCATCGCCGACGCGGATGCTTCCCTCGGGGACCTGCGCGCCCAGTCGGCGCTGCGCACCAGCAACCAGTTCATCCAAACCCTGCAGAGCGCCGACCTGGTGCGGGTGCAGCTGGAGGCGATCCGCCGCGCGGAGGACAAGCTCGCCATCGCCAACGCCAAGCTGGCCACCCGCGCCGCCACCATCGCGGATTCGCTCGGCGCGGTGGTGGACGTGGCCCGCGCCCGCGCCACGCTGCTCACCCAGCAGCGCAATCTCACCGAGGCTGAAGCGACGCTGGCGCGATATATAGGACTGGACGGCCGGGTATCCGCCGTGGCCGATTCGTCCCTGTTCGCGACCACCACGATCGCGGACTCCGCGGCGCTGATGGGCGAGGCGATGTCCCGTTCTCCCGCGGTGCTGCGCGCCGAAGCGCGGGTGCGCGCGAACCGGGCCAACGTGGGCATCTACAAGTCGAGCTACTGGCCGGCCCTGCTCTTGTCGGCGAGCACGTCGCTCAACGGCAGCAGCCAGAGCAGCTACGATCTCTCCTCTACGCGCGGCTTCAACCTGGGTCTCTCCTGGAATCTGTTCAACGGCTTCGCGCGCGAGCGCAACCTGGTCCAGGCCAATGCCAATCTCGATTACGCGGTGGCGACCGCCGCGGACGAGCGCCGCCGGGTGGGAGCCCTGCTTACCACCCAGCTTGCCGCGCTCCAGATCGCCGAGCAGCGCATTGCGCTCACCGCGCAAAGCCTGGAGGCGGCGCGCGCCAGCTCGCGGGTCCAGACCGAGCGCTACCGGCTGGGCTCGATCGGCATCGTGGAGCTGAACCTGGCCCAGGATGCGCTGAGCAACGCGGAAGTCGACGCCATCAACGCCCGCTACGAATACCTCCGCGCCAAGGCGCAGATCGAAGCGATTCTGGGGAGACGACTGTGATTATCCGGCAATCAGGCAATCAGGCAATCCGGGGAGCCGTCCTGGTGCTGCTGAGCGGGATCACCCTGGCCGGCTGCAAGAAAAAGGACGCGGAAGCCGCGGCGAAGGCCGCCGACAGCACGCAGGCGCCCGGGTCCACCGTCACGCTTCCGGTGGTCGGCCAGGAGGTGCGCCAGGGCGACTTGATCCTCTCGGTGGTGACCACCGGGCAGATCCGCTCCGAGGCGATGAGCGTGCTCAAGAGCGAGACTCAGGGCACCATCGCCGCGGTGCTGGTGCGCCCGGGCGATCATGTCAGCAAAGGCCAGGCGCTGCTGCGGGTGGACCCGCGCCCGCTCGACCTCGCGGTGCGCGAAGCCGAGGCCAACCTCGAGAAAGCCCGGCTGCAATTGCTCGACAACACGGTGCCCGACTCGATCGTCACCGGCAAAGCCCTCACGGGCGAGCGGCTCAAGAACGCCGAAATCCGCGCCGGGCTCGAAGGCGCCAAGGTGGCGGTGGAGAAGGCCAAGCTGGAACGCGAGAAGGCTACGGTAACCGCTCCCTTCGACGGGGTGATGGACGAAGTGAAAGTGTCGCCCGGCGAGCGGCTCGCCAACGGGCAGGAGATCGGCCGGGTGGTGGACCTGGTGCACCTCCGGATCGAGGCCGCGGTGCTGGAGCACGATCTGCCGCTGATCCGAGTGGGCGGGCAGGCGGTAGTCCCCGCCGCCGCCGCGCCCGACC
>DATCWE010000079.1:0-3787 GCA_036566495.1 Gemmatimonadales bacterium | reverse complement strand
AGGCGGCTACCCGCGCGTAGAGTGGGCCGCTCACCGTATAGGCCGCGTGAGGCGACACGCCAAGCCGCACCCGTCCGCGCTGGAAGGGCGCGAGCTGGTCCATGCGCTGCGCGAGGTCGGCGACGCTCTCCTCCAGCTGCTCGGGATGAGGGCCGAAGACCTCGTGGTAGGCGATGCCCGAGCCCCCCAGCGCAGCGAGTGCCTCGACGGCGGCGCCGGAATCACCGGTATCGGCGATCGTCGTCACTCCTGCTTCCCAGCAATCCTGCAAACCGCGACGGGCCGCCGCGAGGAACTCTGCGGGCGAGCGGGCCTGCTTGAGGCGGCGAATGCTGAGAATCCAGTGCCGGAAGTCGAGCTCGGAGGCGGTCGGCGCAAACCCGGTCAGCTCGAGATGGGTGTGCGTATTCACCAGGCCGGGAAGCAGCAGGCCGGACGGGAAGGTCAGGTGCTCGGCGTCGGGCGGAGCGGGCACGGCGGCCGCGGGACCAACGGCGGCAATGCGGCCGTCGCCGCCGATGAGCACCGCAGCTTCTCGCAGCGGTGCCGCATCCATCGGGAGCACCCAGGCGGCTTGCAGCCGGAGCGGTCTAATGCGCTCCTCCCCGCCCTCCTCCCCGAAACGGGCTGTGCAGCGGACAGCGCTCGCTGGGCTCCGTCCCAGGGATGTAATACTCGTGGCGGATCTGCTCGGGCGGGCAGAAGGGCGTGGAGAGATAGCCGGTCCCCTCGTCGATTTCGAGATCGAGAAGGCCATCCGGCATCAGCCACGGCGGCGGCGTGCGGCGGCGCTCGTACACTTCACGCATCATGGCGGCCCAGGCCGGCGCCGCCAGCAAGCCGCCCTGGGCGTTCGCCTTGATCACGGTCTTCTTGTCGAAGCCCATCCAGACTCCGGTTACCAGATCGTTGGTGAATCCGATGAACCAGACGTCCATGCCGTCGTTGGTGGTGCCGGTCTTGCCGCCGGCCGGGAGACTGAAGCCGCCCCGCCCGACGATCGCACCGCTCGCGGTGCCCCGCCGAATCACGTCGCGCAGGCCATCCAGCACCAGCCAGGCGTGCTGGTGATCCATCACCTGGCGCTGCTGGGTTTCCGGCTGCCACACGATGTGGCCCTGGCGGTCCTCCACCCGGAGAATCGCGAGCGGCGTGGTGACCGTCCCCATATTGGCAAACCCGGTGTAAGCCGCGATCAGCTCGAGCGGGACGACGTCCGCCGACCCGATGAAGATCGAGGGGACCCGGGGGATCCGGGTGCTGAGGCCGAAGTTCGAGGCCTCGGCGATGACGGCGTCCTCGCCGAGCTCGAGGCCCACCTTCACCGCGACGGTATTGCGGGATTCGAACAGCGCGCGGCGCATCGACATCATCCCCTGGAACTTGCTGTCGTAGTTCTTGGGCTCCCAGGTCGGCTGGTCGGGGATTTCCACCGACACCGGCGAGTCGTCGAACAGCTTCGACCAGGGCAGCCCCGCCCGGATGGCCGCGGCGTACACGAAGGGCTTGAAGGTCGAGCCGGCCTGGCGCTGGGCCTGGGTGGCGCGATTGAACTTCGAATCCTCGAAGTCCCGCCCGCCAACCATGGCGCGAATGTTCCCGGTCCTGGCTTCGAGGGAGACGACCAGTCCCTGCAGATACGGCGTGAATGACCCGTTGTCGACTTCGGGATTCGCCTCGCCGCGCTGGTCGAGGTACTGCCGGTAGGTCCCGTGCCGGTAGGGGCCGAGGGCCCCATCCTCGATGGCGGTGAGCTGCGTCTCGAGGGCGCGCTCCGCGGCCAGCTGCATATCGAGGTCGAGCGTGGTGTAGATCCGGAACCCGGCGCGATAGAGGTCGGCGCCGAAGCGGGCCTGCAGGATCTGCCGCACATACTCCACGAAGTACTCGGCGACTCCGCTGTAGTCGGAGCGCGAAGACAGGTTGAGCCCGTAGGACTTCCAGGCTTCCGCGGACTGGGGCGCGATCTTTCCCCAGTCTTCCATCAGCCCGATGATCAGGTTGCGGCGCTGCACGGCCAGCCGCGGGCTCTTGCGGGGGTTGTAGCGTCCGGGCGCCTTCGCCAGGGCGGCCAGGGTCGCGGCCTCCGCCACGTTGACCGAGCGGGCGGACTTGCCGAAATAGCGCTGCGCCGCGGCCTCGACGCCGTAGGCGCCGTTGCCGAGGTTGATCTGGTTGAGGTAGAGCTCGAGAATCTTGTCCTTGGAGTAATTGCGCTCGATCTCCAGCGCCATGCGGGCTTCCCGCAGCTTGCGGGTCAGGCCCGCGAGTCCTTCCCGCTGGCTGCGATCGATCTGCTCGGGCCACAGGTTGCCCGCGAGCTGCATGGTGATGGTCGAGAAGCCCTGCTTGTTGCCCAGCAGGGTGGACTTGACCGAGCCGAGCACGCGCACCCAGTCGATTCCGTGATGCTGGTAAAAGCGACGATCTTCGACCGCGAGAAACGCGGCCACCACCGCCGGCGACATCTGCTGCAGGGGCACCACGGTCCGGCGCTGATTGCCGTAGTCGGTGATCAGGCGGCCGTCCGCGGCGTACAGCTTGGACGCCTGGTCGGGATCGTAGTTGCTCAGCCCGGCGATGGAGGGACAGGCGCCGCCGCCACAGACGCGGCTCCAGGCCCCCGCCAGGAGCGCGAGGCCGAAGAGCCCTGCGGCGAGCAGCCCAATGAGGACCTTCTTGCGCCGGCGCGGGTAATGCCACCAGCGGGCGCGGCGGGTGGCCATGGGAGTTTCGATCACCCTTTCAAGATAAACGGCGTGGCGGCGCGACCTTTCCCGGTTGACTGTTGACGCTTTTCGCGTCTACTCTCCCCACGTGACCCACCTCCTCAGCGTCCTGGCCGAGCGCGGCCTGCTGCACGATGTGACGCCGGCGCTGGCCGACCGCCTCGCCGCAGGTCCGATCACGGGCTACGTCGGGTTCGATCCGACCGCGGACTCACTGCACGTCGGCCACCTGATGCCGGTGATGGCTCTGGCCTGGCTGCAGCGGCTGGGGGGGCGTCCGATCGTGCTGGTGGGCGGCGGCACCGCGATGGTGGGCGACCCGAGCGGCAAGCGAAGCGAGCGACCCATGCTGCCGGTCGAGCAGATCGACGCCAACGCGGCGGCGGTCGAGCGCCAGCTGCGGCGCTACCTCGATTTCGAGGGGCCGCGCGCCGCGCGCATGGTCAACAACGCCGAGTGGCTGCGGCCGCTGCGGCTGCTGGAGTTCCTGCGCGACATCGGGAAGCACTTCACCGTCAACTACATGCTGCAGAAGGAATCGGTGAAAGCGCGCATGGAGTCGGGGATTTCCTTCACCGAATTCGGCTACATGCTGGTGATGGCCTACGACTATCTCCATCTCTTCCAGACCGAGCGCTGCGAGCTGCAGATGGGCGGCAGCGACCAATGGGGCAACATCACCGCCGGCGTCGAGCTCATCGCGCGGCGGGAACAATCGCAGGTGCACGGATTGGTGTGCCCGCTGCTCACCACCAGCGCGGGCAGCAAGTTCGGGAAGAGCGAGGGGGAGAACATCTGGCTCGACCCGGCCCGCACCAGTCCCTACCGCTTCTACCAGTTCTGGCTCAACAGCGACGACCGGGACGTGGAGCGCCTGCTCAAGGCGTTCACCTTTCTTCCCCAGCAGGAGATCGCCGCGGCGATGGCGGCGCACGCC
Source organism: Gemmatimonadales bacterium (assembly GCA_036566495.1). Classification (GTDB taxonomy): domain Bacteria; phylum Gemmatimonadota; class Gemmatimonadetes; order Gemmatimonadales; family GWC2-71-9; genus JABFSM01. Next base: position 121 of record DATCWE010000079.1, on the reverse strand, counting down.
GCCAATCCGGGCCAGCGGACCCCGCAACGACTCCTGGCCGAGGAGATGACGGCTCGGGTGCACGGGCCGGCGCTGAGCCGGCGCGCGGTCGCGGCGAGCGGAATTCTGTTCGGCGGAGGCG
>DATCWE010000012.1:0-4506 GCA_036566495.1 Gemmatimonadales bacterium | reverse complement strand
GGCGCCGACCCGGCCCGCTGCGCGACCCGACAGCTCGGCGCGCCGCGACAGTACCGCGCGACGCGACAGCACGGCTCGGCGCGACAGCACCGCGGCGGGGGGCGGGGAAGCCGAGGGCTTCGGCGGATTTGGCGGCTTCGGAGGCGGCTCGACCTGGGACCACGGAATCGGCGGCTGCGAATCGGGCTTCACCATTCCCGATCCCACGGACTCGGACATCGTCTGGGCCACCTGCTACGGCAACAAGGTCACCCGCTTCGATGCCAAGGTGGGCCGGGCGCGCTCGGTGAGTCCCTGGATGCACACGCTGGACTCGCCGCCCGACGCCCTCAAGTACCGCTGCCACTGGACCGCGCCGCTCGCCATCGATCCCTTCGACCACAACGCGGTGTACTACGGCTGCCAGGTCGTCTTCAAGACGGTCAACGGCGGCCAGAGCTGGGCGGTGATCAGTCCGGACCTCTCCACCCGCGACCCCTCGCGCATCGTGTCCTCGGGCGGCATCGTGGGCGACAACCTGGGGCAGTTCTACGGCGAAGTCGTGTTTGCCATCGCGCCCTCGGAGGTCCAGAAAGGCCTGCTCTGGGCCGGTACCAACGACGGCAAGCTCTGGTACACGCGGAACGGCGGCGGCAGCTGGCAGGACGTGAGCGCGAACGTCGGGATGCCGGCGTGGGGGACGATCCGCAAGATCGAGCCCAGCCACTTCGACCCGGGCACCGCCTACGTCGCGGTGGACTACCACATGATGGACGATCGCAAGCCGTTCATCTACAAGACCAGCGATTACGGCAAGAGCTGGACGAAGCTGAGCGACGGGCTGCCGCAGGATCACCCGCTCGACTACGTGATGGCGGTCGCGGAGAACCCCAACCGCAAGGGCATGCTGTTCGCGGGCACCGGCCATGGATTCTACTACTCGCTCGACGACGGCCAGCGCTGGACCCAGTTCAAGGAAGGGCTGCCCGCCGCGCCGGTCAGCTGGATCGTGGTGCCGAAGCTGTACCACGACGTCGTGGTCTCGACCTACGGCCGTGGCCTCTTCATCCTGCGCGACATCACCATGCTGGAGCAGCAGGACAAGGTCGTCGCCGATGCGGAGCTGCAGCTCTACGCGCCGCGGCCGGCGTTCCGGGAGGCGCGCGGCGGCGGCGTGGACGTCAACTATGTGCTCAAGGTCGCGCCCAAGGATTCCGTGCGGGTCGACGTGCTCGACGGCGCGGGCGCCGTGATCCGAACGGCGCGAATGTCCGGGCGTGCCGGGCTCAACCGGCTGAGCTGGGACCTGCGGGCGGACGGTCCCCGCCAGGTCGAGCTGCGGACCACGCCCCCCGATAACCCGCGGATCTGGGACGAGCCCCGCTTCAAGGGAAAGACCACCCGGCCGATCAATCACTGGGGCATCCAGGGTCCGCAGCGCGCCGGTCCGCTGGTCCTGGCTGGGAACTACTCGGTGCGGGTGACCGTCGGCGGCCAGACCGCCAGCCAGCCGGTGGCGGTGCTGCGCGATCCCGCGATTCCCACCAGCGACGCCGACCTCGCGGCCTCGACGGCCGTCCAGCTGCGCATCCGCGACGCCATCAACACCACCGCGGATATCGTGAACCGAATCGAAGTATTGCGCAAACAGGTCGAGGACCAGCTCAAGACCGCCGAGGGTCAGGATGGCGCGGGCGAGGCGTTGCGCGCGCTCGACCGGAAGATGCTGGACGTCGAGCTCAAGCTGGTCTCCCGCACCGAGCTGCACAGCGACGACAAGTGGTTCGTCGAGCCCTACAAGGTGTACCTCAACCTGGTGTGGCTGTCGGGGGAGGTCGGCACCGGCGCGGGCGACGTGGCGGGGGGCGCCGAGTTTCGTCCCACCGACGCCGAGCTGGTCACGCTGGCGCAGCTGGAGCGCGAGCTGGCGCAGGCCAAGGCGGAGTTCACCACTCTGCTGCAAACCGTCGTGCCGGCCTTCAACCAGTCCATGTCCGGGAAGAAGATCGCCCCCATCGCCGAAAAGCAGGCGCCATGAGAGACCGGGTGACGCACCACCGCTGGGAGGACATGCCGCGCGAGAAGGTCCACGACCTGCTCGACCGCCGGCTGATCTGCGGCGACCGGATGATGCTCGCCCACGTCTACCTCAAGAAAGGCTGCATCGTGCCGAAGCACGCGCACGAGAACGAGCAGCTCACCTACGTGCTGGAGGGCTGCCTGCGCTTCTGGCTGGGCGAAGACCAGCAGGAGACGGTGGACGTGCACGCCGGCGAAGTGCTGGTACTCCCGAGCCAGGTGCCCCACAAGGCCGAGGCGCTGGAGGACACCCTCGACGTGGACGTGTTCTCGCCGCCGCGCCAGGACTGGCTCGACAAGACCGACGACTACCTGCGGAAGAAGTAGATGGACCTCGGAATCAGCGGCCGCGTGGCGCTGGTGGCCGCCTCGAGCAAGGGGCTGGGGAAGGCGGTCGCGGAGGAGCTCGCCGCGGAAGGCGTATCGCTGGTGCTCTGCGCGCGCGGCGAAGCCGGGTTACGCACTACTGCCGATGCGATCGCCAAGGGATACGACGTGCCGGTGCTGGCGGTCGCCGCCGACTTGGGCAAGGCGGGCGAGGCCGAGCGGGTGGTGCGCGAAGGCCTGGCGACGTTCGGGCAGATCGACATCCTGCTGACCAACAGCGGCGGACCGCCGGCGGGTCCCTTCGAGTCGCTGACCAACGAGCAGTGGGCCAGCGCGACGGCGCTGGTGCTCGGCAGCGTGGTCGCGTTCTGCCAGGCGGTGCTGCCGGGGATGAAGCAGCGGCGCTGGGGCCGGATCCTCAACGTCTGCTCGATCGCCGCCAAGCAGCCGGTGGACAATCTCATGCTGTCCAACAGCATCCGCGCCGCCGTGCTCGGCTTCGCGCGCACCCTGGCCAACGAGGTGGCGCCGTTCGGGGTCACAGTGAACAACCTGCTGCCGGGCTTTACGCGGACCGAGCGGATGGTGGAGCTCTCCGAGGTGACCGCGCAGAAGGAAGGGATCACGGCGCAACAGGCGCTGGCCCGCTACACCGCGACGGTGCCGGTCGGCCGCATGGGCGAGCCGCGGGAATTCGCCGCGCTGGCGGCGTTCCTGGCGAGCGAGCGGGCCAGCTACATCACGGGGCAGTCGATGGCGGTGGACGGGGGGTGGATTAGATCTCTGCTGTGAAGGGTGACGGGTGACCGCTCACCGCTCACCGCCCACCGCGACCAGTCCCAGCCGCGCGAGGATCTTCTCCATCAGGCACCAGTGGGTCAGCGCGGACTGGATCAGGTTGACCCCCACGAACGCGGTGAACAGGAACCAGTACGGACTCACCCAATAGCCCAGCGCCAGCGAGATCAGCACGAAGCTGCCCGCCACCAGCCGGATCGCGTAATGCATCGACATGATCGAGCCTCCTTTCCGAGGACCAGCTACACCAGGGGGGCCGCATCCAGCGCGAAGGCCATGAGCCCCTGGCTGGACAGAAACTTCCGCTTGAGGTCGCGCAGGGCTTCGGTCAGCCCCTGGGCCTGTGCGTGGGGTACCAGCGCAAGTACCATCGCGTTCTCTCCCGGGAATGCGCGGGTGCCGAAGTGCCCGCCGCTCTCGCCCCGGCCGAGCACGTCCGGGAGGAGGCTGTACCCGGTGACCCCGCCCGCGTCGAAGAGCGAGGTGACTTCCCCGGCCCGCTCCCGATCCACCACGACGACGACGAGTCTCATGCGGCCTCCGCGTAGAGCAGCGGGATCACGACCAGGGTGAGCAGCGTGGCCACGACCGACCCCGAGATCAGCGCGATCCCCAGGCCCTGGAAGATCGGGTCGGCGACCATCACCGCGCCCCCGATCACCACGGCGGCGGCGGTGAGCAGAATGGGCCGCGCGCGCACCACGCCCGCTTCGACCACGGCATCCCGCAGGGTGGCGCCGCGCTCGCGGGCCAGCTCGACGAAATCCACCAGCAGAATGGAGTTGCGCACGATGATCCCGGCGAGGGCGATCATCCCGATCATCGAGGTGGCGGTGAAGAACGCGCCGCTCAGCGCGTGTCCCGGCAGTATGCCCACCAGGGTGAGCGGAATCGGCGCCATGATGACCAGCGGGGTGCGGAACGACTGGAACCAGGCCACGACCAGGAAGTAGATCAGCACCAGCACCGCGGCGAACGCGATGCCGAGGTCCCGGAAGACCTCGTAGGTGATGCGCCACTCCCCGTCCCAGTTGAGGCTGACCTGCTCGGTGCTCGCGGCGGGGCCCGACCAGGTGGCCGGGATGCCGGCGGCTGCGAGCGGCCCTCCCATCGCGAGCATCGCGTAGGCCGGCGATTCCAGCTCTCTCGCCACGTCGCCCGTCACGTAGATGACCGGCCTGAGATCCTTGCGGAAGCGGGGCTCCGGAGCGGGCTGCTCGGTGAGCGATGCCACGGCGCCGAGCGGCACCAGCGCCCCATTGCGGCTGGCGATGGTGAGGCTGCGCAACCCCGCGGCCCCGGTGCGAGCCGCCTGCGGCAAGC
>DATCWE010000428.1:0-2200 GCA_036566495.1 Gemmatimonadales bacterium | reverse complement strand
TCCACCTCCCGACCCGGGTGGATCAGCAGCACGGGGGTCGAGAGATGCCGGATCAGGTAATCCGCGACACTGCCCAGCCAGAAGCGCACGATGCCGCCCCGGCCGTGAGTAGCCATGACGACCAGGTCCGCACCCAGGCGCTTGGCCACCTCGCACAGCTCCGGGCCGGCCAGGCCATCGACTTCGTGATACTCCACCGAGCCGCCGCCGGCTTGCACCAGCCGGGTGGCGGTTTCGCTCAGATAGCCGACCTCCCGCTCCCTCAGCTCCTCGTTCAGGTCCCCCGGCATCGCCATCATTTCCCCCACGCCCACGAGCACCGGGGCCGGCCGGTGGGCGCGCACCAGGTGCAGCCGCGCCTGCGCACTCCTGGCGAGACGCGAGGCGAGGGGAATCGCGCTTTCCGCGAAGCGGGATCCATCGAGGGGGACGAGAATATTGTGGAACACGGCCTGGCCTCACGCAAAGAGTCGCGAGAAAACTGGGGGAGGAGCTGTGAAGCGAGAGTGAAGCGAGAACGAAAGGTCTCAAGCCTGCGGGGTGCGGGGTTGCTTGCGGAGCGTAGAGATCCCGAGCAGCGAATAGAGCGGACAATTCCCGGTCAGCGCCGTCCCGAGGGGAATCAGGCCCAGCAACGCCAGATAGCGCCACGGCGGCTCCAGCGCACCATACAGTCCGAGCAGCATGGCTCCAACCACAACCCGCAGCAGGCGGTCGGCCATTCCCATGTTGCGTGTCATGGATTCAGGATAGCCCAGCGTCTCTGAAGCAGGGATGAGAATCGAGTGAGGATCAGCTTCCGGGAAGTAATTCGGAGTCGGCCGGCGGTGGCGCTGCAAGCTCCGCATGCGGGGCCGGACGCGCCACCGAGTAGATCGGTATGCCCTCCGCGTCGAGTCGATTCTTGATGCGGCGACGGAACTCCCGGGCCACCTCCCACTGAGCGCCCGGTGCGGTACGAAGCATGGTGCGCACCATCACGGCATGCTGGCCCAGCTCCTCGACGCCAACGTCCGCTTCTCCCTCGAAGCGGCGTTGCCACGCCGCATCCGTGCGCAGCCGCGCCACCTCATCTCGAAAGATGTCGAGCGCCTGGTCGAGGTCCGCGGCGTAGGCGACCCCGACTTCCACAATGGCGCGCGACCAGCTCCGCGTGAGGTTGCTGACGGTGGTAATCTGCCCGTTGGGGATGACGTGCAGGACCCCGCGCACATCCCGCAGCATCACCACCCGCAGCGTCATCCGCTCGACCGTGCCGCTCTTGCCGGCCGCCTCGATCACGTCGCCCAGCGCGAACTGATTCTCGAACAGAATGAAGAACCCCGCGAGCACATCCTTGACCAGGCTCTGCGACCCGAACGAGACCGCCAGGCCGAGGATGCCGCCGGCGGCGAGCAGGGGGGCGATCGGGATGAACTGGGCCGCGGTGAGCAGCACCGCGAGCACGAGGATGACCACCCGGCCCACGCTCCGCACCACCGCCGCTACGGTGTGGCCGCGCTTCTCGGCCGCCGTCAGCGTGTCGTCACTGTGGTTGTCCACGTGGGCCACGATCCGCCGCGCGATCCGGCGGACAATCTGGTACGCGAGCCAGGCCGTCAACCAGATGGAGAGGACGTTGATCAATTTGGCGACGACTTCACCGCGGCTGGTCCCAAAGAAGAGGGCCACGCGAGCGAAGATGTCGTCGATCACGACCAATGCGAGCAGGGGGGTTCCGGACGTCATGGCAGCGGCAAACTAGGAGACCCGGGAGAGCGGCGTCAACCGGAGCGAACGCGCTCGACGATCCGGGTGGCCCGGGCCGTCACCCCCAGCCGCAGGCACAGCGAGAGTATCTCCTCGGGGGCCTGGTCGCGCAGCGGGATTTCCAGTCCCAGCGGCGTGCTCACCGCGCCGGGTAGCAGCTCGCACAGGCCCGCGATGGCCGGGGTCGGAGCATCGAGGAAGAAGAGCCTCAGCACCACTTCGCGATCCGTCACCCGGACACAGTGCGGAGCTCGCGTGCGTTGCGCGGGACCGCTTCAGCGCGCGCGGTACCGGTTCGCCGCGATCAGGGGGCCGGAGTCGTCCAAGTCAGCAGCCAGAAGCCGGCGGCTCCCGCGGCGGTCAACAGCAGGAGCGCGGGCACGGCCCAACGGCGGTAGGTGGATTTCCCCAGCACGCCGCTCACCGTGGTCTTGAAGGCTCCGTTCACCGT
>DATCWE010000401.1:0-2093 GCA_036566495.1 Gemmatimonadales bacterium | reverse complement strand
CATCGACGAGCGCACCTTCAGGTTGTCGGGCCAGCCGAAGATCTCGTCGACCGAGCGGCCGTCGATCGCCGCGACCAGCCGCGTGCATTCCCGCAGCCGCGGGCCGAGCACGTCGTGCGCCAGATATGCCCGCGCCTCGTCCAGCGACGAAATCCCATAGTGCTGCGCAGCGGGACTGTGGCCCAGCCCCCGAAGCTGCGGAAATAGGTCGCGTCCCCGCGGCGGTGTAAAAGGAGTCGGACGTAGGTTCCCTCGAAGACCAGCAAGTCTGAGGAAGGAGCCTACGTCCGTGTCGAAGAGAGTATCGCCCGCCGAGCGGCTGCGCGCGGAGATCGATGAGGTGTTCGCCGGCGGCGAGGATCTGTCGCGCGCGATTGAGCGGGTCGCCCAGCTGGGCGCGCAGTTGCTGCTGCAGAGCGCGGTTGAGGCCGAGGTGGCCGCATTCTTGGGGCGGGACCGCTATGAGCGGGCCGCGTCCTGTGGGGACCCGCATCCTGGGATGCGCAACGGGTATTGCCCGACCACGGTCAAGACCACCGCGGGGCCGGTGACGCTGGCCCGGCCCAAGCTGCGCGGCACCACCGAGCGGTTCGCCTCGCAGCTGTTCGGCACGCACGTGACCAAGACCAACGCGCTGGAGTCGCTGGTGATCGCCGGGTTCGTGCGCGGGCTGTCGACCCGCGATGTGGAGGCGGCGCTGACCGAGGCCCTTGGAGAGCAGGCGGCGGTGTCGAAGTCGACGGTGTCGCGGATCTGCGGCGAGATCAAGACCCAGTTCGAGGCGTGGAGCGCCCGCCGCCTCGACGACGTCGAGCTGGACTACCTGTTTTTGGACGGCAGCCACTTCAAATATCACGCCAACGCCTCGGCGGAACCGGTGCTGGCCGGGTGGGGCATCGACACCGGCGGCAAACCGGTGTTTGTCGGGCTGGCGGCCGCGTCGTCGGAGTCCGGTGACGCCTGGGAGGGCTTTTTGACCGGGCTCGGCGAGCGCGGGCTGGCCTGCCCGCTACTGGTGATCAGCGACGGCGCGGCCGGGCTGATCGGCGCCGTCGAGCGCACCATGGGCGCGGCGTTGCGGCAACGCTGCCTGATCCATCGCGCCAGAAACGTCTTGGCCAAGGTGCCGAAAAACGCCCAGGCCGAGGTGAAGGCCGACTACTGGGCGATCTTCGACCTGCCCGAGGATGCCCAGCCCGGCCCGGACGCGGTGGCCAAGGCTCAAGCCAAGATCGACTCGTTCGCCACACGCTGGCGCGACTCGTATCCGGCGGCGGTGCGCTGCCTGCTCGACGACCGCGACTCGCTCACCGTCTACCTGCGGTTTCCGCGCGAGCACTGGACCCGCGTGCGTCACTCCAACTTCATCGAACGCACCTTCGGCGAGACGCGCCGCCGGGTCAAGGTGATCGGCCGGCTGCCCGGCGAGCACTCCTGCCTGTCGCTGGTGTGGGCGGTACTCGACCGCGCCTCGGCCGGGTGGCGCGGGTTCGCCATGACCTCCGCCGGACTCCGATTACTGCAGGACCTGCGCCGCAGCATGCACGACCCGCCAACCCGACTGCCGCAACGGAATTCGGCACAACACACCGAAACCGGCCCGGCACCAACCGATTCCATAGCCATCGCGTAGCATCACAAATGCAAGCGAGCGGAACCGACATCAGGCACTTTTACACCGCTCCTGGGACGGCACCCTCGGCAGTGAAGGCGGCGAGATCATGACTGTCATCCAGGTCGCCATGCTGGGCAAGCTCACTGACACGGCGATGGCCGACGCGATCTTCACGCACCCACTGTTGGCCGAAGGCCTCAACACCCTCTTTGCGGCTGTCGACGCCTGAGCCGCGGTGAACAACCGCACGATCGGAAGCGACGCTCGCAACGAAAGGATGAAACATCATGGCGCCCAAAGGCAATCCACACGACATGAACGAGTGGCGGGCAACACTTCGCGACCCGTACATCACGTTCCCCGGTGAGTCGAGCGAATACCGGCGCGCACGCAACCAACTGCTGAAGGCCGAAGACGAACTGCGCGGCTGAACCAAGAGGTCGCCGCCCAGCGCCGGGCGCTGCCCGCGGCGGGCTCG
>DATCWE010000276.1:0-2566 GCA_036566495.1 Gemmatimonadales bacterium | reverse complement strand
CACGGGTGGGGAACCGGCCGCCGCCGGCCGCGCGTAGGCCGGCGCCGGCATTCGGAATGGGGGCGGTGTCGGCAACGGCTCCGCCTGGGGCAACGGCATCGGCACCGGCGGAGCCGGCACGGAAACCGGCACGGAGACCGGTGCGGGAGCCGGCGGCGCTTCACGGCGCACCCAGAACACAGCGGCGCACACCGAGCACCGTGCCCGTACCCCGTTCACGGGCACCTTGTCCGGGTCGACCCGGAACACCGTCTGGCACTGGCCGCAGCTGACGTTCATGCGCTTTCGCCCGCGGCTTCGCGCTGCGCCGGACTGCCCGCGGCACGCTCTTCGCCGGTGCGGCTCTGGCGCCGGTCGACCACATACACGGAGCCGGGCAGCGTCTTGGCGTAGCTCTTCATCTCGGTGGCGAGCTCGCTGACCTCGGCCGGGTGGGCGAAGGTCCGGTGCCGGTTGGTCACGATGCCCACGGAGAGCGTCATCAGCGGCACGCGATGGAGCTGGCCGCGGCGGTCTTTGCCGAAGAAGTAACCCGCACGGCGATCCTGCTCGTTGTACTGGAACGGGATCAGGGTGTCGAATACGGCGAGGATCTCACCGCAGATGGCGCTGATATCGGCGGCGGGGATGATGAAGATGAAATCATCGCCCCCGATGTGGCCCACGAACCCGCGTGCGCCCAGAATCCCCTTCACGACGTCGTGCAGGATCCGGGAGAGGATGTAGATGACCCGGTCGCCGTCGTAGTAGCTGTAGCGATCGTTGAATTCCTTGAAGTGATCCAGGTCGGCGTAGCAGACCGCGAATTCCTGGTCTCCCTCGAGGCCGCGCCGGATGGCGCGCTCGATCTCGGTGGTTCCCGGCATCCGGGTCGAGGGGTGCACCGACACGTCGCGCTGGGTGCGCACCAGGAGCAGGTCCAGTCGCGCCTGTTGTTCCGCGATGGGAAAGACGCTGGTGAGGATTTCGTCGGCGCCCGCCGAGAACCAGCCCTGGATTTCCTCGGCTTCGTGGGAGGACGACAGAATCAGGGCGGGAATGATCGCGGTGAAGGGATCGCTCTTGAGCCCGCGCACCAGCGCGAGCCCGGCGGGGCCCATGCGATCCGCGTCGATGAAAAGCAGGCAGGGGTGTCCGCGCAGGACAATCGATTCGACCGTGGCCGGGTCGGCATGGACCTCGAGGGGGAAGTCGCGCCCCTCGGCCCAACGCCGCACCAGGTCCGGGATAGGCTCCCCGACCGGCCCGAAAAAGAGAATGGTCGGCCGAGTTCGCACCCGCGTCCTCTCGTAAAGATTTATCCTAGACGAACTTACGGAGTTCGACCTTGCGAGTCAAATCACAGGAAGTAGGCGGCCGCTCCCACCATCGCATACAAAGCCAGGAGCTGGACGCCTTCGAACCAGTGCGACTCCCCGTCCAGGGTGATGATGGAGACTACCACGGTCGAGATCCCGAGGGCTACCACTTCGAGAGGGGTAAAGAGGAGGCTCAGCGGCTGACCCATGAGCACTCCAGCCAATACGAGGAGGGGGGCCACCAGCAGCGCTACCTGGGTGCTCGAGCCCAGCGCGATCTGCAGCGAGAGATCGAGCTTTCCCTTGCGGGCCACCGTGACCGCGGTCGCGTGCTCCGCCGCGTTGCCGATCACCGGGATCAGGATGAGCCCGAGGAAAGTCTGGGAAAGACCCAGTGCGTGGGTGACCGGCTCGACGGAGGCGACCAGCAGCTCGGACTCGACCACTACCCCGGCCGTCGCGAGCCCCAGCACCATGACCGCCCGGAGCACGCTCCAGGTCGGCCCGTGAGGCGTGGCGGAGGGATCGACGCCGAACAGGGCCCGATGGGTGCGCAGCGAAAACACCAGCGAGGCGGCGTAGGTGAGCGCGAGAATGATCGCCACCGCCTCGGAGAGCTGCAGCTCCGTCAGGGCCAGGCGCGCGTTCGAGGTACCCGGGTGGACGAGGTGGAACAGCGCCGGGAAGGCGAGGCCCGCCGTGGCGAGCGCGAGCATCGCGGCGCTCATGCCGGCGGAGGTGCGGTTGAACTTGAGCAGCGGGGATTTGAGTCCGCCCGCGAGGAGCGAGAGTCCCAGGATGAGCAGCAGATTGCCGAGGATACTGCCGGTGATGGAGGCCTTGACCAGGTCGAGCAGACCGGCACGCAGGGCTACCAGGGCGATGATCAGCTCCGCGGCGTTACCGAAGGTGGCGTTGAGCAGGCCCCCCACCGTCGGCCCGGTGCGCTCCGCGAGCTCCTCGGTCGCCTGGCCCATCAAGCCGGCGAGCGGGAGCATGGCGAGGCAGGCCGTCAGGAAGATCAGCAGCGGTGAGGCCTGCTGCCAGCGCAGCACGACGCTGACCGGAATGGCCAGCAGGAGCAGCAGGCTCCAGGGAATCCGGCCTAACCCGGAGGCCGGCTTCCTGGGCTCGAGGTGCGGCGGGAGGCGGCGCGCCGCCGGACGGTCGCTGGGGTCGGCGGGGTCGGACGGCCGATTCGACGGCCGGATGGTAGCGTCGACGGAGTCGGCCGGACGGCCCCGTGACCGGGCGGCCGCACGCTCGCT
>DATCWE010000198.1:0-21902 GCA_036566495.1 Gemmatimonadales bacterium | reverse complement strand
ACCGGCAAGCGCAAGTGGCACTACCAGCTCGTCCATCACGGCATCTGGGACAACGACATTCCTTGCGCGCCGATCCTCCTCGACGTCGTGGTCGACGGCAAACCCGTGAAGGCCGTGGCGCAGCCGACCAAGCAGGCGTTTCTCTACGTCTTCGACCGCGTCACCGGCAAACCGCTCTGGCCCATCGAGGAACGGCCGGTGCCCCCGAGCGACGTGCCCGGCGAAATGGCCGCCGCCACCCAGCCTTTTCCGACCCGGCCCCCGCCCTTCGCGCGCCAGGGCATCGCCGACAGCGATCTGGTGGATTTTACGCCCGCGCTGCGGGAGCGCGCGCGTGCCTTCCTCCGGCAGCGTCGCCTCGGGCCGCTTTTCACTCCGCCTTCCCTCCAGGGAACCATCGTGTTGCCCGGATGGATTGGAGGGGCGGGGTGGGGCGGAGGGGCCTTCGATCCGGCGAGTCAGACTCTCTATATCAAGGCGTCCAACAAACCGACACTGGCGCGTCTCGTCCCTCCGGACTCGATGGGTCCGAGTGCCGCTGCGGGGTTCATTCGCGACAAGGATGTGGCCCGAGACGATTACCTCTTCCTTTCGCTCTTATCGGAGCGTGGACTGCTGAGGCGCCCCGCCGGGGCCGCCGTCCCCGTGATTCGCCCCCCGTACGGGACCTTGACGGCAATCGACCTGGAGCACGCGGCGTTTCGCTGGCAGGTCACCATTGGAGATATGCCTGAAGTGCGGTCACATCCGCTGCTCCGCGCGCTGAAGCTCCCACCCCTGGGCATTGCCGGCGCACCCGGGCCGCTCTTGACGCGGAGTGGACTCCTTTTCCTGACCGGGGGTGGCCGGGTATTGTATGGCCTCGACGCCCGGACCGGGGCGCCGCTTTGGAGCTGGGAGCTTGGCGGGGTTGGGTATGCCAATCCCATGACTTACCGCACCGCGGCGGGACGCCAGTTCGTCGTCATCGCCACCGGGCGCGAGGAACGCGCGAGCCTGATGGCCTTCGCGCTTCCCGATTAGCCGAAACGGAGAGCGGGGCCATGACCTCCCGCGGGCGAGGCCGAACTCTGCTGTTGGCGGTCCTCGGGCTGGGGGCGCTCGCTCTGACGTTCGGGTCCGGCTTCTGGGCCGGCCGCCGGCTTCCCCATGGTCTGCTCGCGAGATGGCGCCGTCAGCCGCCGGTGCTCAGCGCATGGGCTCCCCACGCTCCGGCTCCCTTCAACCTGTTCGAATCACCCGTGGCCGTGCTCGGCGGACGCGTCTACGTCTTCGGTGGATTCTACAACGCGAAACTCCAGGCCTCGGCCGAGGTGTGGACCTTCGACTCCGCCGGGGAAACCTGGACACGTAAGGGGGACATGCCGAGTGTCCGCACCCACGTTAATCCAGCGCTCGTGGGGGATGCGCTCTGGTTTGCCGGGGGTTTCGTGGGCGACAACCCCGGACCGACCACCAACGAAGTGTGGCGCTACGATTGGAGCGCCGACCGCTGGACCCCTGGTCCTCCCTTACCCGAGGCGATTGCTGGCGGCGCCCTGCTGAGCGTCGGCAACCGGCTCCACTTCTTCGGTGGCTACCGGGACCGCAGCACGGATTCGCCGGGTCACTGGGTGCTCGCGCCCCTCGATTCGGCAGCGGCTCCCCGCTGGATCCCCGCCGCGCCGCTCCCGCGGCCCCGTGGACATTTCGGCGCTGTCGTGCTGAACGGAGCGATCTACGCCATTGGCGGATGCGTCGGGCACGATCCCACGCCCGTAGATGTCCCCTGGGTCGATCGTTATGACCCTGCGACGGACCGCTGGACCGAGGTCGCTGCGTTGCCCTTGCCGCGTTCCCATTTCGAGCCCGCGGTTGTGGTGCGCGACGGTCGCATCATCATCGTCGGTGGCCGCAGCCGGCCGCATGGCGAGGAGAGCCTCGCGGATGTCACCGAGTACGACCCGGCTACCAATCGCTGGACCGCGCTGCCACCGCTGCCGGAGCCGCGGCATTCGCCGATCGCCGTACTACTCGGCGACCGCATTCTGGCCGGGCTCGGAGGGCGGGTGACTAGCAATCCGGACAATCGAACCCTCTGGATCGAACGTCGCGATTCGCCCTGGGTGCCGGGTGCGGCGCTGCCCGTTGCGCTGGGCGAAGTCTCCGCCGGCGTGGTTGGCGGCCGCCTCTTTCTGGTGGGCCAGGGCAACAATGCAACGCTCGGTCTGGACCTCGCCGACGGGCGCTGGGACCCAATCGGATCGCATGCCGTGCGGCCCGCGCCGGGTACCCACCACGCCCTGGAAGAATGGGGCGGCCGGCTCTACCTCTTCGGAGGCCTCCGCTACGGTCAGGGCCACGTGCAGATCTACGATCCCGCCCGCGAAACTTGGCGCTTGGGGTCTCGCATGCCTTTCGCTGCCGGCTCGAGCGCCACTGCGACCATCGGGGGGCACATCTATGTCGCCGGAGGCATCGTGGGCGACACGACCACGCGACAGGCCGCGCGCTTCGATCCCGCGACCGAGACCTGGACCGCGATCGCTCCGATGCCGCGCGGGCGGAACCATGCGGCCGCGGCCACCGACGGCCATCGGCTCTTTGTGTTTGGCGGCCGAGGGCCGGGCAGCGGAAACGGGAACACCGTCGCCAACGGGTTTGCGGATGTGCAGATCTATGATCCCGCCACCGATTCCTGGAGCGTGAGTGGTGAGGGGCCTGGCGCACCCGCCGCCCTTCCGCAGGGCCGCGGCGGCACGGGGAAAGCCGTTTATGCTCAGGGAGAGTTCTGGGTGTTTGGCGGCGAGACGCTGGACGGTCCCGGGGCGACGCCGCTCGGGGTCTACTCGCGCGTCGATATCTACGACCCGAATCGCAATCTCTGGCGTGCCGGGCCGCCTTTGCCGACCGCCCGGCACGGGATCTTCCCGGTGCTGGTCGCCGATCGGATCTTGGTGCTGGGTGGCGGGGAACGTTCGGGCGAATCCGCATCGACCGTGTCCGAAATCCTCGACCTCCGGCGGACTGGAGCCGCCCACGCGCCATGAAGTTGACTGGTTCCCGCACGATCGGCACCACACTGGTTGCGGTTCTTGTCCTTGGGGTGTTCCTCCGCATCAACGATTACTCAGTGCATCGGCCTTTATGGTTCGACGAGCTCATGCTCGCCCTGAACATCGGCGGGCGCTCCTTCACCCGGTTGCTGTCCGGCCTCGACTATGATCAGGCCGCGCCGATCCTGTTTCTCTGGTCCGTCAAGGCGACGACGCTGCTCGGCGGCATGGGCGAGTACATCCTTCGCCTGGTTCCCTTGCTCGGGGGCTTGCTCCTGCCTTGGCTGGCCTGGCGCCTGGGCCGTGCGCTGGGAGGTTCTGTGGCCGGCTTGGTCACGGCGACCCTGGCCGTGGTTTCCATTCCGCTGATTCAGTATTCCGCCGAGGTGAAGCCCTACGGAATCGACGCACTGGTTACCGCGACGCTGCTCTGGCTGGCTCTGCGCGTTCGCAACACCCCGGACCGTGTGGCCGCCTGGTGGCAGCTTGGGATCGGGGGATGGTTGGGCTTCCTCGCCTCCATCCCAGCCCCCTTCGTGCTCGCCGGTGCAGTCGCCTTTCTGCTCGTGGAGCCGAAAGTCCGTGCCCTTGCGACGGCCCGCAAGCGGATGGCCGTCCTGGTCATTGCTTGGGCGCTCGGCATCCTGCTGGTCTATGGAACCGTTTATCGAGCCGGCGCAGCCAATCCTTACCTGCACCGCTATTGGTCGGGCACCTTCTTGTCTCTCGATGCCCCGGACCTGTTGGACCGGCTCGACGGATTCCGGGTCGCGCTGACCTTCCCGTTCGCCCTGTCTTTCCGCGCGCTCCGCATGCGCTGGCTGCTGGCCTTGCTCCTTGGGGGGCTGGTTCTGGTCGTGCGCCGCGCCGGCATTCCGGTGGTGCTGCTTCTCGGAGTGCCGTTGCTGGCGCTCACGGCTGCCGCGGTGGTCGGCCGTTATCCCATCGGTGGGCGGCTCCTGCTCTTTCTGGCGCCCTGCTTCTTCGGGTTCCTGGGAGTCTGCGTTGCCGAGCTGATCCACCTGGCCCGCGCGAACGACGAACTGGCGGGCGCTGTGGGTGTGCTGCTGGTCCTCGCGCTATCTGCCAGATCCATAATTCCGGACGGTCGCGACACGCACGCCAAGGAAAGTGGCCGGGACCCGGCGCGACTCATTCTGCGCTCCGGGTCGGATCCGGTTTACGTTCCGGCATCGGCAATTCCGCTCTGGGCCTACTACTCCACCGACTGGCATCGCCCCAACCGCGCCCGCTTGGAACGCTATGCCGCTATTTCTCGCCGGACCGGCCCCTCAACCTCGAACGCGCTGCTCCCGCTCCGCCTCACCGCAGCGGACACGGCCGCGGCGCCGATTACCGGGTTGGGGCGCGTCGAGGTCCTCGGGCTGCGCACCGGGATGTACTATCGGGAACGGCTGAGCTTTGGCCAAATAGTGCCGTCCCCTGGTTGGGCTGCCCAGGAGGTCGATCGGATTGCCGCGGTGGCCCGGCCGTATGTCTGGATCCTCGGGGCCCACTGGGCGATGCAGGAGTTGCCCGTGTTGCGCGCGGAGCTCTATCGGCGCGGCTTCAGGGTCGTGGAGTCGGAGGAGGAGAAGGACGGGGCCGCCTGGCGGATTCGCCGCGCCCGTAGCGGACCGCCGTGATCTCTGCCAGGATTGCGAGGGCGATCTCGGCGGGATTGCGGCCGCCCAGGTCGAGGCCGATGGGGCCGTGCAGCCGGGCGATCTCCGCTGCGCTGAACCCCGCGGACTGCAAGCGCTCCCGGCGGTGCGCCTGGGTTTGCTTCGATCCGATGGCGCCGATGTAGCACGCGGGAGAGCGCAGCGCGAGCTCGAGAGCGGGTTCGTCGAACTTGGGATCGTGAGTCAGGAGACAGACACAGGTCGCCGCATCGAGCCCGACCCGGCGGAAGACTTCCTCGGGCCAGCCCAGCAGCAGCTGATCGGCGTCCGGAAAGCGCTCGCGGGTTAGGAACGCTTCCCGCCCGTCGGCCACCACCGTCCGGAACCCGAGCGGGCGGGCCAGCCGCACCAGCGCCATCGCGATGTGTACCCCCCCGAAGATCAGCAAGGTGGGCCGGCGCGGAAACACCTCCAGAAACACTTCGACTTCGCCGCCCTCCCAGGCGACCGGTTCGACCCGGCTGCTGAGCCCCCCAAGGGCGGCGGCCGCGCGTTCGGCGATGGGCGTCAGCAGGGCCGGCGGCAAGTCTCCCAGCCCAACCGGCTGTCCGCCCTCCTCCAGCACGAGCCCACTCCCGACGGGAGCCGCCCCCCCGATCACCGTCGCCACCACGGAGCCCGATTCGCGCCGAGCCGCGGCAAGGATTTCGGGCCGCACCTGCGGTTCGACCAGGACTTCGATCGTGCCGCCACAGGAGAGTCCCATCTCCCAGGCGCGCTCGTGCGTCACTCCCCAGCCCACCTTCCGCGCGGTCCCCCGCGCGATCGCCGCGCGAATCTCCTCGGCTGCGGCGCCCTCCACACAGCCTCCCGAGACCGAGCCGGCCATGCCGCCGGCGGCGTTGGCCAGCAGGGAAGCGCCTTCGGGGCGCGGCGCGGAGCCCCAGACCTGGGTCACGACCGCTCGGCCGACGGGGCCCGCGGACGCCAGCGCCTCGTACTCGGAAAGGAGATCGCGCATCAGCGGGGGCTCGCGCTCGCGCTGTCTTCGAGGGCCTGCAGGTCCTCCAGGGTATCGACGTCGGGATTGCGGCCTCCGACGGAGATGGTGCGCAACCCGATGCCGCGTCGGGCCAGGACGGGAGCAAGACCGCTCTCGCCCCGCATTTCGGCGGCGTATCCCCACAGGCTCCGGTCCACCAGCAGCGGATGACCCGGCTCGCCGGGCGAGTCACGATACGCGGGGCGGATTGCCTGCAACCCGCCTGCGCGCCAGCTCTCGATCAGGGCCCGGATCACTTCGAGGCGCAACTGGGGTTGATCCCCCAGGCAAATCAGCAACGCCGAGGCGTCGTGGGCCGCTTGGCGGTTGGCGATCGTTTCGATACCAGTGCGCAAACTGTCGGACAGCTCTCCCTCCGAGCTACGGTTGGCCACGGGATAGGCGTGGTACTCCCTGGCAAGGGAACGCACCGCCTCATCCTCGGGACGGTGGACCACGATGGTGTTTACCAGCAGCCCGGCGGCCCTTGCCCCGCCGAGCCGGAGGAGAACGTGACCCAGAAGCTCGCGGTCGCGCCATTTGGCCAGCAGCTTTGCACCGCCAAATCGTTCGCCCCGCCCAGCGGCGGGAACGAGAGCATAGACTCGCAGGGCAACCTGCCATGGGAAAGGAGGGCTCCGAGCGAGACGCTACTCAGTTGAGGGAAGGGGGTCAAGCCGGTATCGGCCGAGCTGCGCCGGGGCGAACTGCTCGCGCACCGAGCCGCGATGCGCGAGCAGGACCCGGCCCGTCCTACATGTTCTTCCGAGTCGGGTTGTTTCCGCTCCAGCCGGTGCCCTTGTCGCCGCTGCTTCCGGCACCGCTTCCGGTCTTGACGTTCGCAGAGTGCTCGCGGCGGTTATGGCCATCGAGCTGTTCCTTACTGGCGAACGTCGCGCCGCACTGTTTGCACTCGTAGCTATTGGGATTTGGCATGCTTGCCTTGCCTCCACGGCGGCTGTGCCAAGGCGACCGCGCGAGGAGCCGCCTGCCTCGTACGAGGCGATCAGGGCTTATCACGCTGCTGTTGGATCGCCGTTTGGAGTGACGTCCTGTTGGTGACCGGCCGCACAGCCGGGAATCGGCCCTGCACGCTTCTAGGCCAAGTGGGGATGTGCCGCAACCCAGCTGCTCAGCACCCGGCGGCCAGCCCTATTCCCAGCACCGCCAGCAGGTCCGCCGGCTTCTCCAGCCAATGGTCCGGCGCGGTGCCGGCCAGATGGTCGCGGTCGAACGGACCCCACAGCACCGCCCCGGTGCGCACCCCTGCTGCGCGGCCCGATTCCATGTCGTGGATGCTGTCTCCTACGTATATGGTGCGTTGCGGCGTTTCGCCCAGCCGGCGCAGGGCCAGCTGGATCGGCTCAGGATGGGGCTTGGGGTTCTCGACCTCGTCGGCGCCGATCACGAGCTCCATGGCATCCTCGAGGCCCACGTGCCGCAAGCCGCGCAGCGCGCCCGGCCGGTTCTTGCTGGTTACCAGACCGGTGCGGAACCCGGCACGCCGAATCGTCCGTACCATCTCGACGACGTCCGGATAGGCCGAGACCATCGCATCATGGTGCGAGAGATTGTATTCGCGATAGGTCGCGACCATCGCCTCGAGCTGCACCGGGTCGTCACTCCAGTCGCGGAATTGCACCAGCAGCGGCGTGCCCAGACCGGCCAGCCAGTGGTCGTCACTCCGCGCCGGAAGACGGTGCGTCGCGAGCGTGTGGTGGTAGCTGTCGAGGATGAGCCGGATGGAATCGATCAGCGTGCCGTCGAGATCGAACAACACCGTGGTGAGTTGGTCCATGGGGCGGAAGCTAGCGAAGCCGCTGCCCGCACTCCACCACCAGCACGCCGATGAGCTCGACTCGAGCCGGTTCGGTCCTGGATGGCTCGGGGGGCAGCTGGCCCAGGCTCGCCGGCAGGCCATCCGCGTCGAGGCCGATCCAATGCTCGACGAGACGCGCCTCCCCCGCGGTGTGCCCGCGGCGGAGCACGGAGAGTCCGCGCTCCAGCGCGGCGAGTTGTACCTGATTCCGCCCCCGCGCCGCCTCCCGGGCCAGCGCTATCAGGCGCCGTAACGCCCGCCGCTGCGCCACCGAGTGCGCCCCGGGAAGCAGCCGTTGTCCCTGGCTGCTTTGGAGCCCTTTTCGTACCAGCCCCGCAACCGACCGCATCGCGCCTCGGATGGAATGTGGCGCGACCGCGCGCACTCGCGAATCACCGCGGGCGCATTCGAGCAATTGGGCGATGACTGCGGTGTCGTCGCTCCAGCCTGAGGCGGTGCGGGCGCGCACGGCCTCCCGGGTGCTGCCGTCGGTCATGACGAGCCGAAACCCGGCTACGAGGCCGGCACGATCGGCGCTGATCACCGCAACGCCCTCCACCGCCTGAAGCGGAAGCCATCGCGCGGCAAGCTTCGCGCGGAGCCGCCATGGCGCGGTGGCCGCGCCCCCAAGCCCGAGCTGATCCGGCAGGCGTGTCTTCTGTTCCAGCACCGCCTCCTGATGCAGTTGAGCTTCCAGCCGTGCAGGTGGCAAGAACCGGATCACTTCGACCTCCGCATGCCGCGCCCCCAGTCGAAGCGCCCGTCCGCTGCGCTGCTCCAGCCTGACTGCGGTCCAGGGCAGATCGTAGTGGACCACGCGTTGAATGAGTGGAAGGTCGAGTCCTTCCGCGGCAACATCGGTTGTCACCAGCAGCCTGGGTCGTGGCAGGCCCTGATCGGCGCAGCGCGCCGGCTTGCGGAACCAATCCAGCACGGCATCGCGAGGCAACCGCAATCCATCGAGGCCGGAGGCTTGTCCCGTGCACCATGCAACCCGCCGTCCCAGCTGGTGGCGCAGGTACCCTACCGTCGCCGTGGACTGGGCAAACACCAGGGTGGGTTTCTGGTCCGCAATGCACTGGCGGAGCATGAAACACTTCGCGTCGGGCTGGCTCGCCCACTCGCGCGCCCCTGCTTCCAAGCTCCGAACTGGCCCGAGGTCGTCGAGCGTGAGCTCCGGAGCCTGGTCCGGTTCTGCGATCAGGGGCCACAAAACGAGCTGATCGGTGTCGGCTCCGATAATGCGGCGGATGGACTGGCGGGATAGCCTCCGCCCGCTGGCTTCCGCATCGCGGGCATGCTGCAACAGCGAACCGTAGCGCCCGAGGACCTCGGCCAGCGCCAGCGGGCTCGAGGCCAGCGCTGCGTACAGCACCCCTCGCAACAGCCCGGCGATCGCGTGGTCGGTCGAGAGAGCGAGGTCGAGAATCCCTGCCCGCATCCGGTCGAACCAGGAGCCCTCCGGCTCCTCGGTCTGGAAGACCCGCCAGGATGGTCTGGGCAGGTGGCGGGAGCGGTCTTCTCCGGTCACCACGAGCTCGGCGAGTGCGCCCGCAGGGGCGCTGGAGCATTGGGTTCGGAGGCTCGCCACTCCTGCCCAGCTCAGCGCGTCGTCGGGCACCAAGAGCAACAGCTGATGACTCAGATCCTCCAGCCGGTTGACCAACGGTGTGGCGCTCAGCAGCAATCCGCGCCGCCCGACGCACCAGGGCGCCAGGATTTCATATCGCCTGGTGGACGGCGTGCGAAAGCGATGACTTTCGTCAATCAGCACCGGGCCGGCCTCGGCTCCAGGAGGACGACCCCGACTCAGCGTCTCATGCGAGTGGAGCCGGACCTCGAGCTCGAGCCTGACCGCAGCCTCGCGCCACTGCGTCAGCAGGGCCGCCGGCGCCATCACCTGGATCGCGCGCCCCGGTTCGAGGGCCGCAGCCACGGCCAGCCCGATGAACGTCTTGCCGGTGCCGACGCCGTCGGCCAGCAGTGCCCCACGGTAACGCCGCACCGCGGCGAGCGCGCGGGCAAACGAGAGCCTTTGGTCGGCCCGCAGCCACGCCGGCGGGTGATCAGGGGCAGCCGGAGGCAATGAAGCTCTCGCCAGGGCGGCCGCCACGGCCTCGGGCGAGGCCGGCCCCGGCCATAGCCAAGCTGGGAATGGGTCCTGCACCGCGGAGAGCGTTTCAGCGACCAGGCACGGTGCGTCCGCCAGCCAGCTCGGCCAGGGGCGACCGCTGCTCGGTGGCAAGGCCGAGCAATTCGGCACAATGGTCATCCAGATCTTCCTGCGCGATGCGGCCGGCCGACCCGGCGCGAGCCAACTCGAACAGCCTCTCATCGACGAGCACGGAACGGGGACAGGGCAGGCCGGCGACTACCCGGGCGTTGAAGCGCGCGAATCCGTTCGAGGCGGGATCCGCCGCGGCGGCGGCCGCCGCGCGGCACCAGGACGAGTTGAGCCACGCCGAGAGCCGCAGTGCGGTGGCGGCATCGCTGACCGGCAGGACGTAGCAGCTGTTGAGCGGGATCAGATCGCGCTGGTCGTTCCCGTCTAGTGCGGCCGCCTCGAGCCGGCGCGCCACGTCGGCCCAGATGACCCGGAATGGTGCGGAAGCCGGCCGCGTCCGGAACAACCTCCACGCGTGCCCGCGGTGATGGTCGGCCCTGCGGCGGAGCTCCCCCGCGTGGACGGCCAGATGCCGCGCCGCTCCAGGCGGCAGCACATCGAGCGGGCGGCCCCCGCGATCACAGGGCCAGAGCAGCCGTCGCGTTGGCCTAACTCGGAATGCGCGCACGTCGCGCCCCCGCACCGCCCAGCGGATCAGCTCCGCTTCTACGCTCGCGGGTGGGTCCAGGAATGCCCGGTTGAGCCCCGTTTTTACGCCGAGGTGGCAGCTGAAGTACTCCGACAGGGAGGGGAATTCCCGCCGCCAGCGCCGCAGGGTGTCCCGGACGAGTGCCGGCAGGAGGGGCCAGGGGCCTCCGGCAAGCTCACGTTGCGGCACGCGGGTTGAGGCGGGGTCGAGCCCGATGCGCAGCTCATGATTATCCGGAGGCGGCGCGCGGCGCAGCACCAGGGCCATCGGGTACACAGTGGCATCGAAGCTGGATCCCGGCTCGGCACGCAGATCGGCCGCCACTGCGATCGTGGTTCGCCGGGCCAATTCCTCTCGGGCAGGCGCGGCATAGCCCGTGGTCGCGAGCTTGGCAGGAACCAAGAGGGCCACGATCCCTTCCGGCGCGGTGAGCTCCAACGCGCGCTCCAGGAAAGCGACGGCCAGGTCAGGCAGGTGGGAGTACCCGCGCCCGCCGGTACGAGCCCCGCGAAACCAGTGAAATCGCTCGGCCAGATACTTGCGCGCGGAGGGATCGAGCGCCTCGGCGCGCACCCAGGGCGGATTGCCGACGACGAGATCGAATCCTCCCCGGATCAACACGTCGGCGAAGTGCGTCGGATAGTGAAACCAGGGAAGTTCCCCGGTGCGAAGCAACCCGCGCAGCCGTTCGCGAGCACGCTGACGGATCGACCGCAAGCTGCCCAGCCGGGCACGCTCCTCGGCGGTGCAGCCGCGGCGCTCACCAAAAAGTGTCATGCTCCTGGCGGAATCGAGCAGTTCAGCGATCTCGCTACTCACCGAGTCGATCGCGCCCTGCAGTCCCGTGCCCGCGAGTGCCAGCTCGCTCCGTTGCAGCGCGGCGATGGCCCCGCGCTTTTCCGCACCGGTGGCGCGCACAACTGCCGCGCGAAGCCTGGAAAGCTCGATTGCGCGTGACCGTCCTGGCGGCTTGAGCGGCAACCCTGCGGTGGGATCAATGAGGCTGTCACCTTGGCGGACCAGCGCGTCGAGATTCGGAAGCGGTGGGACGGACCCTGGCCGCTCGTTCGGGTCCGCGGCCACCACCTCCAGCCAGAGCCGGAGTTCGGCCAGCCGAACCGCGGCCGCGTTGCGGTCCACGCCGAACAGACAGGTGCCCAGGATCGAGCGCAGCCTTGCGCTGCGACGAATCCCGGGTGTTCTGTCGGGCCCCGCCATGAGGCGAAGCGCACCTAGCAGAAAGGCGCCGCTCCCGACCGCGGGATCGAGTAGCCTGATCTCCCGCAGGGCCCGCCGGGTTGCGAGGTCGGGCTCCGCGATCCGGCGCCGCGCTTCCGGCCCGCTCAGCCGGCTGCGCCGTTCCAGCCAGAGTGCCAGCGCTTCGCGGAGGATCCCTTCCACCAGGGCTGCGGGCGTGTAATAGCTGCCGGTCGCGTGGCGCTCCTCGGGCTCCATGACCCCTTCGAACACCCGGCCCAGCATATCGGGCGCGATGGATTCTCCCGCCGTCGTTTCGAGCGTGAAATGAAAGCGCTCGAAGAGTCCATCGAATGCCTCGCGCAGCAGCGGAGTCGGAAGGGTGAACCCCCAGCGCCGCTCCAGTGGATGCGGCTCGAAGAGCCCGCCGTTCAGAAAGGGGATCGAGCCGAACCGTCGAGCCAGCCTGCTCCTGGCCGCATAGGGACGATTCAGCGTCCCGAAGAAGAGCGGGTTGAGCAAATCCCGATGCAGCGAGCGCCGCTCGCTCAGGCAGCGATCCACGGCGTCACAGAGGAAACGGGGCCGCCCGAGCCAGCCTTTCGCTTCGATGAAATAGAGGAAGAGAATCCGCGTCAGTTGCAGCAGACCCAGAGCATGACGATCGGCCAGCGGCATCCGCGGCGGCATCGTGGCCATGAAGACATGCAAGGTCTTCCGGAATGCGGCGAAGAAGCGCTCGTCGACCCCGCGTCCCGCCAGGGCGTCGGCAATGCGGAACGCCGCCGCGAGCGGGAGCTCGCCGGGCCGGGCTGCACAGCGCAGCAGGCGGGCCAGGTCGAGCTGATCGGGCAGATCCAGCGAGAGCGAGAGGGGAGGCGCGCTGGCGGTGGCGATGATCAGCCTGCGCTGCTCCGCGCCGAGGCCGAGCACGGCGGCTGGAAGGCCTCGAGCATTCAGCGTCCGTGCCACTCGGGCGACGGTCCCCTCGTCGGAGCTCCCGACGGCAAACCACTCGAACTCGCCTTGCCGGGCTACCAGCGCCGCTGCCGACACCCCGCGGAAGCAGTGCTCCGGCAGCTCACCCCAGGCTGGCGTATAGCCTAGCGCGGCCGCCAGGCGCGGCAGGTCTTCCAGCCGGTGAATCGAGCGGAGTATGTCGCTGGGCGCCATCGCGAAACCATCTTCGCGAAGACGCGGTGAGGCACCCCCACCGATCGACCGCCGAGGGTGATGGATTCACCCGCGCCGGCAGCGTTGGATTAGGAGAGCGCCGGTGCCGGGACGGCGATAGTGTGGGTGAGCTCGGCACGCAGCGCGTCGAGCGCACGCGTGAGCTCGGCGGGATCCGGAGTGCGGCGTCCCGGGGTTCCGTCGGACGCGGCGAGCAGGCTCGCCGCGAGCTCGTCGGTGTAGCCCACCACAGCCATGGTCACCCCACGATCGACCAGCCGGTTCAGGCGCAGCAGCAGCGCCATGCCCTGGCGGGGCCGCAGGGCCGCAATGGCGGGAGCCAGAAAGCGGATCAACAGCTCGCGCAGATACTGCATCTCCTCCACCACCTCGCCGGCGGCGAGCCCCCGGATGGCGGCGTGACGTCCGTACGCTTCCGCCACCCGGCCCCAGATGGCCTTGGTTTCGCGTCGCAACGGACCCACCATGGTGGCGAAGACGTCGATGAGGAGCGCGAGTTCGCGGGTAACGAGTGCGGGCGGAATGGCGCTTGTGGCCGTCAATCGGTCACCCAGCCACAGGACCCACTGTTGCACCATTGCATCGCGTTGCGTTGCGATGGCGCGGCTGGCTGTCACGAGGGTTGGGTTTGAAGTTCGCAGAGCTAGGGCTCCGACAGAAAGACGACTACTATAATATCCATGCGTGGCAAGATTGGCTTCACCATCCTGATCGTCGGGGCCGCCATCGTGGGCGCCGGCGCGTACTTCCGCGTCCAGGGCGCCGCGCTCCCAGGATTACCCCTCCCGCAAGTTCCCGGCCGCCTTGGCGCTGTCATTGCGGCCCGAGACTCTGTGGCGGCTGCGAAGCTGGCCGCCGAACGATGCCGGCTCCTGTGGAGCAGGAACCGGCGGGCCTGTTATGAAGACTTCCTCCTGGACCTGGTGCGCAAGGATCAAGTGCGACTGGCCCTGGGTGCGCTCGCTCTGCTGGGTCAACAGGATCCGCAAGTCCGCCGCTACGGGCACGACTTCAGCCACGTCATCGGAATCAATGCCTGGACGCCGGCGAAAGAGATTGGGGCCGTGTACCTGCAATGCAATGAGTTGTTCCAATCGGGCTGCTACCACGGCGTGATTCAGGCGTTTTTCGCGTACCGCGGTACCGACAGCGCGAGCGTGGTCGCCCTGTGTCGGGACACTCCGGGAATCCGCGGCAATGGCTGGCTGCGCTTCCAGTGCGTTCACGGCATCGGGCACGGGCTGGTGCAGACCTACACCATGAATCTGCCGCACGCCCTGGCGGGCTGCGACCAGCTCGGCGACGCGTGGGACAGCGAATCCTGTTACGGCGGCGCCTTCATGGAGTTCATCGTCGGCGGCCGGGGACAGTCGCATCATCCCACCCTGCCTGGCAAGTCGGGGGATTCCACGCCCGGCATGGATCATGGTGCCATGGACCACGGGGCAATGGAGCATACCGCGATGGCTGCGGCGGATACCTGGCCGGCGTTCAGGCCGCGCAAGCGGACCGACCTGTTGTATCCCTGCTCCGTTTTGGGCGATCGTTACCAGCGGTCCTGTTACCAGATGCAGGCGGGCCTCATCGCGGAGGTGACCGGTCTCGACTTTGCCAAGATCGCCTCGGTCTGTGATACCGCCCCCGAGCGATACCGGCCCCCGTGTTACCAGGGGATCGGGACGTACGTCAGTGGAGTGACCGCACGCGAACCTGGCGAATCCATCCGCATGTGCTCGCTTGGTGCACCGCGCTACCGCCCTTGGTGTTTCGTCGGACTGGTCAAGAACTTCGTCGACGTGACGGCCAACACCGACGATGGGATCGCCTTGTGCAAGCGGCTCGGCTCCCGGGACATTGCCACCAGCTGCTACGTCGCGGTCGGCGAGGAGGCGGCGGTGCTCTATCCGGCCATGGAGCGGCGCGCCGAGGCGTGCACGAAGGCGGAGTCCCAGTACCAGGAGGCTTGTCGCTTTGGCGCGGGTCTCAGCACGCAGCGGCCCCAAGGGCTTCCGGGCGGATGAGGCACAGCCTGCCCGGCAAGCTCGGAGAGATTCTCATCGACGTCCGCACTCCTCCACATCATCCGCTGGGCCCGGCAGTCGTGGTGCTCCACGGCTTCAAGGGCTTTAAGGACTGGGGCATGTTCCCGGCCTTCGCTGACCGGCTCGCCGAGGCCGGCTTCACCGCGGTGTCCTTCAACACCAGTGGCAGCGGGGTGGATGACGGCGGGCATTTCAGCCGGCTCGATCGCTTTCGCCGCAACAGCTTTTCCGCGGAGATCGCAGACCTGCTGAGCGTGCTCGCCGCCCTTGAAGCCGGCAAGCTCGGCGTGCCGAATCCTTCCGCGCTCGCAGTGGTCGGCCACAGCAGGGGAGGTGGGATCGCCATTCTTGCCGCGCGAGAATCGCCTCGCATCCGGGCCCTGGTGACGTGGTCCGCGATTGCGACCGTGCGCCGCTGGACGCAAGGCGAACTCGCGCGCTGGCGGCGGGATGGTTTTCTGTCCGTTCTGAATACCCGGACGGGCGAGCAGCTCCCGCTGGGCCCCGACACGCTGCACGACATCGAGAAACACGCCGAGGGCCGTCTGAATATTGAGCGAGCCGCCTCCGAACTCCGGATTCCCTGGCTCCTGGTCCATGGCGCTGCCGATGAATCGGTACCGCTCGCTGAAGCCGAGGCCCTCGCGGCTGCCGCCCCGCCGACCACGAAGACGCTCTTCATCGCAGGGGCCGGCCACACCTACGGCGCCGCCCATCCCTTCACCGGGATGACACCCGCGCTCGATTTGCTCTTCGCCGAGAGCATTGGTTGGCTGGGATCAAAGCTGCGGCCGCCGGGACGCGATTGAGCGTCTCCCAGGACTCCGCCTGAGTCGAATCTCGACGCTCCAGCGCCTGCTCGCCGGGCGCATTCCTCGGAGCGGGTCTGAGCAGGATCGCCCCCGCGCCGCCGTTGCGATCGTGCTGGCACCCGACCCGGATCGGGTGCTGCTGATCCAGCGAGCCGAGCGCGACGGAGACCGCTGGTCGGGACAGCTCGCTTTTCCCGGCGGACGTTGGAGTCCCCTCGATGCAGACCTGGCCGCCACCGCCCGGCGCGAAACCTCGGAAGAGGTCGGCGTCGATCTGGCCTCCGCCGTGCTTTGCGGAGTGCTTGACGACCTCGAGCCTCGCACACCCGTCCTCCCTCCGATCGTCGTCCGGCCGTTCGTTTTTTCCACTCCCTCCGCGGCGCGCCTCACCCTGAATCACGAAGTCGCCGCCGCCTGGTGGGTGCCTTTGGAAGACTTCTGGCGTCCCGGTGTTTACGGGCCGGTGGAATATCGGCGTTACGGTACCCTGGTACGTGCCGCGGGGTACCATCTGGAGATGGGAGTTCTCTGGGGCATGACCGAACGAATTCTGACGCCGTTGCTTGAGCTGTTGCGCTAGTCTGATCCGCGTGTTCCGCCAGTACCCTGCCTATTCCTTTCTCTGCAACTCACAAAGTTTCAATCAGTTAGCGATCGTTACGACAATGATTTTGTCTCTATTGACAAAAAAATTAGTCCGTACTAAGTTGGCGTGGTCGTTGCTCTGTTTTCATTCAACGGACGAACCTCGATGACCGCTCCACTCCTCGCCGAGCCACTCACTCGCTCGGTCGAAGACTATCTCAAGGCCATCTACCGGCTATCACAAGGAACCCAGCCGGCGGCCACCAGCGAGATCGCGGAGCTGTTGGGACTTTCGCCGCCTTCGGTAAGCGGGATGGTGCGGCGGTTGTCCGAGCAAGGTCTCCTCGAGTACGTGCCGTACCGTGGGGTCCTGCTCACCGCCTCGGGGCGGCGCGTTGCGCTGCAGATGGTGCGGCGTCACCGCCTGATCGAGGCATACCTGGTTGGTTTTCTCGGATACTCCTGGGACACGGTGCACGACGAAGCGGAGCGGCTCGAGCACGCCGTGTCCGATCTCCTTATCGAGCGGATGGCCCTGGCGCTTGGCCATCCGCGGTTCGATCCCCATGGAGATCCCATCCCCTCACCTGACGGCTCGGTCGACGAGTTGGTGTACACACCCCTTGCCGAAATCCCGGTCGGAGAAGCGGCGGAGGTTCGCCGGGTCGATACCAGCCAGGCCGACCGCTTGCGGTATCTGGAACATTCCGGCCTCAAACCCGGCACCCGCCTCACCATTCTCGCCCGGCAGCCATTCCGGGGCCCGACCACGCTGCGGATCGGCGGCGAAGATCAAGTGATCGGTCACGAGCTTGCGCAACAGGTGCTTTGCGTACGGCCGGAGCCGCAATGAACGCGGCACCCAGTACTCCGCTCGAGGAGCTGACCGGATGGCGCCGCCCGCGGTCGCGGCCCTCGCTTCCCGAATCCTATCAGACGGTCGGGGTTCCCAAGGGCGTCGGATTCTTCCGCAAGGCACTCGCGTTTGCCGGGCCCGGCTACATGGTGGCGGTGGGCTACATGGATCCGGGCAACTGGGCCACCGACCTCGCCGGCGGCGCGCGCTTCGGATACACCCTGCTCAGCGTCATCCTGCTTTCGAACCTGATGGCCATCCTGTTGCAGTCTCTGGCGCTCAAGCTCGGAATCGTCACCGGCCGCGATCTTGCTCAGGCGTGTCGGGATCACTATTCCAAGCCAGTCAGCTTTGCGTTGTGGGTCGGGTGTGAAATCGCCATCTCCGCCTGCGACCTGGCGGAAGTCATCGGGTCCGCCATCGCCCTGAATCTGCTGTTCGGGATTCCGCTGATCTGGGGCGTGTGCCTGACCGCCGCCGATGTCCTGCTCATTCTCCTGCTGCAGCAACGGGGCTTCCGGTATCTCGAGGCCTTCATCATCGCGCTGATCGCCACGATCGGGCTGTGCTTCGCTGTGGAGCTGTTCCTGGCGCGACCCTCGCTCGGCGCCATCGGCCTGGGACTCATTCCGCGCGGCGAGATCATCGCCAACCCGGCGATGCTCTACATCGCCATCGGGATTCTGGGCGCCACCGTCATGCCCCACAACCTCTACCTGCACAGCTCGATCGTGCAGACCAGGCACGTGCTGCCCGACTCCGACTCCAAGCGGGAGGCCATTCGCTTCGCGACGCTGGACTCCACGCTCGCACTGTTTTTCGCCTTCTTCATCAATGCGGCCATCCTGATCCTGGCCGCGGCGACCTTCCATCCGACCGGCCATCAGGAAGTCGCCGAGATCGGCGATGCCTACCGGTTGCTCTCGCCGCTGCTCGGGGCCGGCATCGCGAGTGTCCTCTTCGCGGTCGCGCTGCTGGCCTCGGGGCAGAACTCGACGATCACCGGAACGCTGGCGGGCCAGATTGTGATGGAGGGATTTCTCAACATCCGCCTACCGGCCTGGCTGCGGCGCCTGATTACCCGCCTGATCGCCATCATCCCCGCCGTGATCGTCACCGCGCTCTACGGGGAAAAGGGCACCGGCACGCTGCTCATTCTGAGCCAGGTGATCCTCAGCCTCCAGCTCTCCTTCGCGGTAGTTCCGCTGGTGCTCTTCACCGGCCAGCGCGCCAAGATGGGGCAGTTCACCAATGGCCGGCCGCTCAAGCTGCTCGCTTGGACCGTGGCCGTGACCATCATCGGACTCAACGCCTGGTTGCTCATCGGGGTGTTCCGCGCGTGGCTGGCGTAGGGATGATCCTCGAGCTCGCAGTGCTACTCGCCCTGGCCGTGCTGGGCTCCGCCAGCTTCGCTGTGTTCGAGGTCGAAACTCCGGGCTGGCGGAAAGTGCTGAAATGGGGCGTGGTCACGGCTGCCACGCTGGCTTTGTACTCGCTGGTGGGGCACTGGTCGCTGCTCTTACCGGTCGTCCTGGGCGTTGCCGGGCTCTGCTTCCACCTCTGGTGGTGCCGCCGGCACGCGATCCACCCGCTCCGCGCCACTCCCCGGCGGCGTTACTATGAGCTGCGCGGCTGGCAGTGGGTCGAATGAAACCGGCTCGCCTCGCGCTCTGTCTCGTTGCTACGCTGAAGCCTACGCCGGTTTTCCTGCTGTTGTTCGCCTCGACGCTCGCCGCGCAATCTCAGGTGGCCCCCCCGATCCAGGACAACAGCTTCCTGATCGAGGAGGCCTACAACCAGGAACGCGGGATCGTCCAGCACATCAGCGCCTTCTCGCGCCAGCGCAAGAGCCATGATTGGGCCTTTGGCTTTACGCAGGAGTGGCCGTTCCGCGGCCAGCGGCATCAGCTCTCGTACCGGGTTGCCCTGCTCCGATCGGCGGGCTCGACCGGCATCGGCGACCTGCTGCTGAACTACCGGCTGCAGCTGGCCGGTGGCGAAGCGGCTCGAGTCTGGGTCGCCCCGCGACTCTCCGCCTCGATCCCTACGGGGCGCTGGGAGCGCAGTCTCGGTTCCGGTACGCTGGGATTCGAGCTGGCCCTTCCCGTGAGTGTCGAGCTCGCTCCGCGACTGATCGGCCACCTGAACGCCGGCCTCAGCCTGCACCCCTCGGCGCGCAACCAAGCCGGGGCGCGAGCCACGCTGGTCGGCTGGAGCGCGGGGGCCAGCGCGATCTACCTGCTCGCTCCGGCCTTCAACCTCATGCTGGAATCCCTGGTGCTCGCTGGTGCGGAAGTAAGCGCGCCGGGGGAGACGCAGCGTTCCACCGCAGTCCTGCTCAGTCCCGGGGTGCGCTGGGCGCACAACTTCCGCAGCGGACTCCAAATCGTGCCGGGCGTGGCCTATACGTTTGGGTTGGATGACGCGGCGGACCAGTCGGGGTTGATCATCTACCTGAGCTTCGAGCACGCCTTCAAGAAGCTGCGTTAGTCGTCCGGCCTGCGCCGCTCGCCGCCGCCGAATATCCCCCGCGGGGTCTTGAGCCGTTCCGGTAGGTAGTTCCACTGTTCCTCGCTCAGCAGCAGCTTCGCCGCATCCAACGCTCTCTGCAGGTTCTTCTGCGCCTGCTCCAGCCGCGGTCGGATGAGCGCCAGCATTCTTCCCCCATCCGGGTTGGCGCCCAGCTTGGCCATTTCGTCTTGGAGGGCCTTCGCGAGCGTCATATTCTCGGCGGTCAGCGTGTCGGAGATCGTCTTGAGCCTGCTTTCCTGTTCATCACTCAAGCGGAGCCCCACCCGAAGGTCGAGCATCTCCTTGATCGGGTTGGGTGCGAGACTGGCAAAACGACTGGCAAAGTCCGCTCTGCCGCGTGCGCCCGCTCGTTCGGCACCGGCGCCGGGACGGCCACCCCCGCCACCGCCGGAGCCGGGCAGCCCGCCAAACGCCGATCCGATGGCATAGCGGAGCTGAAAGCCGATCTGGAACGGATTCCGAATGGCGGTAGCGCCGGCCGACGTGGCTCCGAAGCGCTCGTTTACGATGTAGAGGTACCTCCCGCTCACCGCATCGAAGCCGCGCACCGAGAGCAGGTTGCTCGAGGGCCGTGCCACCTGCCCCCAGCCGTGCAGATGGTCCCCACCGTGTACCAGCTGATCGACCCCCGCCAGCAGGCTCTGGGTCACCACGGAGATCGTGAGCCGGCGGTTGAGACCGAGCCACATCGGCCGGTAGTTGAGCTGGAGGTCGAGGGAAGGCTGCCACGGGCCGGTGCAGCTGTTCCGCGCCGCGATGCTGCCCAGTTGCGTCTCCAGGCACCGCCTGGCCCCACCCGACGCACTTGCCAGCAGTCGCTGCATGCCATTGGCGAGCGAGGTGTCGGGGGAGCCGGCGGGGGAATAGATGAACGCACGGTCGTTGCGCGAGCCGTCACCGTTGATATCGCCGGTTACCATCGGGGTATAGGGGGGGCCTGAAGTCAGCCGGCCGATCGCCGTGAGCTCGAGCGCCGCGCTCGCGGGCCAGGTCACGACGGTCAGCAGAGCATGCCGCCGCTCGAAGTCGCTGCGAGCCCATTCCCGGTCGTTCGGATTGAGCCCGGCCGTCTGGCCGGCAAAGCCGCGCTGTCCGCCGCCCTCGGAAGAAGAGGATTGATCGCGCGAACGGCTCCACGTATAGCTCGCTTGCAGCGCGATACCTCCCCGCGTGATCCCGTTCGCCGAGAAGGTCACCCCAGCGGAGCGCGAGCCCAGCTTCGAATCGAGCAACAGCACCTGCCCAAACCGGGCATCACGCCGGGAGCCGGCCAGCGGCGCGATGCCCGAATTGGGATCGATGACGGCGCCCGCGACGAACACGGGACGCTTGCCCTCGGTGGTCAGGGTGAAGCGCGGCTCGCCCAGGTTGCGATCGGTGAAGCCGGACTGGCTGACTCCGCGCGCCAGGCTCAGATCGACCCCCAACAGCCAGGTCCCCCTTCGGTGTTGCGCTCCCAGCGAGCCTCGCCAGGCGCGCGGGGCTCCGAACGATGGGTCGAAGACGGTGACCTGAGGCGACCGGGTCGGCAGCGGTCCGCTGCCGCCTCCCACACAAGAGCTCGGGATGCTGGCGGGATCCTGCAGATAGGCGCTCCAATCGGGCGCCGGCACCCCGGCCCCCACACAGACCAGCTGCAGCTCGGCCGCAGGCAATCCCGTCGCAGACTGCGCCGCGGCGGCGAGCGAGGCAGGGATCGGACTGCGGAATTCGCCCAGGCCGCCGCGCAGGGTCAGTAATGGCGGAGCCGGCTGTTCGTCGCCGCTGACGATCGTGAAAGTGAAGCCGGCGCGCGGGCTCAGGTGGGTCTCCCGCGGAAGCCGATCGGTGCGGAATCCGAAAACCTGCTCGACCATGGGGTTATAGGCCGGCTGATGCCCGAACCGCGAATGCTCCAACCGGGCGCCGAAGGTGAGCTGTAGCGCCTGAGTCGGCCGCCAGGTATCGCCCAAATACAGTGCCGTGTTGATGCTCGTGCTCGCCCGGTCGGTGGCGCGCAGGGTCCGCGTGAAGCTGGAAGCGTTGCCCGCCTCCAAGTCGGCCAGCGAGCTGAAGGTGAAAGTGCCGGTGAGATTATTGGCCACGACCTGGCTCGCGGAGGCATGGTTGAAGAGCAGGCCCGCTTTGAGCCGGTGGGTCGCATCGCCGGGCAGGAGGGAGAGCTCTTCACTGATCTCCAGTGTCCTGCTGGAGCGGCGCTGCGCCAGGCCGGAGTTGCCCCCGAAACTCAGGTTGGACACCGACTGGGTCCCGCCTTGCAGGGCCGATACCACCTGCACGCGACCCTGTGGCAGGTCGCTGAACGCCGCTCCGTGCTGGGAGGTTCCCGAGTAATAGGCGCGGAGCTCAT
>DATCWE010000177.1:0-3552 GCA_036566495.1 Gemmatimonadales bacterium | reverse complement strand
GAGCTCGGCCCGCACCGGCTCGCGGTCAAGCGGCGCTGAGCCGCTACTTACCGCCGCCCAGCATGGGTTGGATCTTCTTCAGGGCATCCAGGTTCTTTTGCAGGCCGCTGACGTGCTGCTCCATCTCGGTGAGGGATGAGCCCATCTGACCCGCGGCGGCGAGGGGGTTGCTCATCCCGGGAACCTGGGGAAGCTGGGCGCTGGCGCGCGGCGTGCTCAGGCCGCACACATAGCCGAGCGTGAAGACTGCGAGGAGCATCCCGATCATCGTCAGGCGAGCGATCGTCCTGTGTGCCAACGTGGTCTCCTCTCGGTGCGCTCTTCTCGAGCGTGGTTCGATTGCGGACGGATGGAGGCTACACCCGGGATGCCCGACCGGCAACCACGCCGCGGCCAAAGGCGAGCTATTCGATCTTGTTCTGGGCCGGGATGCTGTCGAGAAACTCGCAATGGCCCACAGACTGGCCGGGTTCAGTCTTTGTAACCGGCCAGCGCTCGCCATGCATTCTCGCGTGGCCGTCTGCGCCGCTCGCTGCAGTCAGCTGGCCACGCGGATGACGATCTTTCCCATGTGTCGCCCGCCAAGCAGGTAGGCAAAGGCATGGCGGGCGGTGGCCAGGCCTTCGAAGGCGCGGTCAATGACCGGCTTGATCGCGTTGACCGCAACGAAGGACACATAGCGTTCGAGCTCGGCGCGGCTTCCCACGAAGATGCCCTGCACCCGGATCCGGCGGAGGAGGATCTCGGGTAGATTCACTGCGCAGGCGTCCTGCGCCCGCAGGCCAAGTACCGCGATGCAGCCGCCGTCGCGGGTGGCCGTCACCGATTGGTCAAATGTTCGCCCCCCGCCGACCTCCAGTACCGCGTCCACCCCCGTGTCGCTCCAGCGCCGTACCAGTTCACCCCAGCCCTCCCGGCGAGAGTCCGCGGTGAAGTCGGCCCCCATCTCGCGCACCCGGGTGAGCTTCGCGTCCGAGGAGGAGATGACCGCCACCTCGGCCCCGAGCGTCTTCGCGATTTGCAGGCCGAGGAGGCTGAGGCCACCGGTTCCCTGCAGCAGGACCCGGGTTCCCGGCCCGATCGAGGTCTCGGTGGTCAGCGCACTCCACGCGGCCAGCCCGGCCACCGGTAGACACGCGGCCTCCTCGAACGAGAGCGAGTCCGGGATGCGCACCACCGCGGTTCGCGGAAGGACCCGCTCCTCGCACAGCACGCCTTGCGAGGGGCCGCCGAGCGTGGTGAGCCGCATCTGCGACTCGAGCCGCCCGGCCTGCCAGTCCGGCACCATGTGGGTGCACACGCGGTCCCCGGGCACGAGCGGTGCGGCACCGGACCCGACCTCGGTCACCACACCGGCCGCGTCGCTGCACGGGATCAACGGCAAGGGAAGCCCGGGCCCGTAAGCGCCCCGCATGACGAGCACGTCCCGATGATTGAGCGAGACTGCCTTGATTGCTACGCGAACCTGGTCCGTGCCGATCGCTTCCGGAGCCATGACATCGGATCGCAAATTGGCTAGCCCGAGCCGATGACACGACATCGCGAGTGTCATGAATTAGAGCGGATGCGCGAGTTCCCGATTCAGAACCCGCAGCACGAGCTCGTCCTCGTCGACGACGAGAAAGTGCTCCGTGTCGACCAGCAATAGTTGAAAGCGTCGTTTCGTGAATCGCGACCAGCCCCGCGCATTGGCGGCCGACACGTACAGGTCGCGAGTACCGGTCAGGCATGTGATGGCGACGTCCCAGGGCTCTTCGGGCACGAAGCGATATTTCGAGCTCATCTCGAACTCGGCCCGGATCACCGGCATGATGAGCCGGCGCAGCTCCGAGTTGGCGAGCAGGTCTTCCGTCGCTACAACATTGAACTCGAGCATTGCGGTCGAGAATACCTCGTCCGGCTGCTGATGGATCGGGGCGAACAGGCTGTAGCCGGGAAGCTTCAGAAGCTTCTCCAGCAGCGCGGTCTCGAAATCTTGCGGCCGGTGGAGCTCGTCGGGCGGGCGAGCACCCGAGACGAAGACGTGGACTGGAGCGAGACCGTGCGCGCGAATCAGGGTGCGGACGGTCTCGAACAGGGTCAACGCCCCCAGGCAGTGTCCATAGACCGCGAACGGCTTGTCGAGGAAGGGGAGGAGCCTCGGTACAAGCTGCTGGACGAACGTCTGGAGATCGCGGATCGGCGGCTCGTCGATGCGAGTCTGGCGCCCGGGCGGCTCAATTGCCACCAGCTCGACACGGGGATCGAGATTCTGCACCCACGGGCGGAAGGTGGCGGCACCTCCGCCCGCAAACGGAAAGCAGAACAGGCGCATGGCCGCGGTAGGATCCGGTCGATGCATGATGAGCCAGCCATCACCGGCGGTGCGGGGGGCTGGACCCGAGAGGGGGACTGGGGCCGGCGAGGGTGCGTCTGGAAAGAGTTCGGCGACTAGATCCGCGATGCTGTACCCCTTGAGAAGCATGGCAGTCGGCACCGCCACCTTCAGCGAATCCCGTAGCCGGTTGGCGAGCGTGACCGCGAGGAGCGAGTCGAGCCCGAGCTGATTGAGGGGCTGGGTCACCGAGATCACGCGATCCTCGCCCAGCACTCGGCTCACGTGCCGTCGCACCGTGTCCACTAGCGACGGCGAATCCTCCGCGACCTCCTCGGCCGCGCTCGGTCCCGGAAGGGTTGGGGCCAGATCGCGAAAGAGCGGCGGGACGGAGGGAAACTGGGCGAGGAACGTGCCCCAATCGGTGTCGCAGATCGCGAGCGGCGACGCCTCCCCGTCCAGGAAGCGGAGGAGGACATCCAGGCAGACCGTGGTGTTGAGCGGTGACGTTCCGCGCTGCTTCCAGGCTCGGGCGCCGGCCGGTCCCCAGCGGCCTGCCAAGGCCCGGTGCGCCCACGGCCCCCAGTTGAACACGGCGGCGGGCAAACCGGCCGCCCGTCGCGAGGCAGCCAGCGAGTCCAAGAAGCCGTTGGCGGCAGTGTAGGTGGCCTGACCGGCGGCACCCCACAGGCTGAGCACCGATGAGAAGAGCACGAAAAAGTCCAGAGGAAGCCCGCTGGTCGCCTGGCTCAGCCGCCACGCCCCCGCGATCTTAGGTCGCGAGACGCAGTCGAGCTGCTCCCACGTGATGTTCTCTATGACCGCATCGTCGAATACCGCAGCCGCGTGGATCACGCCCTTGAGCGGCGGCATCCGCTCTCGAATGTGAACGAGGGTGGCCTCGACGTCCGCTTGCCTGGACACGTCGGAGGGCAAGATCACGAGCTCGACCTGCTGGCCGAGCGCGCTCAGTGTCGCGGTCGCGCTCGGTGACGGGGCGTGCCGGCCGGTCAGCAACAGGTGCCGGGCTCCGGCTTCCACGAGCGCACGGGCGATCTCGAGGCCGAGCACTCCGAGTCCACCGGTGATCCAGTAGGTCGCGTCGGGGCGGAGACGTCGACGGGGGGGACTGGGCTCGGCTGGGAGCCGGACCAGCCGCGGAGCCAAACGCGCGTCGGGCCTTAGAGCGATCTGATTTTCGTCGCCGCCGCTCCGGAACTCCTCGAAGAGCAAGCGGG
>DATCWE010000157.1:0-17923 GCA_036566495.1 Gemmatimonadales bacterium | reverse complement strand
CGCCGCCGCGGCCCGTTGGGCGCTGCTCAGCCCGGCCGGCGGTTCGGCGCCGCGCATCCGGCTGCCTCGTCCCGCGGCGAGCACCACGGCCAGCTCGGTCACGCGGGGTGCCGGTCGCCCCACAGCCGCGGCATCAGCCGGAGCAGCCCGATGCCGCTGATTGCGAACAGCACGCCCCACACCAGTCCCTGCGCGGTTTTGCCATAGATGAAGCTGCCCGCACCGAACAGTGCGGCATAGATGAAGCAGCAACCCAGCACCCAGCCGAGCAGCGATTGGGGCATGCTGTCGGGGCTGCCGCCGCCGCCGGTTTCCAGCGCAATCGGCTTCCAGCCGGGTCCCGCGGGCCGCACCAGCCGGTAGAAGCTCACCAGAGTGGCGCGGTCGGTCGGCTTGGTGAGCAGCGTCGTGCTGACCCAAACCAGCGTGGTCGCGGCGACCGTCACCAGCAACGAGACATGCGAGGGGATCGTGGCGCCGGCCTTGCGGGCCAGGAAGAACCCCAGCGCAATCGCGAAGGAGCTCGCCATGGCGGAGACTTCACTCCAGGCGTTGACGCGCCACCAGAACCACCGCAGCAGATAGAGCAGTCCTGTCCCGGCTCCGACCGACAGGAGCAGGTCAAAGGTCTCGCGCGCGGAATCCAGCCCGAAGGTCAGCAGCCCCGCGAAGAGCATGAGCAGCGCCGTGGTGAGCCGGCCGACGGTGACATAGTGGCGCTCCGAGGCACCGGTCTTGAGGAAGCGACGGTAGAAATCGTGCACCAGGTAGGAGGTACCCCAATTGAGCTGCGTGGATATCGTCGACACGTACGCGGCGAGCATTCCGGCGATCATCAACCCCATGAACCCGGCCGGCAGGAACCGCAGCATCGCCGGATAGGCCATGTCGTGACCGATCAGCCGCGGGTCCACGTAGGGAAACGTGCGGGCGATGTCGGAGAGGTTCGGATAGACCAGCAGCGACGCCAGGGCGACGATGATCCAGGGCCAGGAGCGCAGCGCGTAGTGCGCCACATTGAAGAACAGCGTCCCGGCCACCGCATCGCGCTCGCTCTTGGCGGCCAGCATGCGCTGGGCGATGTAACTCCCACCCCCCGGCTCCGCACCGGGGTACCAGACCGACCACCACTGGATCGTCAGGGGAATCACCAGGACCGAGAGGGTCATTCCCCAATCCCCGAAATCGGGCAGCAAAGCAAGCGTGTGGGGAGGCAGCTTCGCCACCAATCCGCTGAGCCCGCCCACCTCGGGTTGCTGCAGCGCGAAATAGGCCGCCGCAAAGCTCCCCGTCATGGCGATACCAAACTGGATGAAATCGGTGACCAGCACGCCCCACAGTCCGGAGGTGGCGGCAAAAGCCACGTTCAGGACCGCGCAGATCGCCAGCGTCTTCCCCATCGGCCAGCCCAGCATGACGTTCGCGATCTTGGCTGCGGCGAGGTTGACCGAGGCGATGATGACGCAGTTGAAGAACAACCCCAGATACACGGCCCGAAACCCGCGGACGAACACCGCGGCGGGACCCGCATAGCGGATCTCGTAGAACTCCAGATCGGTGAGCACCCGGGAGCGCCGCCACAGCCGCGCGTAGAAGAACACCGTGGCCATTCCGGTCAGCAAAAAGGCCCACCACTGCCAGTTGTTGGCGACGCCCTTCTCCCGTACCAAGTTGGTCACCAAGTTCGGGGTGTCCGTACTGAAGGTCGTCGCGACCATCGACACGCCGATCAGCCACCACGGCGCCGAGCGCCCCGAGGTGAAGAACTCCGCCGTGCTGCTGCCCGCGCGCTTGGCCAGCAGGACCGCGGGAAGAAAGGAAATGCCGATGCTGACGACGACGATGAGCCAGTCCAGCGGCAGGACGCGCATGCGGCTCCGGAGGTCGGAAACGGCCTGAAGCTTACGTGCGGCGCGAAAGCGAGGCCAGACCGGTGGCGGAATTGGATGTACAGCTTTCGGTGGCGTCTGCTCGGGCTGCGTCTAGATTGTCAGCCATGACGACTGCCGCGATCCCCCGCGCCCCCGGCCGGCTGCCCCGAGTCGGCGAGCTGCATCGTGCCGTGGATGCGCGTGACCCGTCCTACGAAGGGATTTTCCTGGTCGGGGTCCGTACGACGGGCGTGTTCTGCCGCCCCACCTGTCCGTCCAAACCGGCGCTGCGTGAGAACCGCGAGTTTTTCGCCTCTCCGGCGGATGCCGCCAAGGCCGGATACCGCGCGTGCCGGCGCTGCCGTCCGCTCGACCGTCCGGGTGAGCATCCGGAATGGGTGCGGCGCCTGCTCGCCGCGCTCGCTGCGGCTCCGTCGCGCCGCTTGACCGATGTGGCGCTGCGCGCCATGCACATTCAGCCGGCTACCGCCCGGCGCTATTTCCTGGGGAGATTCGGCATGACCTTGCACGCCTATGCCCGCGCCCGCCGCCTCGGCCTGGCGCTGGACCACTTGCAGCAGGGGGCTTCCGTCACCCCGGCGGGGTTCGACAGCGGCTTCGAATCCGACAGCGGATTCCGCGACGCGTTCAAGCGCCTCTTCGGCGTCACGCCGACCGCCGCCCGCGGAACCACGCCCATCGTCGCCACGCTGGTCCCGAGCCCGCTCGGCGCACTGCTCGCCGCGGCCACGGAGGATGGCCTCTGCATGCTCGAGTTCGCCGACCGGAAGAAGCTGCCCGGACAGGCGGCCGACCTGACCCGCTGGTTCGAGCGCCCGGTGGTGCCGGGCAGCAACCCGCATATCGAACAGGTCATCCGTGAGCTGGAAGAGTATTTCGCGGGGAAGCGCCGGGACTTCGACGTGCCGCTCGACTTGCGCGGGACGGAGTTTCAGGAAGCGGTCTGGCGCGAGCTGATCCGGATTCCCTTCGGGGGCACGGTCTCCTATGAAGAACTCGCGCTGCGGATCGGGCGGCCGGGAGCGCAGCGCGCGGTGGGCATGGCCAACGGCAGGAATCGCATTCCGATCGTGGTACCGTGCCACCGGGTCATTCAGAAGAACGGCCAGCTGCGCGGCTACGGCGGCGGGCTGTGGAGAAAACAGTTCCTGCTCGACCTGGAGCGCCGGACAGCCGGGTTGACGCTCGCGCTCGGCGCCTGAGGGCTTACGAAGCAGGCGGGGCCCGGAGGTTCCGAGCCCCGCCTTGGACACGCCAGCACCGCGGCCTCAGGGAATCACGGTCACCCCGGCACCGAGCACCGCGCCCGCCACATCGCGCAAGTCCTTGTCAAACGGTACGCGCAGCGAGAGGCGCGGACGCACCATTCCTTTGGTGAGCGCGACCGCACCGGTGGCCGCGTGGTGGGTCCGCGCACTGAAGCCGCTGCCGCTGACGCTCTGGGAAACCAGCCGCCCGGTCAGTGCGATCGAGGCCTCAAGGCCCCCGCTGTCAATGCCGCCCCGGCCGCCGTAATCGATGTACTTGACGGTCTCCGTGAGCGGGTTACCGGAAGTGGGCACCACGATCGATCCGCCCAGTTTGGCGCCCAGAAAGTGGCGACTGCCTCCCCAGCGCCCTTCCAGCGCGGCGCGGACCAGCACGGTATTCGGCTGAAAGGCTTCGTAGTCGTCGAAGCTGGAGCTGGTTCCGGCCAGAATCGCTCGCTGCCCAATGAGGTCCTTGGGGTTCTCGCCCAAAGGCACTCGCGCGCCGAGGCTTCCCGAGATGGGCTTCGCGTCGTCGCCGATCCGGAAGCCGAGGTAGGGATTGCCTACCCGTAGCGAGGTCTGGGACCCGGTGGTGCCTCCGAAATCATAGGCCGCCCGCATCAACGGGAAGTCAGCCTCGACCCGGATTCCCTCGGCAGCGCGGATGCTCGCGGAGGGGACGAGGGCAAAGGTGGGGAACTTGTAGTTGCCGCCCTTGAGAAATGGGTAGCTCACATCGAGCCGCAAAGCGTCTCCGTCCCGGTCATCGTGCCAGTAGCGCTGGGCCTGCAGCGAGCCCAGTGGCAGGAGGAGCGTGGTCAGAGCGAACAGCGGGCGCAGGGCGCGGGTCGAACGCATATTCCGACTCCTCGAGGCGATGAAAAGGTCTTGGGGGCAGCGGCTGACGCGCCTCTAGGATGGACACAAACGGGGCTGGACGGAAGGGGTATCCGAATCCTTGGGAATCCCGGCGCTGGTGGTGGTCAATCCGGCGGCCGCAGGCGGTCGCGCCGGCCGGGCATGGAAGCGACTGGAACCGCTGGTGCGCGCGAGCCTCCCTGCGCTCGCGGTGCGGCGGACCGGAGGACCCGGCGAGGCGGAACAGCTCGCGCGGGAGTGGGGACTCGAGAACCCCGCCGGCACGCTCATCGCGGCGGGGGGCGATGGGACCGTGCATGAAACCGTGAATGGCCTCTGTGCGGGTGAGTGGACCGGCCGGCTCGGCGTGATTCCAATGGGCAGCGGCAATGACTTCGCGCGGAACGCGGCAATCCCGCTCGACCCGGTCCAGGCCGCGCGGGGGCTCGCAGCCGACTCCTCCCGCCGTTGCGACGTGGGCCGGCTCACGTTTCAGAATCCCGGCGGAAGCGCCCAAAGCCGCGTCTTCGTCAACTCGGTCTCGCTCGGCGTGAGCGTCCGGGCCAATCGCCTGGCGCACGCCATCTCCTCGGTCGGGGCCGGCCCCCGGCGGTACCGGCTCGGCGCGCTGCTCGCTCTGCTGTGGAGAGAAGACGCCCGTTACCGGCTCACGGGCGCGAGCGGTCTGCTCTTCGACGGGCCAGCGCTCAACCTCACGGTGGCCAATGGGGCCGCTTTCGGGGGCGGGCTGCGGATCTCCCCGGACTCTTCCCCGCTGGATGGCCGGCTGGAGCTGGTGCTCCTCGAACCCATGGGCCGACTCCGCGCGATTCTGGCGCTCTCCCGCTTGCAGCAGGGGCGCCACGTGGACCTGGCGGAGGTTCGGGTCGTGGCATTGCCCGGCTCGATTGGCATCGCGCTCGAGCACGATGCCTGGTGCGCGGAGGCGGACGGTGAGCAGCTGGAAGGAAGGGGAGTGCTGACGGTTGACCTGCTGCCGGGTCGCTTGGCACTCCTCAACTAATTGCGCGGCGGCTCGCTGAGTCGCCGGAAGATCTCTTTGGCCTGGGCCAGCCGGCCCAGCACCTGGCTCTTTTCCGCGGCATCGTTCCAGCCGGCATGGGTCATCGCCCCGGCCTCCATGCGTTCGATCCAGCGCACGAACCAGCGCGCCGCTTCGGGCGAGCGGACCGACTGGCCAGCCACGGTGACGTAGATGGGGCTGGTAGTGGCGAAGGGATAGACGTCCAATACCGCGGGAGCCGAATGCCGGGAGTAGGCCCGCAGGGTCAGCCAGCCGCTGCGGGTGATGGGCAGCGGAATGCTGGCGTCGGCGCGCAAGCTGTCCGCGCTGAGCGGGATCGGCGCCACCACCACGCCATTGGCTACAATCTCCAACCGCTCCACCGGCACGCTCGAGCGCAGCGTCACCCTGGCCGTTACCGGATGGACCCCCGCCGGGAAACGCAGCTCGTCGCCCGCTTCGCGCCCATCGAGCGAAAACGAGAGCAAGGGCCCGTTGGACACGAACGTCCGTC
Source organism: Gemmatimonadales bacterium (assembly GCA_036566495.1). Taxonomy (GTDB): domain Bacteria; phylum Gemmatimonadota; class Gemmatimonadetes; order Gemmatimonadales; family GWC2-71-9; genus JABFSM01. The sequence goes on along the minus strand of DATCWE010000157.1, from coordinate 12,385 downwards.
CCGCTTTGAGAGCCTCCAGCCAGGCGCGGTAGCGGAGAGTGGCTCCGGAGCGCACGAACACGCGGTTCATTCCGACCGGTCCGTGCAGTGAGGCGAAGTTGGCCATCGCATCGGTGCCCGCGCCGGCGGGGAGGCGGAAGCCGGCATTGAGCAAGCGGTACCAGACCTCGGCGGTCGCCAGATGGTCGCTGAAGCCTCCCACCTCGACGTAGTCCACCTTGCCCAGCGCGACATCGACCGGCAGGGCATGCGTCGGGGGCGCGGCGCCGGCGAGGTCTGGCAGCTCCTCGTAGGGGTGGACGTAGCCGGAGATGCCCCGCTGGGCGTGCGCGAGGTCGAAGATCGCGGCGTTATCCGGATAGAGGCTCGCCGCGGCGGTGTTGGCATACCCCGCATAGTTGGGAAGGATGAGCCCCTCGGTCAGCCCGAGGTGCGCGGTATGACCCCAATACGACGTGTGGTACTCCTCATCGTGCTTCACGAGGGTGCGCGGGGTGGATACCGGATCGGGACGCGCCTGGAACAGCGCAATGTCCGGGATGCGCTGCTCCTTGTTCACGATCAGGTTCTCCACCACGTGGACGTCCTCGGCTTCCGCCTGGAAGCGGAGGCGGGCCGGATCGTTGCGGTAGGCACCGCCGTAATTCATGTGCACGTGAAGATCCCCGCTCCACCAGCCGCGCGCCGGCAGGTCGAGCAGCCTGGTGAGCTGAATCCGCGCGAACGCCGTGTGTCCCGCCGCCACCGTCAGGGTCCGCACCGAGCGGGCAAACTCCAGGCCCTTGGTCACCACCACGGTATATGTCCCGGGGGGAAGCGTCAGGCTGGCGCTTCCCGTGGCGTGGAAATAGGTGAGCTCGAAGCGGCGGTCCCGGCGGTCGAAGCCGTCGTCGGCATGGCGCCAGGCACTGTCGGGCGCCCAGCCCCTGCCGTCTGCACCCGTCACCGAAACCCGGGCGGCCGCGGGCCGACCGGGTGCCTCGAGCAGCGTGAGCTGTAGGCGTCCGGTCGGATGCAGGTAGTGGCGGGTAGTCGCGGCGACCGTCGCGACGGCGCCGCCGGGGACGCCGACGAGGGCGAGAGCGGTATTGCCTCCGGTGTTGCTGATAAAGGCGACCTGGCGCCCGTCGGGCGACCAGCGCGGCGCGGTGTGATCGCAGTCGCAATAGGTGAGCTCGAACGGATCACCGCCTTCGCTGGTGGTGAGCCAGAGCTGGTTGCGCTGTCGCCCCAGGTAGGAGCTGTACACCACGCGCTTGCCATCGCGTGACCAGTCGGGCCGCGCCTTCCAGGTCGTTTCTTCGTTGCGGATCTCTCGCATGGCGGCCCCCCGATGGGCCGCCATGCGCCAGAGCCCGCCCGAGCCCCAAACGTGGCCGCGATTTCCCACCAGAATGAGCTCCTGGCCGTCGGGAGACCAGGTGGGCGAGAGGTAGTGGTCGAATCGGCTGTAGTAATAGCGCGGCAGGCCGCTGTCGTTTTCCTCGCTGATTCGCTCTGGGTCGCCCGCCCGCCCCCCCTGCATCGGCAGCAGGTAGAGATGCCAGCGTCCCTGGTAGGCGGTGGACACGTAGACGATGCGGGTTCCGTCGGGCGACCAGCGTGGCTCCAGGTTCACTGCCCCGTTGGCCACCAGTGAAGTCGAGGTTCCGCTTGCCAGCTCCAGCGCCCAGAGCTCCAGAGCGTCGTTCCGGTAGGAGGAATACACGATGAAGCGCCCGTCGGGCGACCAGTCCGGCTGGTAGTCGTAGCCGGGCCCATCGGTGAGCTGCACGGCCACGGTCGTGCCGACACGCTGGCGCCAGAGCGAACCTTGCATCGAATACACCAGCTCTTTGCCGTCGGGCGACCAGGCCACAGAGCTGGGCCCGCTGGTCGCCTGGGGGAGGTACATCTCGCGGTAGTAGTAGGAATGCGGGACGTTGATCTGCTTGAGCACGGGCTCGCGCTGCGCGGAAGCGAGGGAGCCGGGGAGCCACGGAGTCAGATTGACCAGGATGCAGAGAGCGCAGGCGGGAAGGCCGGCTCCCCTGCTCCCTGGCCCCCGGGCTGCCTCAGTCCAGCTCATTGAGGCACTGATCCAGAATCCCCAGCGCCAGCTCGACGTCCTGCTGATCCACCACCAGGGGAGGCGCCAGCCGCAACGCGTTCTTTCCTGCGGCCAGGAGCAGCAGGCCCTTGGCGAACGCCATTTGCTCCAACCGGTGCGCCAGCTCGCCCGCCGGCTCGCGAGTGCCGCGATCGGTGACAAACTCGATTCCCTGCATCAGGCCGATGCCCCGGACGTCTCCGATGCATGCATGGCGGGCGGCGATGGCCTTGAGGCCTTGCGACAGCTGCTCGCCACGCACCCGGGCATTGCTCACCAGCTCGCGCTGGACCACCTCCAGGGTGGCGAGCGCGGCGGCGCAGCACACCGGATTGCCCCCGAACGTGCTGCCGTGCGCGCCCGGCTCCCAGGTGCTCACGGCCTCCCGGGCGACGATCGCGCCGATGGGCATGCCCGAGCCCAGACCCTTTGCGGTGACCAGAATGTCCGGCGCCACGTCCTCGTGCTCGCAGGCGAACAGCTTGCCGGTCCGGCCGATGCCGGATTGCACCTCATCCATCACCAGCAGAATCCCGTGCCGGTCGCACAGCGCGCGCACCGCCGCGAGCCAGCCCGGCGGGGGAAGGATGTAGCCGCCTTCGCCCTGAAGCGGCTCGACGAAGACGGCCGCGACGTCCTTGGGATCGAGGTGACGGGCGAAGAGATCCCGCTCGATGATGTCGACGCAGTAGATCCCGCAGGAGGGGAAGGTCTTCCCGTACTCGCACCGGTAGCAGTAGCCGTAAGCGACGTGGTGCACGTCGGGCAGGAAGGGTCCGAAGCCGGCGTGCTGGCGCGCCTTGCTCGAGGTGAGCGAGAGGGCGCCGTAGGTCCGGCCGTGGAAGGCACCTTTGAAGGCCACGAACGCCGTCCGGCCCGTCGCGTGCCGTGCCAGCTTCATGGCTCCTTCGACTGCCTCGGTGCCCGAATTGGTCAGAAAGACGCGCTTGGGACCGGGCCCCGGCGCGATCGCGGCCAGCCGCTCGCTGAGGGCCGCCATGCCCTCGTAGTAGAAATCGCCCCCACAAATGTGCAGGAAGCGGTCCGCCGCATCCTTGATCGCCCGGATGACCTCGGGATGACTGTAGCCGGTGGAGCACACGGCGATTCCCGCCATGAAATCGAGAAAGCGGTTGCCATCCACGTCCTCCACCATGGCCCCTTCGCCCCGGGCCACCACCAGCGGATACTCTTTGATGTAGCAGGTCGCCGCCACGGCCTTGTCCCGGGCGATGATCGCCCGTGCTTTCGGGCCGGGAGGGGGGGTCACGATGCGGGGGTACGATTTGGTCGTCATCGACTCAGCTCCGGAAAAGCGGACCCACAGGTTGAAGGGTGCCTCACATCATGTCTTCGAGGGCGCTGCGGAACCGGGTCACGATCTCGTCGATCTCCGTCTCGGTAATGATGAAGGGCGGCGCCAGCATGACGAGGTCGCCGTTGACGCCATCGGCTTGCCCCGTGTTAGGCCACACCATCAGTCCCGCATGCTCGGCGGAGGCGGTGAACCGCTCGGCGAAGCGCTGCTCGCGCAGGAAGGGGGCTCTGCTCTCGACATCCTCGACGAACTCGATCCCGGCCAGCAGGCCGCGTCCCCGGATGTCTCCGACATACGGCAGACCGCGCAACCCCTGCAAGCGTTCCTGGAAGATCCGGCCCAGCCTGGCGCAGCGAGTGATCAGGTCGTTGCGGCGCAGAAAGCGGATCGCCGCGGCGCCCGCGGCGCACATGGCCGGGGAGTGGACGTAGGTCTGCGCGTGCAGCAAGCTCGTCGCGCCGGCCGCCAGCACGTCCACGATGCGGCGTGGTGCCGCCACCACGGAGAGCGGCGCATAGCCACCGCTGACTCCCTTCCCCATGACCTGGATATCCGGTACCGCGCCATACGGCTCCAATGCCGACCAGGTGCCGGTGCGGCCCGCTCCCACCAGGACCTCGTCAGCGATCCAAAGCACTTCGTGCCGATCGCAGATCTCCCGGATGGTACGCCAATAATCGTCGCGGGGGACCGCAGCCCCGGTGGAAGATCCTCCCACCGGCTCGCCAATGAATGCCGCGACTCGTTCGGGCCCCAGCCGCCGCAGCAGCTCTTCAAGCCCGCGACCGCTGCACCGCGGACAGTCGGCATCCTGACCCCGGCAGGGGCAGCGATAGCTGTAGGGTGCCGGCAGCCTCGGCACTTCGAGCAGCCAGGGCTGGAAATAGGTCTTGTAGTGCTCCCGCGCGCCCAGCGAGAGCGCCAACAGGGTATTGCCGTGATAGGCCGGCGCGAGCGCGACCACCAGTTCCTTGCCGCCGCGGCCGCGTTCCACCCAATACTGCCGCGCCAGCTTGAGGGCGGCTTCGATGGCATCGCTTCCGCTGGAAAGGAAGTAGAAGTGCGTGAGGTCGCCGAGCGCGAGTCCCGCCAGCTCGTCGGCCAGGCCCTCGACGGCTTCGTTGGTGAACGCCATGCCGCTCACGTAACCGACCCGGCGCACCTGCTCGGCCATTGCTTCGACCACTTCCGCGACGCCGTGCCCCAGGCAGGCGACGAACGCCCCACCGCAGGCGTCGAGGTAATTCCGACCTTCCGAGTCGTACAGCCAGCACCCCTCCCCCTTGATGATCAGGGGGTATGCCCGGGCCAGGTTGCGGTACAGCACGTGGGTCTCGGGGTAACGGAGCGGCATCCAGGAAAGCTACCTTCCAGCCATGCGGAAGCGCTGCTCCCTCCCGATTCTCCTCCTGAGCCTGGGATTCTCCGGATGCCGGCACAGCGATCCCGCCGACCTGGTGCTGCGCCATGGAGCGATCTACCCCTTCGCCACCGATTCGGGCAAAGTTGAAACCCTGGCCATCCGGGACGGGCGCATCGTCTATGCCGGCGACGATCGCGGGGCCCGGGGGCTGGTCGGGAGCCGTACCGAGGTCCTCGAGCTGCAGGGTCGCATGGTGCTGCCCGCGTTTCGGGACACCCACCTGCATCCGAGCGAGGGTGTCGGGCTGGGCGAATGCCGCTTCGATGAGCTCAGAACCCGGGAGGCGGTGCTCGATTCCCTCCGCCGGTGCGCGGCAGGCCATCCCGAATGGACCTGGATTCGCGGTCGCGGCTGGCAGCTTCCGGTTTTCCCCGACGCCAATCCGCGCAAGGAATGGCTCGATTCCGTCGTGGCCGATCGGCCGGTCTTTCTCACCGCCGCCGATGGCCATTCGGCATGGGTCAATTCCCGGGCACTGCAGCTGGCGGGAGTCTCCCGCAGCACCGAGGATCCGCCCAATGGCCGGATCGAGCGGGATCACCGCACCCGGGAGCCCTCGGGGACGCTGCGCGAGCGCGCCGTCGACCTCGTGGCCAACCAGCTTCCGCCTCGCACCCAGGAGGAGCTGCGCGCGGGCCTCTTGCGCGCCATCGCGCTGGCCAATGCGTACGGCATCACCGCGCTGCACGACGCTTCGGCCGGTCCTGCTCTGCTCGAGGCCTACGCCGCGCTCGACAGCGCGGGCCTGCTCAACGCGCGTGTCATGGTGGCCATCCGGGTGGATTCAGACGGAGGACCGGCACAGATCGATTCGCTGCGCAGCTGGCGGGGCCGTTTCCCGGGGAGACATCTCTATTCCCCCAGCGCAGCCAAGATCTTCGTCGACGGTGTCATCGAGGCCAAGACGGCGGCATTGCTGGCCCCCTATAGTGACGGCAGCGGCCGGAGCGGCGAGCCGAATCTCACGCCGGCGGCACTCGACACGCTGGTCGCCGCCATCGATGCCGCCGGGTTCCAGGTCCATCAGCATGCCATCGGGGATCGCGCGGTTCGCATGGCGCTCGACGCCCTGGAGTTCGCCCGCCGGCACAACGGTCCGCGCGATGCCCGTCCCATCATCGCGCACCTCGAGCTGATCGACCCCGCGGATATCCCCCGCTTCGCCTCGCTCGGGGTGATCCCCAGTTTTCAGCCGCTCTGGGCCTATGCGGACGATTACATAACCCGCTTGACCGTCCCCGTGCTCGGCCCGGAACGGTCGCGCTGGCTCTACCCCATCGGCTCCGTCGCCCGGACCGGGGCCCATCTCGCCGCCGGCAGCGACTGGAGCGTTTCTTCGATGAATCCGCTCGAAGCCATCCAGGTTGCGGTCACCCGCCGGGGGCCGGACGCCCCTGCCGGCCCTGCCTGGATTCCGGAAGAAACCGTCGACCTGCGCACCATGCTGACGGCGTATACGGCCGGGGGAGCCTACGCGGCGGGAGAGGAGGTCACCAAGGGAACCCTGGAGATCGGCAAAGAAGCGGACCTCATCGTGCTCGACCACGACCTCTACCAGATTCCGGTGATCCAGATTCATGCGACCAAAGTGCTGCTCACCCTCCTGGCCGGCCGGGAAGTCTGGCGGGACCGCGCCTGGCGCTGAGCGGCTGGGCGGGCTGGGTCCTCCCCCAAGATCCGTTTATGATTCTCGCATGACAGATTCGATCTCTCGCCGCACTCTGCTCGCTCGTGGAGGTGTGCTGGCCCTGGGCCTCACTGGCTTGGCGCGCCTGTTGCCCGCGAGCCCGCGCAAGACCGCGCTGCTGGTCTACAAGGATCCGGGCTGCGGCTGTTGTGAACAGTGGGTCACCTACATGCGAACCGCGGGATTCGAGGTCTCGGTGCGGAACACCAGCGACATGGACCCGATCAAGCGCCGCTATCACGTCGGGCCCGACCTCGCCTCCTGTCACACCGCGCTGGTCGAGGGGTACGTCATCGAAGGGCACGTTCCGGCCGATCTGGTGCAGCGGCTGATCCGCGAAAAGCCCAAAGTGGTGGGGCTGACGGTCCCCGGCATGGTCACGGGCTCGCCCGGCATGGAAGGCCCCAACCCTCAGGCATACCAGGTGCTGAGCTTCGACCTCGCGGGGAAGACTGCGGTGTACGCCCGCCGGTAGTTTGCTCAGCGCCACCGGGTCAGAATCTCTTCGCGCCGGAATCGCCTGACGTTTCCGGAGAACAACCAGCAGGCCAACAACCCCACCGCCATCGCACCGGCCAGACCGACCAGCGGACTCGCCATGGCTGGCCGACCCACTACAGCGACGACGACCAGCGCCAACGGCACCACCACCAAGCCGGTGAACTGCGTAGCCCCGGGATCGTCCGTGAATCGGGCCGACGCGCGCAGCCCGAGCAGGGCGGCGAACGTGGCCAATGCCGGCCCGAGCAGGAGCCACGCGACCCAATTCCCCGCGGTCGGAAGGATCCACTGCCCGGTCCGCCAACGTCCGACTATCGCACCCGCGAGGCTTCCCGCCAGCGTCGTTCCCCAGGCGACCAGCATCGCCGGGCCGACCGCGGCGAACAGCTTGGCCAGCAGGAGTTCGCGATCCCGAAGCGGGGTCGCCAGGATGGGCTCGAGCGTCCGCTGCTCCTTCTCCCGCACCAGGGCAAGCGCCGCGGACCCACTGGCCAATATCACTCCGACGAGCAGATAGAACACTCCGAGATCGCGCAGCAACAGCCGGGCAACTTTCTCAGTGACGGTACTCCCCCGCAGCGTGGAATCGCGGGACACCGTCTCGATCAACAGGTCTACCGCCGGATCGCCCCCCGCTCGCGAGGGATCCGCAAGCAGGGGCAGCAGCGCCAGCAGCAGCACCGGCAGCAACACGGCGATGGCCGGCAACAGGAGATAGGCCGGCCATACCTGCCGATTGGAGCGCACATCGCGGACTTCCTTGCGAAGGAAGAGCCACCAGATCTCGCGGTTCACGCGGGCCCCTCGCGCACGGCGCGCAGATAGATTTCCTCCAGCGCGGCTCTGGCCGGGTGAACGGAAAGGATCAGCCCGTCCTGGGCCACGATCGCCCGGACGACCTCGGGTGTGTCGTTCCTCAGATCGGCCAGCAGCAGGTGCAGCGTACGACCCACCACGGAGCATTCCAGTACAAAGGGCAACATCCGCAGGGCAGGCGCGATGCCTTCGGCACCCGCGGCCAGCTCGACCTCCAGCCTGACCTGCGACGAGCTGAGGTCGGCCAGCGATCCGAAGGCCAGCATCCGACGCCGCAGGATCCCCACGAGGTCGGCCAGGGCCTCTGCCTCGGCAAGGTTGTGGGTGCAGAGCAGGATCGTGCGGCCCTCGGCCCGAAACTCGGCGATCAGATCGCGGACGTCCCGTGCTCCCCCGGGGTCGAGCCCCGCAGTCGGTTCATCGAGAAACAGCACTTGGGGCTCGTGCAACACCGCGCGGATCAGCGCCAGCCGCTGTTTCATCCCCTTGGACCAGGTGCCGAAGGGCTTATCGCGCGCTTCCCAGAGCTCCAGTTTGCGCAGCCAATACTCTCCGCGCGTGCGCAGATCCGCGCTTCCCATCCCGTACAGTCGTCCGAACAGCTCGAGATTCTCCCGGCCGCTCATCCGGTCGTAGCAACCCGGGGCTTCGGTCAGCAAACCGGTTCGGGCCCGAAGTCGCGCTCCGTCCTCCTCGCTGCCCGGCACGGGGTACCCGGCGACGTTCGCCTCCCCTGCCGTTGGAGGAAGCAGGCCAAGCAAAACCCGGATCGTCGTGGTTTTCCCGGCACCGTTGGGTCCCAGGAGGGCGCAGAGCTTGCCTTCGGGGACGTGAAAGCTCACTCCCTCGATGGCCGGTCGCCCATCGAAACTCCTGCTCAGAGCTCGCGCTTCGATCATCGCGCGGCGGCGCGAGCCTCCCGCACGCCGCGATCGATATCGACCCGCGCCAGCAGCAGCAGGCCGACCACGAAAAACACCAGCAGCAGCAGCACCGCGGTGCGGGGGGAGTGGAAGCCGTCGGCCACGAACCCGAAGGACATGCCGAGGATGGTACCCAGCCGCGCGAACGTGCCCCAGAAGCCGAACATCTGCGTCACCTTGCCCGGAGGGGAAAGCAGTCCCACCACGGTCCGACTGGATGCCTGAGTTGCCCCGATGGCTGCTCCCGCCACCAGGCCGAGCAGCTGGAAGACACGCTTGGGATCGGCTCCGGTAAGCCGGCTCAGCTGCGCCAGGAAGTAGATCCCGAGCACGCCGAGGATCCACCAGACCAGGGTGGCAAGCACGGTCTGCTTGGGGCCGATCCTGCTCTCCAGCCAACCGAAGAGAAACGCACCCCCCGCCGCGCTCAGCTGCAGTCCGAGGAACAGCATGCGCAGCTCGGCATCGGAATAATGGACTTCATCGCTGGCGTAGATCGAGACGAATTTGACGATCGCGTCGATCCCGGCCATGTACACCATGAAGGCGCCCAGGAACTGGAAGAGCACCTTGTTCTCCCGGGCGGTTTGCAGGGTCTGGCCGAACTCGCGCAGTCCCGCGCGGAACAGCTTGAGCACGCCCGCCCGCTCGTAGCCGGGAGCCGGCGGGGTCCGATTGTGCACCAGAAGAAAGGTGGGAAGCGCGGTCAGCAGGAAGAAGGCACCGATCGCCACCATGGCGAGCTGGTTCTGGCGGACGTATTTCGCCGGATCGGAAGCCGGGTTGGCCGTCACGACGAAGGTCAGCGCGACCAGGATGCTGGCCAGGCCACCGAAGTAGCCGATCCCCCACCCCAGACCGGAGATCTTCCCCATCGTCTCGGGGGTGGAGATGTCCGGCAGAAAGCTGCCGCAGAACGTCTCGCTGAGCATGAAGGCGGCATTGCTCACTGCGATCAGGGCGATGGCCGACCAGATCGCGCCGGGCTGCACCAGCGCGAGCGCGGCGGTGGTCAGCGAACAGGCCGCTGCGGTACCGAAGAGGTAACGCTTCTTCTTGCCGCTGTAATCGCAGATTGCGCCCGCGAGCGGGGAGAGCACCAGGGCGATGAGGGTGGAAATGATGATCGCGAGCGACCAGTAGGAGGTCCGCACTGCCGACCCGGCGGGGACGATGTAGCCCACGAAGAACTTCGAGTACAGCACGGTGATGACGACTGTGGTGTAGCTCGAATTCGCGAAATCGAACATCGCCCAGCCAAGAATCTCCTTCCGGGTGACCGGAGGGCCCCGACGCGCCGCGACAATTTCGCTGGTCACTGTTCGCTCCTCGCTCTCACAGCAGCTTGGGCACTTCGGTCACCAGGACATACACTCCTGCTGCCGTCATCGCGAGGGCGACGATCGCGGCGGCGATGGTGAGCGACAGGGGATGCCGGTAGCCGTTGATCAGCTCCTTCCGGTGCGCGGCCAGCAGCATCGCGCCGAGGCCGAAGGGAAGGATCATGCCGTTGAGGGCGCCCACCAGGATGAGCACGGTGACCGGCCGTCCCACCAGAAGGAAGATCACCGTCGACAGCGTGATGAATGCGATGATCAGCGGCACCGTGCGCGCCTCCCAGCCCGGCCGCAGCGTGCGCACGAACGAAACCGAGGTATACGCCGAGCCGACGACGGAGGTGATCGAAGCCGCCCACATGACCGCACCGAAGAAACGGAATCCCGCCTCGCCCGCCGCCAGGCGGAACATGGAAGCGGGCGGATTCGCGGGGTCGAGAACAAGCCCGTGGCTCACCACGCCGAGCGCACCGAGAAAGAGCATCACCCGCATGACCGTGGCGACGCCAATCCCGGTAGCCGCGGATCGTGTGGCATCGCCGACCGCGGCCGGACCGCTGATGCCGGCGTCGAGCAGCCGATGCGCGCCCGCGAACGTGATATACCCGCCCACCGTCCCGCCGACGATGGTCAGGATACTGAGCACCCCGATCTGCAGCGGCGCCACCGTGCGGAGCAGCGCCTCGCCGAGCGGCGGCGCGGCCGCCACCGCCACGTACACCGTCAGCAGCACCATCAGCGCGCCCATGAGCTGCGCGAAGCGGTCCATGGCGCGGCCCGCCTCCCGCGAGAGGAAGATCCCGATGGCCAGCAGTGCGGACAGCGCCGCGCCGAGCCTGGCGTCCATGCCGAGCAGCGCGTTGAGACCGAGTCCTGCGCCGGCCACGTTGCCGATGTTGAAGGCCAACCCGCCCATTGCTACCAGAAGCGCGAGCAGGGTGCCGAGCCCCGGGAACACCCGGTCCGCGAGCGTCTGGGCCGGGAGCCGAGCGGCGACGATGACCCGCCAGATGCTGAGTTGCGCGGCCAGATCGCAAAGCACGGACAGCAGGATGGCGAACCCGAAGCTGGCGCCCAGGTCTCGCGTGAAAACGACGGTCTGGGTCAGAAAACCCGGTCCGATGGCCGAGGTGGCCATCAGGAACGCTGCGCCGAGCAACACGCGCAGGCGAACGGCGCGCGGGGTGCCGCTCATCTCGCCGGATCCGGGGCGGAGCGGCCAACGCTACACCCGGGATGCGCATCCCGGCAACCAAGGCCTCCGCTATTTTCCCCGGCCATGAGCCCGGCTCCGTGGTTCCCCAAGCGTCTCCTGGTCTCGCACGCGCTCCACGAGGGCCTCGGCGATTACCTCCTGGCCAGGCGGCCAGACCTGCAGGTGCGCGCTCGCGGCCTTACTGAAATCTCGGCGGCGGACGTGGCGTGGGCCGAAGTCCTGGTGGGCTTCCGGGTTCCGCGCGTGGAGGGCTGGCAACGGCTGCGCTGGATCCATTGCATCGGCGCGGGAGTGGATGCATTTGCCTTTCGCACCGGGCTGCACCCCGATACCCTGCTCACCCGTACCGCGGAGGACTTCGGTCCTCAGATGGGCGAGTACTGCCTGACCCGCGCCCTGGCGGTGACTCAGCGTCTTCGCTTCCTCGAGGCGGAGCAGCGCGCCCACAGCTGGCAGCCGAAGCATCCCGAGCAGATTCGAGGAACCCGAGCGCTGGTCGTGGGGACCGGGACGGTCGGGTCGGGCATCGCCCGCGCATTTCTTGCCGTCGGCTGCGCGGTCGATGGCGTGTCTCGGAGCGGTGCGGCGCGGACCCCGTTCCACGCGGTTTTCCCGGTGACGCGCTTCGCGGAGGGAATTCGCGGAGCCCGCTGGCTCATCCTGGCCTGCCCGCTGACGGAAGCGACTTTCCACCTGCTCGATCGCGCCCGGCTCGCCGAGTGTTCCGGCAGCTACCTGATCAACGTCGGGCGGGGGCCGCTGGTGGAGGAGACGGTGCTGCCGGAGGCCCTCGACCGCGGTTGGCTGGCCGGCTGTGCCCTGGATGTCTTCGAGACCGAGCCTTTACCGCCGAGCTCCCCGCTCTGGGCGCGGGGGGACGTGACCATTTCTCCTCACATTTCGGGCTTGACCACCATCGCCGGGGCGGGTGATGGGTTTCTCGCCTGCCTGGCGGAGGTCGAGGCGGGGCGGGTGCCGGCGCTGGCGGTGGATGTGCAACGGGGGTATTAGGAGCAGCGAACGGCTAACAGCGGTCAACTAACAGCAGCCCCGCCGGGAAGACCCGGCGGGGCTG
>DATCWE010000102.1:0-4460 GCA_036566495.1 Gemmatimonadales bacterium | reverse complement strand
CTTCCGGCCCGCTCCCGCAGCGGCCGTCGCGCCCGCCGCGGAGGCCCCGGTGTCGCGCGCGGCTCGCCCCTGACATGGATCTCCTCGACAAACTGCGCGCCGTAGGCGCCCGGGCGGCTCTCTTCGATGGCGCCGTGTGCCGCCCCTTCGACACCGTGTTCGACGAGGTGCTCGGCCCCTGCGAGGTTGTGTTCAACGGACGTCCGGTGCTGATGTTCGGTTCGAACAACTACTTCGGGCTGAGCTTCCACCCCGCCGTGCAGGCAGCGGCCCGGGACGCCGTCGCGCGCTTCGGCAGCGGCAGCACCGGCTCGCGGGTCGCCAACGGCACGCTGCGGATCCACGAGGAGCTGGAGCGGGATTTCGCGGAGGCCTTCGGCAAGCGTTATGGCATGATCTTCTCCACGGGCTTCCAGGCCAACCTCTGCCTGGTCGCCGGGCTCTGCAACGCCGAAGACACCATTCTCCTGGATGCCGCGTGCCATGCCAGCATCTACGACGGGGCGCGGCTCTCCGGCGCTTCCGTGCTGGCCTTCCGCCACAACTCGGCCCGCGATCTGGCCAAGAAGCTCGACCGGCTCCCCAAGGGACAGACCAACCGGCTGGTCATCGTGGAAGGACTCTACTCGATCCATGGCGACGTGGCTCCCCTGGCGGACATCCTCGAGGCGTCCCGCGCGGGCGGGGCCTATCTGCTGGTTGATGAGGCCCATTCCTTCGGGGTCTACGGCGATCGCGGCCTGGGCTGCGCCGACGCGCAGGGTGTGCTGGACCAGGTGGATTTCGTGGTCGGCACCTTTTCCAAGGCGCTCGCCGCGGTCGGTGGCTTCGCCGTCTCGGATCATCCGGAGCTGCGGGTCCTCCACTTCGCGGCGCGGCCTTATGTGTTCACCGCCTCACCCTCGCCGGCTACCGTGGCAGGAGTCAAAGCCGCCCTGGCGGTGCTGCGGGGCGACGCGGTGTCGCGCCCCCGCCTGTGGGACAATGTCCGCCGGATGCGCGCGGGGCTCGAGCAGATGGGCTACAGCATCGGGCCCATCGAGTCGCCGATCGTCCCCATTCTGATCGGTCCGGAGGAGCTGACGGTCGCCATGTGGCAGGCGCTGTTGGAGGCCGGGCTGTACGTGAATATCGTGCTGCCCCCCGGCTGCCCGAAGGGCCAATGCCTGTTGCGCACCAGCTATTCATCCGCCCACACTCCCGCCCAGATCGATCAGGCGCTGGAGATTCTCGCAGCCGTCGGGAAGCAAGCCGGCGTGCTCATGGAAGGAGGGTCAGGTGTCGCCCAAGAAGCTGCTGCTCATTAACCCGCGAAACCGGGTCTCGTTGTACGGCGACTACCTCTGGGAGCCGCTCGCGCTGGCGTACGTCGCGGCGGTCACCCCGAAGCACTGGGATGTGGAGCTGATCGACGAGCAGTGCGACGGCCTGGTCGACTATTCCAACCTGAAGGCCGACCTGGTGGGGATCACCGCGTTTACCACCCAGGTCACCCGCGCGTACGAGATCGCGACGCATTTCCGGAACCGCGGAGTGCCAGTCGTCCTCGGTGGCATCCATGCCTCGCTGGTTCCCACCGAGGCCATCCAGTATTGCGACGCCATCTACATGGGCGAGTGCGAGTCGGGCTGGGCGGACCTGGTGGCCGATGTCGAGGCCGGCACGCTGCAGAAGACCTACGCCGGCAAGAATCTTCCCCCCGAACAGCATACCTGGCCGGATCGCAGCATTTTCAAGAAATACCATTACGAGTACGTCTCCGCGCAGACCACGCGCGGCTGCCCGATGGACTGCTCGTTCTGCTCGGTCACCGTGTTCAACGGGAATATCTTCCGGATGCGCGAGGTCAACGACGTGGTGGCGGAGGTGCGCGCCATCCCGCACCGCGACATCATCTTCGTGGACGACGACCTCAACGGCTTCTCCAGGAAGGCCAAGGAGCGCTGCCTCGACCTGTTTCGGGCGATGATCGCGGCCGACCTCGGCAAGCGCTGGATCACCCAGGTCACCATCAACTTCGGCGATGACGACGAGATGCTCGAGCTGGCCCGCGCCGCGGGCTGCGCGGGGGTCTTCATCGGGTTGGAGAGCACCGATACCGCTTCCCTCCAGCTGATCCGCAAGGACGGCAAGTCGCAGAAGCGGGGCACCAGTTACTACGAGGACAACATCGGCCGGATCCACCGCCACGGGATCGGCGTCGTGGGCTCGTTCATCATGGGCATCGACAGCCAGAACATGGACACCATCGCGACCGAGATCCCCGATTTCGCCGAGCGGGTCCATCTGGATGGCGTAAACCTCACCATCCTGACCCCGCTCCCCGGTACGCGGGACTACGTGCGCTACGACCAGGAAGGCCGCATTCTGTTCAAGGACTATCCCGCCGACTGGGAGAAATACACGCTGGCCTTCCCGGTGACCCGCATGCTCAACGTGAGCGGCGCGGGCCTCATGAAGCGCTACTTCCAGGTGCTGCAATACTTCCGTCCCGAGCACGTCGCGGAGCTTTACTGGCGCACCTACCACGAGGTTTCGCCCGACGCCGCCTGGCACGCCTTCCTGTGGAACCGGGTCTGGTCCAACTACTGCCTCCGCGCCAACCTGTTCAAGCACTCTCCGCTGGCGGCGAGCTACCCGCGGCAGATCCCGAGAGAGCCGCCGCCCCAGCCCGAGACGATCGCGGCGGCGGCGGGCGAGCTGCGCCTCACGGGATGAGGTAAGCCGAGCCGTTGCCGCTCAGCGAGGTCGAGCCGGGCCCGGGGGGCAGCTTGCCGGAGCTGCCGCCCTCGCGGCTGCGGGCCTGGGCGTTGTGGCTCGTGCTCCTGACGGCCGTCAGCCGTCTCCCCCTGCTCGTCCATCCGCGCGCCGTGGACGACGAGCGAGTGTACTCGGTCGTCGCCCACGAAATGCTCGACGGCGGGAAGCCTTACCGCGACGCCATCGAGCGCAAACCCCCCGCCCTCTTTTGGACCTATGCCGCCATCTATCGGGTGGTGGGCAAGTACAACTGGGCCGGGCTGCATCTCGCCGCCCTGCTTTGGGTCCTGCTCACGATGGCCGGCCTCTACGCGATCGGCCGCGCGCTCTTCGGCGCCACCGCCGGACTCATCGCCGCGCTGCTCTATGGCGTCTATCAGCCCTGGTGGCCGGGTCAGACCCTGGCGCTCAACGGCGAAGTGCTGATGAATCTGCCGCTGGCCTGGGGTGCTTTCCTCACGCTACGACGCTCGGCCTCGCGCACCCGGCCCGAGCTGCTCGCGGCCGGCGTCCTCTTCGCGCTCGCTTTTCTGCTCAAGCAGCCGGCCGCCATCGCGGCGGTGCCGTTCGGCGTCTATCTCCTGCTGCCCGCCTACCGGAAGAGCCGGGGACTCCGGCCCCGGGAGGCTCTGCTGCATGCATCCCTGCTGACGCTCGGGTTCTTCGCGACCCTGGGCGGCGTGCTGCTGGTCTTGCGTGCCCAAGGTATCCTCGCCGAGGCCCTCTACTGGACCATCGGTGATCATTCCGATCCCTACTTCAATCTGGGCAATGCGACCGGCTATTCGTTGGCGTTCATCGCCATCTGCGCGCCGCTGCTGATCGCCGGCGCGCGGGCCGTACGCCAGACCCGCTCCAGCGCGCCCGCCGCCTGGTCGGGGAAGCGGGCGGAGCTGCTCGCCCTGGTCCTCTGGCTCGCCGTGTCGGCGGTCGGCGTCGCGGCGGGTGGTCGCTTCTATCCCCACTACTACATCCAGCTCATCCCCCCGCTCGCCCTGCTCGCGGCACCCGGCCTGGCCGGCTTCGACCGGATGCCGCGGCGGCGCGAATTGCTGGGGGCGGTCGCCGTCACCGCGCTGGCGCTCACGGTGATCCACCCGCTCCGCTTGCAGCGCAACCGGAACGCGGAATCGCTGGGGGAATTCCTGCAGGCCAACTCCACGCCGCAGGACCGCATTTTCGTCTGGGGGCAGGCTGCCGATCTCTATCTGGAGGCGCGGCGCCGGCCGGCCTCGCGCTACATCACGAGCTTCCCGCTCACGGGATATGTCTTCGGCAGTCCCCGGTCCTGGGATCCCTCGTTCGACACCTCGAACCGGATCCTCCCCGGCGCCTGGGACAATCTGGCCAGAGACTTCGCCGCGCACCCGCCGCTGTACATCGTCGATACCGACGCGGCGCGCCCGCTGCCGCGTTACCCGATGGCCGGCTACCCCTATCTGCGCGATCTGGTGGCGACCCACTATCGGCTGTTGCGTCGCTCGCGGGCCGGGCTGATTTACCGCCGCGTCGACCCCGTGATCGCACCTCACTCGTAGAGCGCCGGGTGCCGCCCTTCGTCCGAGTTCATCCGCTGCTGCGGCCGCTGCTCCTCTTGTTCTTTCTGTCGGGCGTTGCCGGGTTAGGCTACGAGCTCGTCTTCACCAAGCTGCTGGGCTACAGCTTCGGCACCACCGCCTACGCGACCTCCACCGTGCTGG
>DATCWE010000326.1:0-2615 GCA_036566495.1 Gemmatimonadales bacterium | reverse complement strand
GGCAGCGGCTTCCCAACGGGCTGCTGCTGGCCGGGGCGGTGGGACTCCTGGCGGCCAACACCATGAATATCGGCGCGGACCTCTCCGCCATGGCGGATGCCGCCGAGCTTTTCACCGGCATCAACTCGCACCTCTGGGTGCTGATCTTCGGCGGGGGCATCGCCTGGGCCACGGTCAGGCTGCGGTATGCCGTGCTGGCCCAGGCGCTCAAGTGGCTGACGCTTTCCTTGTTTGCCTACGTGGCGTGCGCCCTGTACGTCGGACCGGACTGGCACGAAGTGCTGCGTGCCACGGTCCTGCCCAGCCTGCCGCGCGGCTCACGCATGTGGAGCACCCTCGTGGCGATCCTGGGCACCACGATCAGTCCCTATCTCTTCTTCTGGCAGGCCTCCCAGGAAGTCGAAGAGGAGCGGGCGATCGGCCGCGACACGGTCCAATCGAGACAGGGGGCGAGCTACCTGGAGCTGCGGCGGCGGCGGGTCGACGTGATCGCGGGCACCCTGATGTCCAATCTGGTGATGTTCTTCATCGTGCTCACCGCCGCCGTGACCCTGCATGCGCACGGGATCACCGGGATCACCACCTCCAAGGAAGCGACGGCGGCGCTGGAGCCGATCGCCGGCCGCTTCGCGTCCGGCCTCTACGCGCTGGCCATCGTGGGGGTGGGATTACTCGCCGTGCCGACCTTGTCGGGCTCGGCGGCGTATGCGCTGGCGGAATCCTTCCGCTGGAAGGACGGACTCGATCTGCAGTTCCGCCAGGCGCCTGCGTTCTACGCCGTCGTGCTGCTCGCCACGGCGGGCGGTATCGCGATGGATTTCTTCAATCTGGATCCGATCGGGGCGCTCTACTGGTCCGCCGTCATCAACGGCCTGCTCGCCCCGTTCCTGCTGGCGGGGGTGCTGCTGGTGGCCAGCGACGCGAAAGTCATGGCCCAGCAGCCCAGCTCGCTGCTGGCCCGGGGGATCGTGCTGCTCACTATCCTCTGTATGCTTGGTGCCGCGGTGGGAATGTTTGCCCTCTAGCGTTGACCCTCTCGAGAGCGGCCGCTACAATCCGCCTCTCCGGCGACGAGTTCCTCTCTTCATGCGGTGGTCTGGCCCATGGCGACGGTTTATATCAATGAGCTCGGCCGGCATGTCGACGAGGCGGTTACGGTGCGCGGCTGGGTCGCGACGACGCGCTCCTCCGGCAAGATCGCCTTTCTCGTGGTGCGCGACGGGACCGGCTACCTGCAGTCGGTCTTTGCACGGAAAGAGGTCTCGGACGCCGTGTGGGAGGCGTTCGGGGCCCTGACCCAGGAAACCTCTGTCGCCGTGAGCGGGAAGGTACGGGCCGATCCGCGCTCGCCCGGTGGCTACGAGCTGACGGCGACGGAGCTCGAGATCCTGGGTCCCTCGCTCGACTATCCCATCACCCCGAAGGAGCACGGCACCCAGTTCCTCTTCGAGCATCGCCACCTCTGGCTGCGCAGCCGCCGCCAAGTGGCCATCGCCAAGGTCCGCCACGCCGTCATCCAGGCCATCCACGATTTCTTCGATCAGCGCGGGTTCACCCACGTCGACACGCCGATCCTCACCGGCTCGATCGGGGAGCAGGCCGGCGAGCTCTTCGCGACGGACTACTTCGATCTGGGCAAGGCGTACCTGGCGCAGACGGGACAGCTCTATGTGGAGGCCGCCGCCGCGGCGCTCGGCAAGGTGTACTGCTTCGGGCCGACTTTCCGGGCGGAAAAATCGAAGACCCGGCGCCACCTGACCGAGTTCTGGATGGTCGAGCCCGAGGTCGCCTTCAACGACTCCGACGCCAACATGCGCCTGCAGGAGGAATTCGTCAGCTTCATCGTGGCGCGGGCGCTGGAGCGCTGTGCGGAGCCGCTCAAGGAGCTGGAACGCGATATCGCCCGGCTGGAGAGCATCCGGCCTCCGTTCCCGCGGATCAGCTACAGCGAGGCCATCCCCAAGCTCAACGCACTGGGCAGCGACATCACCTGGGGGCAGGATCTGGGCGCCGACGACGAAACCAGGCTGTCCGCGGACTCGGAGCAGCCGGTCTTCGTCTGCAACTACCCCAAGGAGGTCAAGGCCTTCTACATGAAGGAGAACCCGGCCGATCCGCGCACGGTGCTCAACAACGATTGTCTGGCGCCCGAGGGCTACGGCGAAATCATCGGGGGCTCGCAACGCGAGGATGACCACGACCGGCTGCTCGAGCGCATCGAGGCACAGGGCCTCGACCCCGCCGGGTACGGCTGGTACCTGGACCTGCGCAAGTACGGCACCTTCGTACATTCCGGATTCGGTCTGGGAGTCGAGCGCACCGTGGCGTGGATCTGCGGGATTCCGCACATTCGGGAGGCGATCGCGTTCCCGCGGCAGATCCACCGGCTCTATCCGTAGCCGCGCGGGATACTTGAAGCCCGCGTTCGTTCTCCTCCTGCTGCTGCTGCCACTCCCGCTGCCGGCGCAAAGCGCGGACCGATCCATCGAGCTGCGCGCGGGACTCGTCATCACGCGTTCCACGCGGGTGGTGCCGAAGCTTTACCGGCTTGCCGCACCGCTCCCGCTCGACTCGGCCGCGGTGACGATTCGCGGCAACGACCTCACCGTCGATTT
>DATCWE010000270.1:0-2519 GCA_036566495.1 Gemmatimonadales bacterium | reverse complement strand
CCCGGCAAGCCCGAGCAGGGGTACCAGCTGCGGTTCACCCCGGCCGAGCTGTTCCGAGCCGCCATGCGGGCGATCATCGAGGACCTTCGCGCGACGAATCGAGGCAGCTTCGCCAAGCTGCCGGCCGAGGATCAGGACGCGTATCTGCGAACCCTCGAGCGCGAGTCGAAGGACCTGGGCGGGGTGCCCTCGAACATCTTCTTCGGGTCGCTGCTGGAGATGACGATCGAGGGGTTCTTCTCCGATCCGGTCCACGGCGGCAACAAGGACATGGTGGGCTGGAAGCTCATCGGCTTTCCGGGAGCGTACGCCAACTACTACGAGCTCGTCGACCAGCACGGCATCGCGTTCAAGCCTCCGCCCATGAGCCTGGCGCAGAGCGCCGGCGACCACGCGCACCCCGAGCCGGCTCCGAAGCGGAACTGAGCATGACCACGACGCGCCGTGAGGTCGACGCGGTCCTGATCGGGGTCGGGCTCGTCGGCACGGTGCTCGGCCGCGAGCTGACGCGGGCGGGCCTCACCGTGGTCGGTCTGGAACGCGGTCGGCCGCGCGATACGGTTCCGGATTTCCAGGGGCCAAAGATGCACGACGAGCTGCGCTACGCGACGCGCCTGGAGCTGATGCAGGACACCGCCCAGGAGACGCTCACGTTCCGGCACACGGTGCGCGACACCGCCTTGCCCATGCGCCGCTGGGCGAGCTTTCTGCCGGGAACCGGGCTCGGCGGGTCGCTGGTGCACTGGAACGGCCAGACGTTCCGCTACCAGGAGGACGATTTTCGACAGCGAAGCCGTCTCGTCGAGCGCTATGGGCGAGGATTCATTCCGGCCGATGTCACCATCCGGGACTGGGGCGTGAGCGCCGCGGAGCTGGAGCCCCACTTCGATCGGTTCGAGTACCTGCTGGGAGTGAGTGGCAAGGCCGGCAACCTCAACGGCCGGAAGATTCCGGGGGGCAACGTCTTCGAAGACCCGCGCTCGCGCGAGTATCCCACTCCTCCGCAGAAGGAGCCGTACGGCTCGGCCATCTTCCGCAAGGCCGCCGAAGACCTCGGGTACCACCCGTACCCGCAGCCCTCGTGCAACCTCAGCCAGCCGTACACCAACCCCGAGGGACTCAGCCTCCGGACGTGCACGTTCTGCGGGTACTGCGAGCGCTTCGCCTGCGAGCATTTCGCCAAGTCGTCTCCCCAGACGGTGCTGCTTCCGGTGCTCCTGAACGACCGCAACTTCGAGCTGCGCACGGGCTGTCGCGTGCTGCGGATCAACGTCGACCAGAGTCGGACGGTGGCGACGGGGGTCACGTACGTCGACGCGCAGGGACAGGAAGTGGAGCAGCGGGCGCGACTGGTCATCCTCGGGGCCTACGCACTGAACAACGTGCGCTTGCTGCTGCTCTCGCAGATCGGGCGGCCCTACGACCCCACCACCGGTCGGGGAGTCGTGGGAAGCAACTACGCGTACCAGACGATGAGCTACCCCCAGGTCTTCTACGACGAGAGCGTCAACATCAATCCGTTCATGCGCTCCGGCGCCAACGGCACCGTCATCTCGGACTTCGCGTCAGACAACTTCGATCATGGCCCGCTCGGGTTCATCGGCGGCGCCTACATCGGGGAGATCATGACGAACGGCCGTCCCATCGGGTTCCATCCGGTGCCGCCCGGCACGCCCGCGTGGGGCGCGGCGTGGAAGAAGGCGGTGGTGCGCCACTACAACCATACCTCCACGATCAACGTTCACGGCGGGTCGGTGGCGACGCGCCAGAACTACCTCGACCTCGATCCGACGTACAAGGACGCGTGGGGTCAGCCGCTGCTGCGCATGACCTTCGATTTTCCGGAGAACGACATCAAGATGTCCGCCTACGTCACCCGGAAGGCCATCGAGATCGGTGAGGCCATGGGCGGCCGGCTGGTCGCCGGGTCCCCCCGCAAGGGTCCGTACGACATCACGGAATACCAGACGACGCACAACAGCGGCGGCACCATCATGGGGACCGATCCATCGACCAGCGTTGTCAACCGGTATCTGCAGAGCTGGGACGTGTCCAACCTGTTCGTGATCGGCGCCTCGAACTATCCACAGAACGCGTGCTACAACCCCACCGACACGCTGGGGGCGCTGGCCTACTGGTCGGCGGATGCGATCGTGACGAAGTATCTCAAGTCCCCCGGCCCCCTGATCCGCCGATGAGGGCGCCGATCGTCGCCGCCATGATGGGCTTGCTGGGCGTGCTGCCGCCGGCGGCGCAGGCGCAGCTCGTCGTGCCCTCGGGGCAGTCGCTTCGGCAGCGGCCACCCGCCGCGCAGCTCTGCGTCGGCTGTCACGGGGCCCGGGGGGAGGCCGATCTCGCGACGGGCGTCCCGCGCATCGCGGCGCAGTCGCGGTATTCCCTCACCAAGCAGCTCGACGACTACGCCGCCGGTCGCCGGCGGCACCCGGCCATGGAGGCGATGGCCAGGATCCTGTCGCGCGATGACCGAGCCGCCTACGCGGCGTATTACTCGCAGCTCG
>DATCWE010000268.1:0-15011 GCA_036566495.1 Gemmatimonadales bacterium | reverse complement strand
CTGCTCGACTTCGAGCAGCGGGATGCGGCCAGGCCGCTCGATCCTCCGCAGCACCACGGTGCGGGTGCCCGCGGCGCTGTCCCGACCTCCGCGGGTGATGCTGCGCCGGTAGACGACCGTGTCGAGGCCCGAAAGCTGGGGTAGCTGGAGATTGAGCCGTGGAACCACGGAAGGCGCTTCAGGGGGCGCTATCGCACACCCGGCGAGGATGAAGCCCACCCATATCGCCGGCCAGCCAGCTCGGGCTGCAAACATCGAGTCTCCTCTGAGCGGTGGAAGGGACGCCCGGTCGCCCGGGGAGATGCGCCGGCGGGCTGGATGGTCGCGCAGCGCAACCTCAGCTTCAACGCGGTGTGCTCACGGTGGGCACGGTCGCCGTCATTCTGGAGTTGCTGCGAACGACTCCTGCTGAGAGGTATCCCATGAGCATCTTCGGAAAACTGATGGCCAAGATCTTCGGGCAGGGCGAAAAGGCTTCCACTCCGCCGGCTGCTGCGCCGCCGGGCCCCGTCGGCACCAATGCCCCCGCGACTTCAACGGCTGTGGTCGATATCGAGGCGGTGCTCGAAGGGATGGCTGCGAAGAACCCGCAGAAGCTCAACTGGCGGACCTCCATCGTCGACCTGATGAAGCTGGTGGGCATGGACAGCAGTCTGGCCGAGCGGCGGGAGCTGGCTCAGGAACTCGGCTATACCGGCACCATGCAGGACACTGCCGCCATGAACATCTGGCTGCACAAGCAGGTGCTCCGGAAGCTGGCCGACAACGGGGGCAAGGTGCCCGCCGAGTTGCTGGACTGATGCGATAGGACGCGCTGCGGCTCAGGGAGAGGCGCGTCCCGTTCCCTCAATCAGGGCTCCGCAGCAGCTGGGGTTTCCGCTCCGGTCCGGGCGCAATCAGCAGCTCACCCCTCGGACCGGCATGCATGCCGTGCACTGCGGTCGCGTTGACATAGCCCAACACGTTGCCTGTCCGGCGATCGACCTCGAGCAGCCAGCCGGGCGCGAAGTTGGGCTCATTGCGGTGCTGGGTGGCCAGCCACACTACGCCGGGGGCAAGGGCAAGGGAGAAGGTCTTGCCATATTTCGGCCACTCCCGAAGGTACTTGCCCTCGAGGTCGAAGAGCTGAACGCGTCCGTTTTCCCGATCCGCCACGTACACGACGCCTTCCCCCACGACAATCGAATGCGGCAACTGGAACTCGCCTGGCCCGGTCCCCGGGCCGCCCCACTCGCGTACCAAGCGGCCGTCCGCCGTGTACTCCACGATGCGCGCGTTGCGGTATCCGTCGGCCACAAATACGCTCCCGTTGGGCCCGAAACCGACATCGGTCGTCCCACAGAACGCCGTCTCGCAGTCGGCTGGCACGCCGCCCACCGAAATCTCCAGGAGCTTCTTACCCTGAGGCGTAAACTTGGTAACGATTGAGGTCTTGGCGTCGGTGGTCCACACGTTGCCGTCGGGATCGAGTCGGATGCCATGGGGCGTCTTGAACAGACCCTTGCCCCAGGAACGAACAACCTGTCCCTGGCGATCCACAACGACGATCGGGTCGGCCTTATCGCCCCGTTGGAAGAGGTAGATCAAACCTTCCCGGTCTGATACCACCCAGGATACCATGCCCATCTCCCAACCGACGGAAGGGGGCGTAACCAGGATCCGGCTTGATTCGAGCGGCAGCAGCGGTGCTTGCCGGACGATCTCGCGCAGCTCCGCCGCATACGCGTCCGGCGCGATCCCGACCGGGGCTTGAGCGGCTGCCGAGCCGGCAGACATCGCCGATAGACATAGCGCTGCCTTCAATCGCTTCACGATGAGTAGCGGCAGGTTGACGTCCTCCCCCTGGGGATTCGTACCGACTGAGCTCAGCGAAGCTGGGCCCGGAAAACGAGCAGCAGGATTATCTGCAAGAGGCTGAAGAGGGTCCCCACCGGTGCAAACCACAGGGCACCGATCGCGGCCAGCAGCATCGCCGTCCACCCCCAGGATGTTCCGCGCAGGAATCCAATTGCGAGCGCCAGCCACGCGAGTCCGTAGAGGGCGAAGATCGCTTTCATCGGCGTGCCGCGCGGATTCAGACCAACGGCTGCGACCAGATGCCGCCAAGGACCCAGCTGGCCGGCATTGGGGCCGGTCCGAGGGGTGACGAAATCACCCACCAGCAGCGCGCGGCTCCCGTCGAACGCCATCCAGCCCGCTTCAAGGAGGGCCAGGATGAGAACCGCAGCCCGTGTCCAGTGCATTGAGGGTTCCGCGACGAGGGTTACTTGCGATCGTCCGCCGTCGGGCCATAGGAGCCAGGGACCGGCACCTCGAGCAGCCGCAAATAGACGGAGAACTGACCGCGATGATGAACCAGGTGGCTCAGCGTCATGTCGCGAAACACGGCCTCCCGTGGTTTCTCAAACCAAACCTTTCCGTGCATTTTGAGCCGCCAGAGTTGCGTGGCCCCCGTGTCGGCCGAGCTCGCCATGACCTGTTTGGCCTTTGCCACTTCGCCGTCAAAGCTCTCGAGCAGCGCCTCGACCGACCGGGCGTCAACTGATCGGTAGCTGCCCGGATCCATGTCGAGCTCGTCCGCGCCGAAGATCGGCTCGATCCAGCGGATGCAGTCGATCATGTGGGAAGCCAGCTGGCCCGCCGTGAACGACTTCGGATGCGGCCGCCACTCGAACTGATCGGCGGGCAAGCGCGCCAGGTGCTTCCGCGCAGTTGCTGCCTCGTGCGAGAACTCCGCCAGAAGGGCGTCGACCCTCGTCATCTGACGTTCTCCAGGGTTGGCATCGGGCATGGAGGCGTCACAGCCCGAATTGTCTCAGATGATGATCCACGTGCTTGTACGCCCAGCGATGCCAGTCCTTGCGGGACATCGGACCGACCATGAAATGCGCGGCAGCGAGATGCTCGGCCGGCGCCGCGGCCAGCGCGGCCAGGCCATCGATGACGCGGGCCCGGTCCCGCTCGAATTCGCCCGGGCGCGTACCATCCCGGTGCGGATCCACCCCCGGGCGCGTCTTGGCACCCTTCGGCCAAGGCATCGGGGAGTACAGGATCAGCCACTTCAGAACGGGCTTGGCTACCCCGGACGGAGGCGGCCCCGGAGGAATCCGGATCCCGAGAACCGAATCGCAGGCATCGCCGAGGTGGCAGAGCATTTCGGCCGGCGTCAATGACCCCCAGCGGCGCTCAGCGTCCGGAGTCAGGCGCTGCAGGCGGCTGACCAGCCGAGCGTGTGGCCCAGCTTGCGCAAGGCTATTCACGACGTCCGTTGCTCCTCTCCTGCTCGGCGCTTCCAGCCCCGCGGGAGGCTGCCGGCCAAAGATAGCGCGACGCATCCGCTTCGTCTTGACGGGCGCTTGACGCTTGTCCGTACCGTCATCCGCACCCTCGACTGGGCCGGTCCATGCGAAGCACTTACGTGCAGGTCTTGTTCGTCATTTCCGTGGCCGGCGCCGGCGCCGGCGCGGCTGCAGCGCAGGAGATCGCCCAGAGTGAGCCGCGCGGCGTCGGCTTGGCGAAGTCGATCGCCGGGCGCTCCCGAATCCGGGTTCGGCTTGCCTCCGGACTCGTCGTCGAGCTGCAACGACCTGCCGTCGAGAGTGCCCTGCTGATCGGGCGCGTCGGCCCGGAGCACAGCGCAGTCCAGTATCAGGTGGAGGAGGTGGAACAAGTGTGGCGGCGAGGGACTGCAGCGGGCTTGGGCGCCGGCATCGGCGCCGGCATCGGGCTGGTCGGGGGTGCCATTACCGGGGCGGCGATAACCCAGTTGAATGTCGGCCTGGGCAGCAGCTCCAGGTTCACGAAGGCCGAGCGATTCGACCATGCCCTGATTCTCGGTGTCCTAGGCGGACTGGCGGGCGGAACCGTCGGACTGCTGCTCGGAACTCCGTTTGAGAAATGGAACACCGCATTCAGAAGCCGCCGTCGCGTGCTACCGGTCGTCACTACCGAGCAATTCGGCGTTCGCCTCACCTGGTGAGCAGATGCGCAGCCCCGCGGATTGCAGTATTTCCTCGGGGTGACGGGCATATGGACAAGGATCAGAACGGCTCTCGGCTGAGGATGTCCTTGCAGGACACCACCTGCTTCCTCCCTCGCAACCATTCCGTTGGCCCCAGCTGAACTCGATGGTCATAGACCGCGGCGCGGGGCGCGCCCGACCGAGTTGCCGCGAGCAGCGTGGCGCATTGGGTCCGGGCCTGCTGGACTCGCCCTTGCCGATGAATGCCTGTAGCGCTCAGGAAGCCGCAGAGGAGCAATGAGATGACGAGCACCCCGCGATCTCCCAGTTGCTTCCTCAGGCTCCAAATCCCAAGGCTGTCCCAATACCAGGCAGGGCGCCAGAGCGAGAGGACCGCATAACCGACGCCGCTCGCCATGAGCGCGACGGCCAGCTGATCGAAACCGAGCTGCGCGGCCAGCCAGAAGGTGACGGCGATCCAAGTGAGGAGACTGAGTCCGCCGACCGCATAGAGCACGGCGGAGCCCTCACGGATTGTGCGCCTGGCCTTGCGTGACGCGACGCGAGGGTGCCGAAGGTCAATCAGTAGCAGGTTCAGGCCCTTTTCGTGGGGAGGAGCGCGTCATTTCCGCATCAACGCTCCACGCTCGGCGCGGCCGCGCCCGAAAGGCGCCGCAGCACGGCCGCGCTGACCCAGGCAACCACAAACGCCGGAACGGCGGTGAAGACCGGCCAGGCCACGAAAGCGAGCAGCCACGAGAGCCGTAGTCCAGGCGCGGTCGACAGGGAATGGAGTGCCCCGGCGACCGCGAGCGTGAGCGCGCCAAGGGCGACAGCGAGCGCTGCGTGCGCCGCCGTGGAAAGGGGTGCATGGCGCAGGCGAAAGTGCTCGTACGCGATGTGCGTCGCGAACGCGGCGCCGCTGACCGCCCAGGCTGCGAGTCGCCACGCCTGGACGTGCGTGGGTGCGGCAAACAGCCGGCCGATGAGGAAGTAGGCCGCTCCGACCAGGAGGGCTGCGGGAACCCAGGATCGACGGGGTAATGCGTCCATGGGGCGGCCTGGGGGAGTCACGGGTCCCGGCGCAGGCGCATCTCCATGATCTGCGTCCAGGTCGTGCCATCACGGGAGAACTCGCCGACCTCCCGCCATTCGCCGTTGGCGATCTGCGCCGTATTCCGAATCCGCCCGCCGGGAACCTCGCGAGACCAGCTGACGCCTCCGGGCACCAGGGTCAGGACGAAGTCGCCGAATTGTCCGCTGGCGACATACGACCGCAGCCCATACGCCGAGGTCTGCGCATCGAAGGAAACCACCGCCAGCGCATGATGCACCACTCGAGGCGCGGCTCCGCCGGACCCGGTTGCGATTCCCTGGCCCTCGACCTGAAGGACCGTACCGCCGAGCTTTGCCTCCACGGTCTCGGTCATGATGGTCTGCACTCGCTCCGGCCCGCGTTGCATCCAGGCCTCCCCGCGCCAGCGGCCGACCATGAAAGCCAGGCGCTCGATCGCCGCCCGATTCGCGGAGCCGTCAGGCATCTGACCGCTCAGCGGCTGGACGGCGAGCAGCATCACGGCGGCGGCCAGGGCAAGCGCCTGGAATCTCATGCGACGAACCTCCGAAGGGTGACGATTGGGTAACCCTTCCAATGTCGCTCCTGCGCGGTAGTTGTCCACCCCGATCGCAAAACCCCGGGTGCTATTCGTAGCGAAGCGCCTGCATCGGCTGCACCCGCGACGCGCGCAACGCGGGCAAATACCCCGCACCGAACGCCACGGAGCCGAGTATCGCCGCGGCGATGAGCATCACCGAGGGGTCGCTGCCCTTGAGCCCGAACAGCAGGGAACCGGCCGCCTTGCCCAGCGCAAGTGCCGCCCCGATCCCCAGGACTCCGCCGATCAGCGCCATCTTCCCGACCTGCCGAATCACCATGCGACGCACTCGCAGGGCATCGGCGCCGAGCGCCATCCGCACCCCGATTTCCCGGGTGCGCTGCGCTACCGTGTAGGCCAGTACCCCGTAGAGTCCCACCGCCGCCAGCAGGGTCGCCAGCGCCGCGAACGCCGCCGACAGGGTGCTGATCATGCGGTCCAGGAAGACCCGCTCCTTGACCTGCTGCGGCAGCGTCTTGAGGTCCTCGACCGGCAGGGCAGCGTCGAGCTTCCCGATCAGTGCCGTGACGGGGCGCATGAGCGGCTCGGGGTCTTGCTGGGTCCGCAGGTAGAAGTTCATCGCGCCGACGGTACTGTCCTGCAGATAGGGCGTGAAGAACACCGACGGGATCGCGTCCTTGACCTCGCTGTACTTGGCGTCCTTGACCAGGCCGACGATCTCGATGTCGAGCTGATCGCCGCCGATGGACATGCGTTTGCCCACCGGCGCGCGCCCCAGCCCGAACTTCTTCGCGAAGGCTTCGTTCACGACCGCCACCTTGGGCGCCCCCACCGCGTCGGCTGCGGTGAACTCGCGCCCGGCGAGCAGCGGAATGCCGAGCGTGTGGAAGAACCCCGGACCCACCTCGTTGAAGCTCGAGTTGGCGTCGGTGTCCGGCCCCTTTTTGAAGCCCTCGACCGAGACGTCGTTGCCCCAGTTGTTACCCGCGAGCACGCCCACCCGGTCGGCCGAGACCGCCGTGACTCCCGGAAGCCCGCGCAGCTCCTCTTCGGCGCGCTGGAAGAGGACGTGGGAGCGCGCGTCGCTGTAGCCGTTGAGCTGGGGTGAGAGGGTGAAGGTGATGACGCGCTCGGGATTGAGTCCCAGATCCACCCGGGTGACGTTGAGCAGGCTCTTGATGAAGAGGCCCGCCGAAACCAGCAGCGCCATGGACAGGGCGATCTGGGCGGTGACCAGCCCGTTGCGGAAGCGCGCCGCGGTGCGCGCGCCGGTGAGCTGGCCGGCATTAGAGCGAATCGTGGTGACCAGATCGGGACGGGTGCTGTGCAGGGCGGGGAACATGCCAAACACCATCCCCGTTCCCAGGGAGACCAGCGCGGTGAAGACCAGCATCGGCGTCTGGAGCCCGAGATGCACCATCGCGGCCTGCCCGGCGGGCAGGATGGCCCCGATGCCCGAGAGGGTCCACCGCGCCACCAGCAGGCTCGCCGCTCCCCCCAGCGCCGCCAGGATGCACGACTCGACCAGGAGTTGGGTTACCACCCGACTGCGGCTGGCGCCGAGCGAGAGCCGCACGGCCATCTCCATGGCGCGGTTGGCCCCGCGGGCCAACAGCAGGTTGGCGATGTTGGCGCAGGCGATCAGCAGCACCAGGGCCGTGAGCGCGAACAGCAGCAGCATCGGAGTGCGGGATTCCTTGTGCACCGAGCTCTGGCCCCGCCGCCCATCCGCCAGGATGATCGCCTTGGCCTTGAAGCGTTGCAGGGTCTGCTCGCTCATGCCCTTCTGCAGCGGCGCTTCCACTTCGCTGATGATCGGATGGTAAACGCCGTTGATCGCGGTGGTGGCCTGCTCCAGCGACACCCCGGGCTTGAGCCGCGCGAACACATAGGCCCAGTAGCTGCGCCGGTTCTCGAACCCTTGCCAGCCCGCATACATCACCCCGCGCATCGAGAGGGGCACGAACACCTTCGGCTGCACGCCCAGCGTGGTGCCGCTGAAGCCCCGCGGCGCCACGCCGACGATGGTGAGCGGCCGGCCGTTGACGATGATGATCTGGTTGACCACCTGCGGGTCCGAGCCCAGCCGGGTCGCCCAGTAATCGTAGGCCAGCACGGCGACGGGATGGCCTCCGAGGATCTGATCGTCGGCGGGGGTCAGCAGGCGGCCGACGGCCGGAGTAAGCCCCAGCACCGGGAAGTAGGAGCCGGAGACCTCCACGCCGACGCCGTTGATCGGAGTCTGACCACGCGGGGCCAGGTTGGCGCTGAATACCACGTGCGCCGCGATGCCCGTGAACGACTGCTGCGCCCGCTCCAGATCGCGGAACATGGGATAGCTGAACACCGCGTCGCAGCCGCCCGCTATCCCGCAGGACTGGGCGCCGGGATTGGGGCCGGGCGCTGCCAGATTGACGAGCTGATCCGGGGCCGGTACCGGCAGTGGCTGCAGGAGGAGCTGATCGAAGAGTGAAAAGATGGCGGCATTCGCGCCGATCCCGAGCGCCAGGGAGACCACCGCGACGGTGGTGACGAACGGGGTCTTAATCAGGGCGCGGAACGCCAGCTTCAGGTTGGACATCGGGCTCCGGACCTCGAGGGCTTGGTTGGGGTCGCTATTGGATGCCCCAACTACGGGGAGGGTTGCTCCAAAGTGTCGCCTCTTCCCCTTGAATCGCTAGATTCCCCGGACGCGCTCCGCCGGGAGTCCCCATGCGCCGATTGCTGCTCACCCTCGCCGCCCTCTCCATGCCCCCGATTCACGACGCCACCGCCCAACGCACCGCCAAGCCGCCTCTCCACGGCCGTCACTGGATGGCGATCACCGGAAAGCCGCTTGGCGCAACCGCCGGCTCCATGATCTTCCAGCAGGGTGGCAACGCCGTGGACGCCGCCTGCGCGATGCTCGCCGCGGTGACCACCATGTGGGACGTGCTGTCCTGGGGCGGGGAAACCCAGGCGCTCATCTATCACCCCGGCCTCAAGAAGGTGATCGGGATCAACGCCCTCGGCGTGGCTCCTACCGGCGCGACCCCGGCATTCTACCGCGCCAAAGGGATGCGCTATCCGCCGGAATACGGCCCGCTGGCCGCGGTCACTCCCGGCACGCCGGGTGGGTTGCTCACCATGCTGGCCGAATACGGCACGCTGTCGCTGAAGCAGGTGCTGGGGCCGGCCATCCAGATGGCGGACGGCTACGCCATGGAGGCCCAGACCGCGAATTCGATCGAGAACAACAAGGCGCACATCAAGCAGTGGAAATACTCCACCGCGGTGTTCCTGCCCCATCTGGGCGAAGCCCGCGAGGCCCCCGCTGCGGGGGAGATCTTTCGCCAGGCCGACCTGGCCGCCACGCTGCGCAAGCTGGTGGAGGCGGAGCAGCAGGCACTCAAGGCGGGCAAGAGTCGCAAGGAAGCGATCTATGCCGCCTACGATCGCTTCTATAAGGGCGACATCGCCCAGGAGCTGGTGCGCGGCGTGCAGGAGGAAGGGGGACTCATCACCCTGCAGGATCTGGCCAACTGGAAGGTCAAGATCGAGGAGCCGCTCTCGACCAACTACCGCGGCATCGAGGTGTACAAGCTGCCCATCTGGCAGCAAGGGCCGGTGCTGCTCCAGGCGCTCAACATTCTGGAAAATGCCGACGTCAAGGGCATGGGCTACAACAGCACCCGGTACATCCACGCGCTGTATCAGACCATGAACCTGGCCTACGCGGATCGCGATTTCTACTACGGCGATCCCGCCTTCCCTCCCGAGGAGCCGGTGCAGGGCCTGCTCTCCAAGGCGTACGCCAAGCAGCGGTTCGGACAGATCGACTGGGACAAGAATGACCCGACCGTGAAGCCCGGCGACCCCTATCCCTTCCAGGCAGGCACCAATCCGTTCAAGGACATCCTTGCCAAGTGGAGCACGACCGGCTCACCCGCCTCGAGCGGCGAGCCCATTCCGCCCGAGCAGCTCACGGAAGTGTTCAACCGGGGCACCACCTCGATAGAAGCCGCGGATGAGGCCGGCTGGGTGGTTTCCATTACGCCGAGCGGCGGCTGGGTCCCCGCGGTAATCGCCGGCCGCACCGGCGTCGGCTTGAGTCAGCGGATGCAGAGCTTC
The DNA here is from genome assembly GCA_036566495.1 of Gemmatimonadales bacterium. Lineage (GTDB taxonomy): Bacteria > Gemmatimonadota > Gemmatimonadetes > Gemmatimonadales > GWC2-71-9 > JABFSM01. The sequence continues at coordinate 5,324 of DATCWE010000268.1, read as the reverse complement.
GTGCTCGACGCGGCCGACGGGCCCTTCAACGTGCTGGAGCCGGGCCGGCGGCCGCGGGTTACCCTCACGCCGACCCTGGCTCTGAAAGAGGGCCTGCCCTATCTCGCCTTCGCGGTGCAGGGGGGAGACAGCCAGGATCAGAACCTGCTGCAGTTCTTCCTCAACGTGGTGGAATTCGGCATGACGCCCCAGCAGGCAGTGGAGGCGCCCAACATGAACTCCTACCAGATGCGCTCCTCGTTCGGCGCCCACGAGACGCGCCCGGGCCGGATGCTGCTGGCCGACGCCATGCCGGAGTGGGTGCGCGCCGACCTGCGGCGCATGGGGTACACGCTGGAATTCGAGCAACGGACCTCCGGTCCCATCAACGCGATTCTGTTCGACCGCAAGCACGGCACCATGTGGGGCGGGTCCAGCCATCACGGCGAGGACTACGGGATCGCGTGGTAAAGGAGATCACACCATGAAATCGCTGCGAGGAACGCTGCTCGCTTCCGGCCTCTGCTTCGCCGCGGGAGCCGGGCTGATATGGGCCCAGCAGGAGGCCCGGACCCGCCGGGAGCCGCAGTTCGAGAACGATCAGGTGCGGGTATGGAAGTCGATTATCCAGCCCAGGCAGCCGCTGGTGCTGCACCGCCACGAGCATGGGCGGGCGCTGATCGCGCTTACCGACGGTCAGCTCAAGGTAGTGGACTCGACCGGCAAGACCCTGAATACCTACAACTGGGAGAGCGGCAAGGCCTACTGGCTCGACGCCGACCCGCCGGGCCAGCTCCACGCCGACGTCAACGAGACGACCCGTCCCATCGAGGTCATCGTCGTGGAGCTGAAAAAGGACCGCTAGGCCGTCGTGCTGAACTTCTTGAACGCCGCCAGGGCGACCACCACGGCGGCGATCAGGCCCAGCCAGTAGCCCACGCCCAGCATGCCGATGACGTCGCCCAGCGAGCCGCCGCCGATGCCGTTGCGGTTGGTAATGGGCCCCCAGATCATCGCAAGGAGCGGGAGCAGCAACAGCAGCCAGGCCTTCTTGTCGGGCCAGAAGAAGGGGACCGCGACGGCCAGGTAGGACACGATCAGCAGCAGCTTGAGCCCGCCCCCGCCGCCCAGGGTCGCCTGCAGGCCCGCCAGCTTGTAGAGGCTCGCGTTGCCGATCATGGGTGCGTTGATCGCGGGCAGGAACAGCGTCGCGATGAAGTAGACGGCGAAGCCGATCAGAATCGGCTTGCCGTACTTGCTGAGCAGCACCCCGCCGATCCCGCCGGCGCCGCCGGCGGCCCCCACCATGCCGCTCAGCTTGCTGGTCAGCTCCGCGGTCTTCTCGCGCATCAGCACGTCGTCCGGCACCAGGGTGACCGATTGGACTTGTCCGTCGGCCAGCACGACGTCGACGGTCTTGCCGACCGCGGGCGCCGTGTCGGCCTTCCACGCCGAGAGGGCGAACTTGTATTGCTGGCCGTCGGCGACGACCACTCCGGTGCCGTCATTGCCGTTGTACTGCAGAATCCTGCCCCGCATGATGGCTTCCTTTTTGGAGGGAGTACCGCGACGCCTGGCTATGCGCAGAACGGGGGAGGGGACCGTCATGCCGACGGCCCCCTCCTGATCCGGCCTCCGCTCGATGTACGGGAAAAATCCCCGGAACGCAAGCCGGGCTAGTCCGGCTTCTGGATCACCTTCGGCAGTGCGGGGTAGATCCCCTGCTCGGCGAGACGCTGATAGAAAGGCTTGAGCCGGGCCACGAAGGCGTTGACCTGATCGATGATCTCGGGGACTTCGGTCTTCAGCTCGGCCCACTGCGCCAGGTCGGTTTCGGTCGGCGGCATGGTGGCCCCACCGACTCCCCCCACGACTCCGCCCAGCTTGAACGTGATGACCTGGCGGAATTCCGAGAAGTCGAACGATTCATCGCCCTCGTCGCGGATGAAGAACTTTTTCTTGAGCGGCCCCAGGTCCTTCACCAGGCTGTCGTAGGTCGCCTTGATCGCGGCGGGCACGGTGGTCGAATCGGCCAGCGCGGCCTTCATCTGGTTGAGCTGCGTGTTCGCGGTCCGCACGGCATTGTTCGCCTCGGTCAGCCTGGCCTGGAGCCGCTGGCCTTCCTTGAGCAGGTCGTAGCGCCGCTGCCGGTCGAGGTCGGAGATCACGATGGCGGGATCGCCGCGGACGCTGAGGGTCGTGGTGGCGGCCTCCTTCCCGTTGACGACCAGGGCGACGCGGAAGTCCCCCGGCAGCACCATGGGACCGGCCGTCTCCGCGGGACCGGATGGTCCGCCGAACGGGTTCTGCGGAGGCGGGCTTCCCTTGGGGGCCGGGATCGGCTCGATCTGCAGGTCCCAGATCACCTGGTTCAAGCCCGCGGCGAGCCCCTCCTTCATCGCGTCGCCCTTGAGCTCGCGAATCGGGTTGCCCGCGGCGTCCTTGATCACCAGCCGGGCGCTGTCGGCTTTGGTCTTGAGGGCGTAACGGAGCGGCGCGCCGGCCGGCGGGTTCTCGCCGAAGTACTGCATGTCGCCCTGGCTGCCGTAGTACTTGAGGCCGCTGCGGCTGGTCTGGTACACCGGGGCGGGCTGGTAGAGCCAGGCCTCCGCCGCCTGTGCCTTGCCGGCATCCTGAAAGGGGGCAAGCTGGTCGAGGATCCAGACCCCGCGCCCGTGCGTGGCGAGCAGCATCGCGTTGTCGCGCGGGTGCAGGGTGATCTCGTACACCGGCACGGTGGGGAGGTTGGCGCGCACCTTGGTCCAGCTCTTCCCCCGGTCCAGCGTCACCCACAAACCGGTCTCGGTTCCGAGGTAGAGCACATCGGGATTCTTGAGGTCTTCGGTGATGGTGCGGGTGATCTCTCCCTTGGGCAGGTTCCCGTTGATGGATTTCCAGGAGGCGCCGTAGTCGCTGCTGGCGTAGGCATAGCTGTTGTAGTCGCCGGTGCGGTGGGCATCGAAGGTCGCGTAAACCGTAGCCTCCTCGAACTTGGAGGGCTCCACCCGCGAGACGTAGGCCCACTTCGGGGCGTTGGGGATCTTTCCGGTGACGTTGCTCCAGGTGGTACCACCGTCCCGGGACACGTTGAGCTGCCCATCGTCGGAGCCGGTATAGAGCAGCCCCGCCTTCTTCTGCGACTCTGCCAGGCTGAACAGCGAGCCGTAGTCCTGCACTCCATCGTTCTTGGCGAGCTTGACGTCCTTGAGCTTGCTCCCCATCAGCTCGAGAGTGTCGCGGTCCACCCCGGTGGTGAGGTCCGGGCTGACGACTTTCCAGGACTGGCCCCGGTCGGTGGACTTGAACAGGAAGTTGCCGCCCAGATAGATGGTCCGCGGGTCGTGGGGCGAAAAGATGAACGGCGTGTCCCAGTTCCAGCGATAGGCCTTGGCGTTGGCGGGCGCCTGCGGCTGAACGCCCTGCTGTTCGCCGGTGAGCTTGTCGATTCGCCCGAGGGTGCCCTCCTGCGACTCGGTATAGATGATGCGGTCGTTGGCCGGGTCGAAGAGGTTGACGAACCCGTCACCGCCCGGGATGGTCCACCAGTCGTGGTCGGTGATTCCCTGGTTGTTCCGCACCTGACTGGGCCCGCACCACGATTGATTGTCCTGCAGGCCGCCGCAGACGTTGAAGGGCTGCTGCATGTCGTAGCCGACATGGTAGAACTGGGCCACCGGCAGGTGGGGTAGCCACATCCAGGTCTTGCCCTTGTCGCGGGTGATGCTCACGCCGCCGTCGTTCCCGATCATCATGTGATTGGGGTTGGACGGGTTGATCCACATCGCATGATGGTCCACGTGGATCTGGGTGGCGCCGTCGCCGCGGAAGGTCTTCCCGCCGTCGTCCGACACCGAGAGCGGCGTCTCCGGCGTGTACACGCGGAGATCGTTCACGGGATCGACCCGAATGATGCCGAAGTACATGGGTCGGCCGTTGTGGGATCCCATCTTGCGCCAGCTCATGCCGGCGTCATCCGAGCGGTAGACGCCGCCCTGCTTCTCGTGCTCGATGCGGGCATAGACGATATCCGGGTTGCCGCGGAAGATGTCCAGCCCGATCCGGCCCAGGGGCCCCTCCGGAATCCCCTTGCTGAGCCGGTTCCAGCTGCGGCCCCCATCGTTGCTCTTCCAGATTCCGCTGCTGCTGCCGCCGCCGTTGAAGCCGAAGCTGGCCCGGCGGCGCTGGTAGGTGGCGGCATAGAGCGTGTTGGGATCGCGCGGATCCATGACCAGCTCGGTTCCTCCGGCGTCGGGGCCGGGGTCGAGCACCCGGCTCCAGCTCTCGCCGCCATTGCTGGTTTTGTAGATGCCGCGTCCCCCGCCGGACTTCCAGAGATCGCCCAGCGCCGCCACATACACGACCTCGTGGTCGCGCGGGTCGATGAGGATGCGGGCGATCTGCTTGCTGTCGCCCAGCCCCATGTTCTTCCACGTCTTGCCCCCGTCCGTGGACTTGTACACCCCGTCGCCCCAGGAAGAGCTCTGCCGGTTGTTGTTCTCGCCGGTCCCGACCCAGACCAGATTGGCGTCGTTGGGTGCGATGGCGACGTCCCCGATCGAGATCATCGCGGCGGAATCGAAAACCGGCTTGAGGGTGATGCCCCCGTTCACGGTCTTCCAGAGCCCTCCCGTCGCGGTCGCGATGTAGAACACATTCGGATCCGTCTCCAGCACGGCCAGGTCATCGATTCGGCCGCTGGGTCCGGTGGGCCCGATGTTGCGGAAGCGCAGCTTGTCGAACGGCCCACCTTTGAAGGCCGCGGTGGTATCGCTCGCTGGCTTCGGGGTAGACTGGGCGGCGCTCGGCGGAAGCGTGAGGACGAGGAGGGCGCTCGCTAAGAGCGCGGAGCGAATAGCGACCACGGGGTTATCTCCGAAGGAGTGCGAGTGACTTGTGGAAAAGATACTGTGGCGGAGGCTGGCCATCACCCTTCCAGCCTGAAGGTCCCCGCCTGGGCGGAAAGTCGTTCGGCCGTGGCGGCCAGCTCGGTGGCCGTGGCGACGATCTCCTCGCTGCTGGCGCTCTGTTCCTGCGCCGAAGCGGCCACCTCCTCCATGGCCGCGACGAAGGCTTCGGTGCCCCGCGCGAGCGCCTCGAGGCGGCTGGTGGTGTCTTCGACCACCCGGTTGGAAGTCAGGGCGGCCTGCTCGATCGCGGCGGTCCAGGCCTCGGTCCCGGCCACGGCGGATTCCACCTGTCCAAACGACTCGAGTCCGAGGCGGGTCGCTTCGTGCACGTTGGCCACCGCCACCGCCGAGCGGCCACTCGAGGTGCGGGCCTCTTCGACCTTCAGCAGGACGGCGGCGACCACCTTCTCGGTGCGGGCGGCCGCCTCGGCCGTGGCA
>DATCWE010000068.1:0-2020 GCA_036566495.1 Gemmatimonadales bacterium | reverse complement strand
GAGCCGCTCGCCGACCAGGGGGTTCAGGGCCGCCAGGCGGCGCGCCTGCATGCTGTCCGCGCCTGCTTCGGCGCGCAGCAGCGGCAGCTGCTCCAACGCAGCGCGATAGGGCGGGAGGAATCCGGGATCTCCCGTGAGCACGTAGCCGTGCTGCGCGGATTCACCGGCCTGGAGCGCGGAATAGAGGGCAGCGAGCTGTACCCGCCGTTGCAGGCTGGCCTTGCGGAACGCGTCGGCCCGCAGGGACCGAGCGGTGCTCCAGATCGAGAGGCCGCAGATCAGGATCAGCATCGCGACCGCGACGCCCAGCACCAGGTTCACCTTGCCGCGCAGCGCGCCCGGCTCGCGGGTGTCGCCAACCTCGGGGGCTCGGGTACCGGCCGAGGCGAGCCCGATCCCGATCGCGGCGAGCCCCACCAGCATGGCGAGCCCGGTCGATCCGGCGGAGCTTGCGGTGCCGCTGAGGCGCCGATAGCCCGAAACGAGCAGGGTCAGCGTGGCGAGCAGCGCGAAGAGCAACCCGACCGAGCGGCCCAGCAGGCGCCCGCCCTCGCGACGGCCGCGCACCAGGAGTAGGGCCGCCCCGATCAGCAGGTACACGATGGCCGATCCACCCGACAGCGGCTTAGGGGCGGACGAGCCGAGCGCAGCGAGCCGTGCGCGCCAGGGGAGCAGGTCGATTCCGGGTGCCAGCCCGAGCAGCGGCGCGGTGAGCACCAGGGCAGCGGCCAGCATGAGGGCGAGGGTTGCGGCGGTCCCCGCGCGCAGCGCCCAGGCGTGGGAACGAGTCTCCACCAGCGCCCAGAGTGAAAAGCCGGCGAGGACATAGAGGAGCGCCGAGGCGGGATTGACCATCGTCTCGCCGCCAAACCCGCCCTCCAGCCAGGGAGTGCCGAGCGCCCAGCCGGTCAGCACCGACAAGCCGACGAACGCGGCAAGCGCGCCCGCGCCGCGGGTCATTCGGCTGATCGAGAACGATCCGTTCATAATTAAGATAAATTCAACATTCGTGCCGTGTGCGGAACACGCTGGCGGGCAAGCAGTTGGGACGAGCGGGCGGGCGGCGCGCGACCCGCGGGGTGCAATTTCAGGTGGGATGCGGCACCACGAGATCCTCTAGGGCAACCCAGCGCTTCGCGGAGTGAGGTCGTGGGCCGCGTGGAAGCGGCGTAAGGCCAGGTTGTAGTATCCTTGTGCGGTAGATCGCCCCCGAAGACCGGCTGGAGACATGGGGGCGATCTCAGGAAGCGCCATGGGTACTCCCCACCTGATCGGTCTGGCCGCAAGCTCCCGCGGTGATGGCGAAACCCTGCCCGCCGTCCGCCGTACGCTGCCCGACGATTTGCTCCGGGTCGCCTCTCGACGGCTCGGTATCATCGCCCTCGTGGTCGGGATCCTCTGGGCCGTCTACTCCGTCATCGACCACGTGGTCATGTGGGACCACGGCGATCCCACCTGGCGCCGCTTCAAGACCGTAGACGCCATCGCCCTGGGTTGCGCGCTCGTCTCGCTGGTTTTCTGTGTCTATGCGCGCAAGACCCGCCGCAGCCCGCAGCGAGTCCTCGATCTGGGCCAGCTCTTCCTCATCTTCACCGCAATGGCCCTGGGGTTGCTCTGGCATTGGGCCCCGGAGCGGAATTCCCTGGTGCTGGCCACCACGCCGATGGTGAGCTGGATTGCCGTTCTGGTTCTCTTGTTCGCCGCGCTGGTTCCCGGCACACCCCGCACGACCCTGGTCATCGGGCTCATCGCCGTCTCGATGAACCTGCCGGGAATGGCCATCGCCCATGCAAGGGGCGCCTGGCCCTATGACTCCGTGGCCGACCTGCTGGTGATGCACTTCCCTGATTACCTGGTAGTCGGCGTGGCGGTGGTGATCTCCCACGCCTACACCAGGCTGGGTCAGCAGGTCAGCAAGGCTCGGGAGCTGGGCAGTTATCAACTCGGAGAACTCCTGGGCAAGGGTGGCATGGGAGAGGTCTATCGCGCCACCCATCGGATGCTGGCGCGGCCGGCCGCC
>DATCWE010000031.1:0-10637 GCA_036566495.1 Gemmatimonadales bacterium | reverse complement strand
GAGCCGCTCGCGATGGCCCCGCGCCAGCGCCGCCAAGGCGGCGTTCCGCTCGACCGCCTGGAGCGACCCGGCGGCGACCTCCTCCGCGATCGCGAGGATCCGACCGGCGTCGTCGGCAACCGCGCGGACCAGGGACGCCTGGCTGATCGCCCGGCCGGTCAGGTCGGCGGTCGTGGCGGCGACCTCTTCGGTCGAGGAGACCATCTGTTCGGTGGCGGAGGAAATCTCTTGGGCGAGCGCAGCGGAATCGGTGGCGGCGTGGCGGATCGAGCCGACCAGACGGTTGAGCTCCCGCACCATGCGGTGCACCGCGTCGGTCACCGGACCGCCGCCCAGCCGCTCGATATCGGCGGGCGCCACGGTGAGGTCGCCGTCGGCGATGCGCAGGGTGATCGAGCTGACCACGCCGAGCGGCCGGATGATCCGGCGTTCCAGCCAGGAGAGCGCGACGGCGTGCACCAGCAGGCAGAGCAGCGCAAAGCTCCCCAGCATGTAGGGCAGCGACCAGCCCAGATCGCCCGAGAGGAAGATCCACACTACGCTGGTGAGGGCCGCGGTGGCCACCACCCCACCGATCTGCACGGCTCGGCTGAGCGGATTCCGGAGAATGGCCATGGAGGAATGGATATTAAGTTACCCCCATGACTGAACACCATCCCGAGGATTCCTATCAGCCTGAGCTGGTCGAGGCCAAATGGCGGGCGCGCTGGGCCGAGCGCCACACCAACGAGCCCGACCTCGACGGAGCGCCGCGCCCGTTCTACAACCTGATGATGTTTCCCTACCCGTCGGCCGAAGGGCTGCACGTGGGGAACTTCTTTGCGTTTACCGGGGCGGACGTCTACGGGCGCTTCAAGCGGCTGCAGGGCTACCAGGTCTTCGAGCCGATGGGGTTCGACGCGTTCGGCATCCACAGCGAGAATTTCGCGATCCGGATCGGCACCCATCCCGCGGAGCTGATTCCGCGCAACATCGAGAACTTCCGGCGCCAGCTCATCCGGCTGGGAGGGATGTTCGACTGGCGCCACCAGCTCTCCACCACCGATCCGGACTACTACAAGTGGACCCAGTGGCTGTTCCTGCAGCTCTACCAGGCGGGCAAGGCGTACAAGAAGAAAGCCGCCGTCAACTGGTGTCCGCGCGACAAGACGGTGCTGGCCAACGAGCAGGTGATCAACGGGGCCTGCGAGCGCTGCGGGTCCCCGGTCGAGCAACGCTTTCTGGAGCAGTGGTTCTTCCGGATCACCGAGTACGCCGATCGCCTGCTGGCCAACCTGGACGATGCCAACCTGATGGACTGGTCGGCTTCGACCGCCACCGCGCAGCGTAACTGGATTGGCCGGAGCGAAGGCGCGGAGATCGATTTCCCCAGCGAGGCCGGGGCGATTCGGGTCTTCACCACGCGGCCTGACACGCTGTTCGGCGCCACCTTCATGGTGCTGGCCCCCGAGCACCCGCTGGTCGAGCGGCTGACGGCGGCAAGTGAGCGCGCGGCGGTGGAGGCCTACCGGAAAGCCGCGGCGGCCAAGGACATCGTCTCCCGCAAGGTGGGGGAGAAAGACAAGACCGGGGTCTTCACCGGCGGCTACGCCCTGAACCCGGCGACGGGGGCAAAGATTCCGGTCTGGATCGCGGATTACGTCCTGATGGAATACGGCACCGGGGCGATCATGGCGGTTCCCGCGCACGACGAGCGCGATTTCCTCTTCGCGCTGGCCTACCGGCTGCCTATCGTCCGGGTGCTCGCCGGCGACAGCGAGGACGGGACGACGCCGGTCCACGAGCCGAGCAGCGGAGCGGCGGGCTTCCGGCTGGTCAACTCCGGCCGCTTCTCGGAGCTGCCGGTCGCCGAGGGCTTGCGCGCCATCGTCGCCTGGCTCGAGGCCGAGCAGCTGGGCCAGGGCCGGGTGCAGTACCGGCTCTACGACTGGTGTATCTCGCGGCAGCGCTATTGGGGTCCGCCGATCCCGATCATCTATTGCGATGCCTGCGGCGCGGTGCCGGTGCCCGAAGCCGAGCTGCCCGTCCGGCTTCCCATCATCCCGGATTTCCAGCCCGACGACAGCGGAATCTCTCCCCTGGCGCGCCACGAGGAGTGGTACGTGGTGCCCTGTCCGCGCTGCGGGGGAAAGGCGCACCGCGAGACCGACGTCTCCGACACCTTTCTCGACTCGGCCTGGTACTACCTCCGCTATCTCTCCACCGAGTTCGCCGACCGGCCCTTCGATCCCGCGCGGGTCAAGCGCTGGCTGCCGGTCGCGAGCTACATCGGCGGCAACGAGCACGCGGTGCTGCACCTGCTGTACAGCCGCTTCATCGCGATGGTGCTGCACGACCAGGGCCGCCTCCCCTTCGAGGAGCCGTTCCGAAAATTCCGGGCCCACGGCACCATCGTGAAGGATGGGTCCAAGATGTCGAAGTCGCGCGGGAACGTGGTGATCCCGGATCAGTACGTCGCCAAGTGGGGCGCCGACACCTTCCGGACCTACCTCATGTTCCTGGGGCCCTACGAGGAGGGCGGCGATTTCCGGGATGAAGGTCTGAGCGGGCCGCGCAGGTTCCTCGACAAGGTCTGGGAGCTGGTGCAGCAGTGCGAGCGCCGCACCCTCACGGGCGAGGAGCTGCAGCACGCCATCGTGGTCAAGTGGCACCAGACCAAGAAACGGGTGACCGCGGGCCTGGAACAGCTCTCCTACAACACGGCCATCGCCGCGCTGATGGAGCTGCTCAACGCGCTGCGCGCCGTCAACTGCAGCGAGCGCCGGATCGTCAAGGATTTCGTGCTGATGCTGGCCCCCTTCGCTCCGCATTTCGCCGAGGAATGCTGGGAGCGGCTGGGCGCGCAGCGCTCGGTCTTCGATGCCGCCTGGCCGGCGTGGGACGAGGCCCTCACGTTCGAGCAGGAGATCGAGGTGCCGGTCCAGGTCAACGGCAAGACCCGCTCCCGGGTGCGGGTGCCGCGGGGGGCGACGGAGGCGGTGGTGGTGGGGGCGGCGCTGCGGGATCCGGCCGTGGCCAAATTCCTGAACGGCGGTGCACCGCGCAAGGTGATTTACGTGCAGGACCGGCTGTTGAATCTGGTGGTTTAGCCAGTCCCTCATCCCCCAAGCCGCACTCCCTACTCCACCCGAAACAGGGCCTGCATCCCCGCGAGCAGGTGCGGCGCGACATGGCAGTGAAAGAGCCAGGTTCCCGGATTGTCGGGCACCATGTCTGCGATTTTCATCTCCATGGTAACCAGCGGGGCCACATCGGTCCGCATGCCGTTTTCGATCGCGGTCTGCCCGTGCCAGTGCGGAGCGTGCATCTCGAACCCGGTCAGCGCGAAGACGTACCAGCGGACCCGCTGGCCGCGCTTGACCGTGAGGCCGGGCAGGGTGCCGAAGGACAGCCCGTTCATGGTCTCGCGCAGGTTCGCCAGGAAGAAAGGATCGGCAAAGGTCGGATTGGCCGGCACCTGCTTCATGTCGAGCTTGGCCAGCTGGAAGTTCTCGTCCTTGAACCAGCTGAAGTTTTCGTCGAACTCCCCGAACAGCACCATCAACTCGCGGTCCACGTCGATCGGCGTGCCGTCGGCTTTGGCCTTGCCCCGCGCCGTCACGATCATGGGGCCGATCAGGCCCGCGTTGACGTCCTGCGCTTCGTTGGCGTGCGAATGATACATCCACATCACCGAGCTGCCCTCGTGGGGCCCCGGGCCCGCGCGCTCGGGAATCCTCCAGAGATAGACGTGGGTGCCCTTGGGCGGCACGCCGTCGTCGGCCTTGTCGCCGCCCTTGGTGCCGTCGGCATAGCCCGCACCTTCGGAGTCCTTGTCGTAGATCACGCCGTGCGGGTGCATGCTGTAGGGATGCGTCCCGTTGTTGCGGAACACCACCCGGATCGTGTCCCCCACGGTGCCGCGCAGCAGCGGTCCCAGAATGCCGAGATGCTCCCACTCCGGCGGCCGCGGCTTGAGCGTGCTGAAGCTGCTGTCGGTGTACTCGTGGTAGACCGCCTTCTTGTACACGTGGCCCACCCGGTTGGGGCGCGGTTGCACGAATTCGTTGTCCAGCGGGCTCCAGGCGTCGCCGCTGATCCGGTTGGTGTCGCTGGGGGCATAGTCCCACATGACCTCGTCGGCGGCCACGTAGTAGGTGTGGGTGACGCCGCCGTTGGAGCGAGTCGCCGCGCATCCCGGGAGGAACAGCAGAACCGCCAGCGCAACGGAGCCGTTGCGCGTCAGGAACGGAGGAGCGGACATGGCGTGCCTCGAAGGAGGGGGAGCAACGGTCGAATGTAGCGGTCCCCACCGCGCTGTCCAGACGGCTGGCGCGAGCGAGCTATCTTTTCGGCATGGACATCCGCCGTGCGGAGCCCGGCGACCTGCCGCAGCTCGTCCCGCTGTTCGACGCCTACCGGCAGTTCTACCGCCAGCCGTCCGACCCGGGCCGCGCCGAGCGGTTCTTGCGCGAACGACTGGAGCGGGGCGAGTCGGTGATCTTCCTGGCGCTCGACGACGGGGAGAGCGCGGGATTCGTCCAGCTCTATGCCTCCTTCTGGTCGGTGGCCGCGTGCCGCTCCTGGATCCTCAACGATCTCTACGTGGTCCCGCGCTTCCGCGGCGGCGGGGTTGGCCGCGCGCTGCTGGAGCGGGCGCGCGCGCACGCGGAAGCGACCGGGGCCGGCGGCAGGTCCCTGGCGACGCAGCGCGACAATCACACCGCCCAGCGGCTCTACGAGTCGCTGGGCTGGGTGCGCGACGAGGATTTCCTCCACTACGAGCTGGAGCTGCCGCGGCCATGAGGGGCCTGCTGCTCCTGCTGCTGCCCAGTGCGCTGCTCGCCCAGGAGCGCGTCCGCGCCCGCGCAGTTGGCGTCGCCCCCGGCATCTACCAGCCGGGACCGCACAACGCCATCACCGATGTCTCCGGTGTGCGGGTGGGCCAGGTGACGCTGATCCTGGGTGACTCGGTGCGCACCGGCGTTACCGCCATCCTTCCCCACGGCGGCAACCTCTTCCTCGACCGGGTTCCCGCCGCGGTCCATGTCGGCAACGGCTTCGGCAAGCTGCTCGGCTCGACCCAGGTGAACGAGCTGGGCGAGCTGGAGTCACCCATCCTGCTGACCTGCACGCTCTGCGTGTGGCGGGCCGCGGACGCCCTGGTGGGCTGGATGCTGGAGCAGCCCGGGATGGAAACCGTGCGCTCGATCAACCCGCTGGTGGCGGAGACCAACGACGGCTTCCTCAGCGCGATCCGCTCCCGCCCGGTCGGCGCGGAGCAGGTGCGCGCCGCGCTGGCCGCGGCGGACAGCGGAGCCGTGGCCGAGGGGAGCGTGGGCGCGGGCACCGGCACGGTCGCCTATCAGTGGAAAGGCGGCATCGGGACAGCTTCCCGCATCGCCGGCGCCGGTGGATTCACGCTGGGCGTTCTGGTGCAGGCCAATCACGGGGGCGACCTCAGCATCCTCGGGGTGCCGGTGGGGCGCGAGCTGGGCCGGACCGGCATAACCCGCGGAGCCAGGCGGGAAGGCGACGGGTCGATCATCATGGTCGTCGCGACCGACGCCCCGCTCTCCGATCGCAACCTTCGCCGCCTGGCCCAGCGCGCCATGCTCGGGCTGGGCCGCACCGGCTCCGCCGCCCAGAACGGCTCCGGCGACTACGTCATCGCGTTCTCCACCAGTGCTGCCGTCCGGCGCAGCCGCGGCGCCGCCCGACTCACCACCACCGAGCTGGGCAACGACGAGCTGAACGCGCTCTTCCAGGCCGTGGTCGAAGCCACCGAGGAGGCGATCTACAACGCCCTCTTCATGGCCACCACGATGGAGGGGAGCGGCAACCGCGTCGAAGCGCTCCCACTGGAGGACGTGAAGCGGATTCTGGCCCGCAGACGCGCAGACTACTAGTGTTGGAGCAGCACCCGGCCTTTCGGAGATGCAAAATGCTTCACCGTGGCTCGCTCCTGCTGGTCGCCTTCGCGCTCGGCTGCGAAGGGCACTTCATCGAACCGGACTTGCCCGGCACCGGCGAGCCACCCATCACCAATGCCGCTTTCGCCATTCGGTTGGGCGGGAGCGGCTCGGAGCTGGTCACCGGCGCCGTGACCGATGCCGCCGGCAATGTCTTCCTGGCCGGCACTTTTACGGAATCGGCCGACTTCGATCCCGGCAGCGGCATCACCGCCCTCACCAGCCTGGGTGGGAGCGACGGCTTCCTGGCCAAGTATTCCGCGGCCGGGGCCCTGCTCTGGGTTTCCCAACTGAGTGGAACCGGCGGGGAGACGGTCGCGGCGCTGGGACGCGATGCGGCGGGCAACCTGTACGTCGGCGGCAGCTTCACCGGATCCACCGACTTCGATCCGGGCGCGGGCTTTCAGGTCCTCAATAGCGTGGGTGGCGAGGACGGCTTCGTCGCCAAGTACGGAGCCGCGGGCGAGCTGATCTGGGCGCGCCGCTTCGGGGGAACCGCGAGCGACGCGGTCGAAGCTCTAGCGGTCGACGCCGCCGGAGTCTCCTATGCGGCGGGCGAATTCTCCGGTCAGGCGCACGCGCTGCCCCAGGCGGGAACGCCCATCGTGGGCGATGGCGATCAACCGGATGGATTCGTGCTGTCGCTCGACGCCGCAGGCTCGGTTCGCTGGTCCCTTCCGTTGGGCGGGCCCCTCGCGGATGCCGCGAACACGATCGCGCTTTCCGGCACGGGGAGCGTGGTGGTGGCCGGAAGCTTCCGGGGCAGCGCCGACTTCGCTCGCAACGCCACCCCGGTTCCCCTCACCGCGCAGGGCGGAGCCGATGTCTTCCTCGCGAGTTACTCGAGCGCGGGATTGCTGCAATGGGCTCGGGATATCGGCGGCCTGGGAGAGGAATCGAGCCCCTCCGGAGGATTGTCGGTCACGCCTCAAAACGAGATTGCCTTGCTGGGGTCGTTCTCCGGGAATGCGGACTTCGATGCGGGAGCGGGCGTCGTCGCGAAAACCAGTATCAGCCCGGCTGATCTCTTTCTGGTCCGCTACGACGCCGCCGGAACCTTCGCCTCGGTGCTGACGGTGGGAGGCCAGGGCACCGTGATCGGGACCCGCGCCCTTGCCGACGCGGACGGCAGTATCCTGGTGACCGGGTCGTTCACCGGCGCGATGAATTTCGACCCCGGCGCGGCCACGAGCCTGGCCAGTCTGGCCCAGGCCGGCGCATCCGATGTGTTCGTCGCGCGATACTCGCCGGCCGGCGGCCTGCTCTGGGTGAGCCGCTTCGGCGAGGCGACCAGCGTGAGCGAGCGAGCCAACAGCGGGACTGCTCTGGCGCTCGACCCCGATCTCAGCGTGATGGTCGCCGGCCTGTTCTTCGGCTCGCCCGATTTCGATCCGGGCAACACCTCGTTCCGCCTGACCAGCGTGGGCGGCGCCGACGCGTTTCTGGTACGGCTGACGGCGGCGGGAGCCCTGGCGACGGTCCCCTGAGCCTCGCACTGCTGCCTGCAGCCCGGCGCGACTGACCGCACCGGCACCACCATCGGCTGCAAGTTTGCTTTCTGGGCCCCGGCCCGCGACATAGCTTCCGTCTGATGTCCTCCCCGCCCGCCCGCGAGCCTCGTCCGGGCCACGTCGCCGTGTTTCCTGTTTTCGTCGCCGCCACACTCCTCGGGCTGATCGGCGCAGGCCAGCACAACTACGTGATGCGCGCCAATGGCGGCGACACCACGCTGCTCCACGCGCTCGGCATGGGGATGCCCTACTGGTATCTCTGGGCACTGGTGGTCCCGGTGGTGGCGGAAGCGCTGCGGCGCCTGCCGCTCCGGCGCGAGCGCTGGCTGCGGCCCGCGTCGGTGCATCTGGCGATCGCCCTCGGCGTGGCCCTGCTGCACTCGCTCTTCGAGATGGGGATCCAGCATGGCCTCGGGCTCCGCCATAGCTCCTGGGCCGGATTCACCGAGCTGTCGATCGGCCACGCCCTGTACCAGCTCCCCTATGATCTTCTGGCCTACGGCGCCATCCTCGGCGTGCTGATGGCGGTGGAGTCCTCCCGGCGGGCGCGCCGGGAACAGCTCGCCACGGCGGCGCTGGGGACCCAGCTCGCCGAAGCCCGGTGGCACGCCCTCCGTGCGCAGCTCAATCCCCATTTCCTCTTCAACGCGATGAACAGCATCGCGATGCTGGTCCGGAAGGGCCAGAACGACACCGCCGTATCGATGATCGCGGGACTGAGCGCGCTGCTGCGCGATTTCCTTGCCGAAAACCCTCCGCAGGAAGTCCCGCTCCGCGAGGAGCTGGCGTTCGTGGAGCGCTATCTGGCCGTGGAGCAGCTGCGCTTCCAGGACCGGCTGCGGGTGCGGATCGAGGCGGATCCCCGCGCACTGGATGCCTACGTCCCCAACCTGGTCCTGCAGCCCCTGGTCGAGAACGCGCTGAAGCACGGCATCGCGCGGCGCGCTGCCGCGGGCGACCTGGCGATCCTGGCCAGCGCCACTCCGGCGACGCTGACCCTGACCGTGACGGATGACGGACCGGGCCCGAACGGCAGCGGGAATGGCCGGGATGCGGCGGCGGGCGTCGGGCTCCGCAACATCCGCGCACGCCTGGAGCATCTCTATGGTCCGGGGGAACGGCTGCGCCTCGAGGCGCGGCCGGCCGGCGGTGCGCTGGCCACCATCACCTTGCCCTATCGAGCCCTGCCGTCGTGAGCGACCCGCTGCGGGTGATCGTGGTCGATGACGAGCCGCTGGCGCGCAGCGGCGTCGCGCAGCTGGTGCGGCGGGATGCCGAGCTGACCGTGGTGGCGGAATGCGCGGACGGACGAGCCGCGCTCGAGGCGATCGAGCGGCTGCGGCCCGATCTGGTGCTGCTCGATGTGCAGATGCCGGAGCTGGACGGCTTCGAGGTGCTGCAGCAGCTGGATCCTCGGCGGCTACCCGCCGTGATCTTCGTCACCGCCTTCGACCAGTTCGCGGTGCGGGCCTTCGAGGTGCATGCGCTCGACTATCTGGTCAAGCCTTTCGATGACGCCCGGTTCGAGGCCGCGATGCGGCGAGCCAAGCTCGAGCTGCGCGAAGGCGACGGTGAGCAGCTGACCCGACGGCTGACCGGCCTGCTGGAGCAGCTGGCCGGGAGCGCGGCCGCCCAGGGCTTCCTGAGCCGAATCGTGGCGAAGATGGCCGGGCACGTCCGCTTCGTGCGGGTCGAGGAGCTCGACTGGATCGAGGCGGCCGACTACTGCGCCAAGCTCCACAGCGGCGACAAGGTGCACGTGATCCGGGAATCGCTGCAGACCCTGGAGCAACGGCTCGATCCGGCGCGCTTCTTCCGGGTGCACCGCTCCGCCATCGTCAACCTCGACCGGGTGCGCGAGCTGCAACCCGATCCCAGGGGAGAACACCTCGTCGTGCTGCAGAACGGGACTCGGCTCAAGCTGAGCAGGAATCGCCGCGGCGAGCTGGAGAACCGGCTCGGGCAAGCCATCTAGCAGCGCCGCTCGCTGCCTCCCGCCGGCCACTCGCTGCACCACAGAGCCGGTCCCTGCGTGCACGCTGGCCAGGAGCGGCGCCCCGACTAGCTTGAGCAGGCGATGCAGTCGTACCAGTCCCTGTGCCCGGAGAACCCATGACCCTCCTATTCCTGACAGCACTCAGCGGGGTACTCGCCGCGCTCCCACCCAGGAGCGCCGCGGAGCCCCTCGTCGTCAGCACCGCGTGGCTGGCCGAGCACCTGCACGACAAGAACCTGATCCTCTTTCACATCGGGGACCGCGGCAGCCGCCCCGTCTACGATTCCGCCCATATCGCAGGCGCACAGTTTCTCGCGCCCCTCTCGGAGTTTTCTACGCCACGGGTCGAGGGCGCCCTGGTCCTCGAGCTGCCCAGCGTGGAGACCCTGGACTCCGTCCTGGAGTCCAAAGGCGTATCCAACGATTCGCATATCGTGCTCTACTTTGCCCGGCAGTACTTCAGCCCGACTTCTCGCGCCGTGTTCACCCTCGAATACATGGGGCTGGCCGGAAGGGTCTCCATTCTGGACGGCGGCCTCGAAGCATGGAAGGCGGAAGGGAGGCCAGTCACCGCGGAGGTGCCCGCCGTGAGCCCGGGACACTTCACCCCCCATCCGCATCCCGAGCTGGTGGCCAATGCCGACTATGTGAAGGGCCATCTGGAGGACAAGGCGGTGCGCATCGTGGACGCGCGCGATACCGCGTTCTATAACGGGCGCGAAACCCGGCAGGGCCGCAACGGACACATTCCGGGCGCTGCGAGCCTCTACTTCGGGCGGGTGGTGGACTCCACCGGCAAGTTCCTGAGTCCGGTACAGCTCAAAGCCGTCTTTGCGGATGCCGGCGTTCAGCCCGGCCAGACGGTCGTGACCTATTGCCACATCGGCCAGCAGGCCAGCTTTGTCTGGTTCGCGGCTCGCTACCTCGGCTACAACGCCAAGCTCTACGACGGCTCCTTCCAGGACTGGGCTGCGCGGACGGATCTCCCGGTGGTCAACCCCACCGCGCCGAAACCGGAATGAGCCTGCCCGCGCTCTTTTTCGCCGCGGCCCTGCTGCTGCCCAAGGCGGACTCGCTCGTCGTCTCGACCGGCTGGCTGGCGGCGCACCGCACCGATCGCGATCTGGTGGTCCTCCATATCGCGATGGATCGCGCCGAGTACGACAGGGGCCACATCCC
>DATCWE010000430.1:0-7230 GCA_036566495.1 Gemmatimonadales bacterium | reverse complement strand
CAGCGTGTACAACCGCCGCCCGTTGGTGTAGAGCTTGATGGTCGGACCTTGAGCCTCCAGCACCACCCGCGTCAGCACGCCCGGCAGAGTTGCCCGCAGGTCGTCCGGCATCGGCGTCTCATAGTTGTCTCCCCCGCCCCCGATCACCGAGAGCGACCCGGTCGCGTGCCAAAGCACGTGGGCCGAGGCAGTGCCCTGATTGATCGTCGGGGTCCCCTCGAAGGAGAGATCCTGGGGGTTGGAGCCCAGCTTGGGCACCAGGTCGAACTCCAGGGTGAAGTCCGCGGGCAGCACCTGGGGGAGGGTGATCAGAAACTCCGACGCCGTCGAGGCCTTGAGCATCGGCACGCCGCCCTGCCGCACGACTTCCACGTTGCCCTTGAGGAGCTTGATCGTGGCGGGGGCGTCCCCCACCGGCGTGCCGGCCAGGTCGAGCTGGAACAGCGTCGTCCCGGGCCGTAGCGGGACCGCCGGTTGAGCCAGACCCACCTGGGGCAGACTCAGCCCCAGCAGGGCGGCGAAGCTGAGGGCACGGATCATGGGGTTGGAGGCGGTGGTGCGTTGGTGGCGATGCGCAGCCCGGCCAGATACACCGCCTGGTCCGTATCGTTCTGCGCACCGAGAGAAATCCGCAGGAGTTTGCCGCGTACGAATGCCCGGGAGAGCGTGTACAGCCGCCGGCCGTTGGTATACAGTTTGATGGTGTTCCCCTCGAAGCTCAGGGACACGTGCGTCGGCGTACCGGGCACCGTCACCTTGAAGTCGTCGGGCATCGGCGACTCGTAGTTATCCTGCGCACCCCCCACCACGCCGAGAGAGCCATCCGCCTGCCAGAGCAGGTGCGCCGAGCCGGGTCCTTGATCGATGGCCGCGGTCCCCTCGAGCGTGAGATCCGGCGGGGGGCAACACTCCTTGGGGACCAGCTCGAGCTCCACCGTGAAGTCCCGCGGCAGCTTCTCCACCAGCGACACGAGCAGCTCGGTTGGCTTGCTGGCCTTGAACATCCGCCGCCCGTCCTTCTGCACCGGCGCCCACGCTCCCTTCTGGACTCGGATCCCAGGACGCGGCTTGGGAGGCTGGCCAGGCGGTGGAGGCGGCGGCGGCGGCGTGTTGAGGTCGTACAGCACCCGCGAGCCCGGCACGAAGCCGGCGGGGCCGTTCGCGAAGCCAGTCACCGGCGCCGTGTTGGCGCCGATCCGGAGCCCGGCGAGATAGACCGGGCCCTCCGCCCCATCCGAACCGCCGAGAAAAACCCTGAACACCCGCCCCCGCGCGAACTTTCGGTCCAGTGTGTAGAGGCGCCGTCCATTGGTGTAGAGCTTCACAGTGCTCCCCTCGAAGCTCACGCCAACCTTCGTCAACACGCCGGGTAGCGTGGTTTTGAAGTCTTCCGGCATCGGCGTCTCGTAGTTGTCCGGCGCACCGCCGATCACGGAGAGCGCCCCGCCCGCCTGCCAGAGGAAGTGGGCCGAAGCCACATCCTGATTGATGGTGCGGGTTCCTTCGAAGGACAGATCCTGCGGGTTGCCGCTGAGCTTCGGCACCACCACGAACTCGACGGTGAAGTCCTGCGGCAGGAACTCCGGCAGGGAGATGAGGAACTCGGACGCGCTGGTCGCCTTGAGCATCTTCGCGCCGTCCTTCAGGACCAGCTCCAGATTCCCCTTGAGCAGCTTGAGGCTCTTGGGAGACTCGCCGAGCAGCTCCCCTGCCAGGTTGAGATCGAAGACCGTGCGGCTTCCCGGAACGAACCCGGCGGCGTACGCCACCCCGGGGGGCGGCTGTCCCCCCTGTGCCCCCACACTAGGCACGGCGCCCGCGGCGAGGGCTCCCGCGAGGAATATTCCACCTACGCTGCGTCCCATGTCGCGAATCCTTTGAGAGAGAGGGCTCGAATCACTCATCGCGGGGAATAACCCGCTCGGCGAAGTTGTTACTGGGTTTGGGGTCGGGCGTATCGCTCATCGCCACGACGGCAAACCCGCGCACGACGCCAGTCGGTGGAATGGTCGTGACGACATAGAACTCCCGATTCGACCGGGCCGGCATGCTGCCCAGCGTGCATTCGACCCGGGCTCGCAGCTCGCTGATCCCGGTGCGGTCCGGGCCGGCAACGCATCCCGCGCCGAGGCTCACGATCCCCACTCCGACCGGGAGCAGGACCTCGACCCGCGCAAAGAGCGCCTCCCCGAACTCCGAGGCGACCACAATCCGAGCCCGCAGGTTCCCCCTCTCCTCGGTCACGACCAGGCTGCGGATCGACAGGTCGGCCTGCCAGAGCGCGTATTGGGGTGCCGACTGATGCGCCGGTAGTCCGGCGCCGGTAACGCCCAGCACCAGGGCGGCGGCAAACCACTTCATAAGCCCTTTCGCTTGCCGAAGGGGGCTATCTGTCCGTAGAATCGCGGACAAACTGCGACGGCCTCATCAGGGCCGAATCAGGTGCGATCATTTTTCCTTTCAGGACCGGGGAACCCGTTGCGCCTACGAACGTTCGGCGGGCTGTGGATCGAGAGCGTTGAGCCGACACCTGCCGTCGCACCGAGGCAGCTTGGCCTGCTCGCGCTGATCGCCGCGGCGGGCCGCCAGGGGATTTCCCGCGATCGGGTGATCGGGATCCTGTGGCCGGAGGCGGGCGAAGAGCAAGCGCGGCACGCGCTCTCCCAGACCCTGTACAGCCTCCGGCGCGCTGCCGGACGGGAGCTGATCGGGGGGACCACGCAGCTCCGGCTCGACCCGGTGATCGGCAGCGATGTCGGCGAGCTGCGCCTCGCGTCGGAGGCGGGGGACCTCGAGGCCGTGGTGCGACTCTATGCCGGCAAGTTCCTCGACGCGTTCTACCTCCCGGGCGCGCCGGAGTTCGGGCGCTGGGTAGAAGAGGAGCGCGCAGGCCTGGAGCATGACGTACTGCGCGCCCTGGAGCGGCTGGCCCGGCAGGCCGATCAGGGTCCCGTCGAGTCGGTCCGCTGGTGGCAACGACTCGGGGAGCTCGACCGGGTCAATGCGCGCTACGCGCTGGGGCACATGCGGGCGCTCGCCGCGGCAGGCGATCGCACCGGAGCCTTAACGCGGGCAAAGCTGTACCGTGAAGTTGTGCGCCGCGAGCTCGAGACCGAGCCGGACCCCGCGATCGGAGAGCTGGAACGCTCGCTGCGCGCCCTCCCGCCGGAGCCCGCCGTGACGCCTCCGCTCGCTGCGCGTGCCGCCCCGTCGCCCGCGGTCGAGGCCGCTCCTGTCCCGGACACCCGCCGGCCGCCCCGCCACGCTTCTCGCGGGATTACCATCGCGCTCCTCGCCGTCACGCTGCTCGGCGTGCGGCTGCTGACCTGGAAGCGCGGCACCCCGTCGCTTCCTTTCCTCGCGGTCGGGGAGATTCGCGCCGCCACCGCCAGGGACAGCACACGCCCCGGGTTCGTCTTGCGCGACATGCTCGCGACCAGCCTCGGCGCGATCGAGGGACTCCAGGTCGTCGCAAACTCTCGGCTGGTCGAGCTGATGCCCCGCGGCCCCGACCCGGCGCCGGGTACCGTAACGGACGCGGCGCGCCGGGCCGGGGCGACCGAAATCATCGAGGGCGAGCTCAGCAACGAAGGTTCGGGGTTGTTGCTGTCGCTCCGCCGAGTTGCCGCCAAGACGGGCGTCGTGCGCAAGGGATACCAGGTCCGCGCCCTGGAGATCCCCGCCCTGGCGGACAGCGCTGCTGCCGCTATCGCGCGCGACCTTCGGCTCGCCCCGCCGACGACCTCCGTCACCCTGACCCGCACCGCCTCCCCCGGTGCCTATGCCCTCTACGACGAAGGTGTGCGCGCCTATTACGGGTACGATGCGCCCGCTGCCCTCCGACTGATGAAGGCGGCGTTCGCGCGCGACTCTAACTTTGCCATGGCGGCCTTTTACGTCTGGCACCTCAGCAAGTACTTCCGCGACTACGACACTGAGGCGCGGATGCTGCCGGAGGTGAAACGCCTCGCGCTGCGGGCCATCGAGCGCGAGCGGCTGCTGATCCAGACCTCGGTAGCGATCGAAGAGGCGTCCACCCCGGTCATGACGGCCCTCGCGGAGACCCTCACGGTCAAGTATCCCCGGGATCCTGAGGCGCAGATCCTGCTCGGACAGGTGCGCGGATCGCAGGGCGACTGGGCGGGCACGGTCGCCGCCTACCAGGAAGCGGTGGCCATCGACTCCGCCGCGGGGGCGCTCAACGGGCCCTACTGCCGCGTCTGTCGTGCGCTGGCATTCATGGCGGGCGCCTATTTCTGGTGGGACTCCGCGGCAGCTTCGGTGCGTACCGCGCGCCGACTGATCGCTCTCCGGCCCAAGGAGGCGGGGCCGTGGGAGCAACTGGGCGAGCCCTCGCTGCGCCTCGGACGCCGGGCGGAGGGGGAGGAGGCATTCGCGACGGGAGAAGGGCTCAATGCCTTCCGGCGCGGTCTGCTCCAGCGTGACCTGATCCGCTGGGGCCGCTACGAGCAGGTGGATCGAGAGCTGATCGCCCAGATCCCCAGCCGCGACCCCGGCGAGCGGGGCGATGCCTGGTGGCTGCTCCTGATCAGCCTGCGCGACCAGGGCCGGCTGTTGGAGGCCGACACGCTGATCCACCACTGGCGGGTGGCGAACAGCACGCTGCGCTTGCCCAAGCCGGGGCCGGTGCCGATCGACCTCGCGCTCCTTGGCCTCGAGATGGGACGGCCGGAGGTGAGCATCCGGGCCCACCGCAAGGAGGTGGCGAACATCGCCGGCTGGAGCGGCCCGCCGGCATTCCGTGCGCGCAACCTGGTCTGGAACCTGACCCTCGCGGCCACCGCCCACGCCGCCGCCGGCGATACCGCCGTCGTCCGCCGCCTTGCCGATTCGCTCGAAGCCCTCGGCCCCGCCAGCTCCTACGCCGGCCGGGACGCCCGGCTGCACTACGTTCTGCGCGGCCTGCTGCTCCAGCGGGAGGGACGCCACGCCGAGGCAGTAGATGCTTTCCGGCGCTCGCTGTACTCGCTGACCGACGGTTACACCCGTACCAACCTCATGATGGCGCGGAGCCTGCTTGAGCTGAACCGGGCGACCGACGCGATCGCGGTCCTGCGACCGGCGATCCATGGCGGCGTGGACGGCAGCAACACCTACGTAAGCCGTACCGAGCTGCACGAGGCCATGGCGCTGGCGTTCGAGCAGGCCCGCCAGCCCGACAGCGCGCGGGTCCACTGGCGGGCGGTGGAATCGGCGTGGCGACACGCCGATCCCCAGTTCCACGCCCGCTACCTCCGCGCGAAACAGAAGTCCGGCGTCTAGCCACGAGAATCCGGGGTCGTTACTGCTGACGCGCCAGGAGATCCAGGTTCCAGCCGAGCCAGAGCCGGTTGGGAGAGCTGGTACGGCCGTCCTCGAGCCCGGGGAACGCGATCCGGAGCTCGGGCCCGCCGTCGTAGCTCAGACGAAGGGTGTGCGCCCGCAGGATGTACCTGCCCCGTCCGCCAGCCGGCGTCTGAGGCCATGCGTAGAGCTCGTGTTCCACGGCACGAACCGCCCCGCGGTCCTCGAATCTGCCGTCCGCCATCAAGCGCAGGCACGCCGCGCCGCTCCCGCACCAGGTGCCGTCCAGATAGGACGACTGCGGCATGGCCAGCTTGATGTAGCGGTGCGGGCTCCGGTTCGTCGTCAGCTCCAGGTCCGCTCCCACGCTCCGCAACGGAATGGCGCCATACGGCATGGTCAGGACGCCGCCGTCCCCGGTCCAGGTGTAGCTCCCCCAATCGCGACGGTGGGTCGGCTGTTCGACTAGCGGGTCGATCTCGTCGAGTCCTTCGAGTGGCAGGGTCGGTCCGAAATAGGCCTGGCCGTTGTCGAAGAAGACGGCAAGCTGGGGCTTGATGCCTCCGAACGACATCCCGAGACCGGCCCACACACCGGCGATGCCGCCCGGGCCAAGCCTCGCAGGAGGCGTTGAGCGCGCCGGGTGATTGACGAAGGCCATCCGGAACAGCAGCTCGCGAATCTCTCTGGAGTAGCGTGGATTGTTGGCGGTGGTGTAGCGGACCAGGTTCTCGCTGAAGGCCCTGGCGAACACCGCCGCCCGCTCGATGCGCTCACCGGCACGGAAGGCGTAGATCGTGACGTCCCACTCCACGCCGCCCATGCGCATGCCGCCGTTTCCCGTGAGGTATTCGACTCCGGCGAGGCTCGTGCTGGGACCATCGAGATCGTACGTCCTTCCGCTCACATTCCGCAGCTCCACCGCCCCCAGCAGGGTTCGCAGCTCTTCCCATCCGGTGCCGACTTCGGCTTCGAGATTCGGGGCCACGTGACCGGAGAGGAGGAAGACCTCCAATCGCTCCGGGTCACGAACCCCTGTGCGGGAGAGGTGGACCGCCCCGCGAAGCCGGTAGACACGCCATCCCGGGGGAGCGACGAAGCGGAGGTTCTCGAATTGCTGAGGTCCTTCGGCGGGGACCTCGACGGGGGCATTCGGTTGCCCCGATGCGGCCGCAGTCGCGCCGAATCGCAACGAACGGAAGAAGGCCTCCCAATCCTGCTGGCAGCCGGCGAGCGCCGCGGCGCCGTTTCCGATCAACACGACCGACTGGCTCGAGGAGCCCAAAGGGAACACATGCAGGCGCGCCACGAGCCGGTTGCCCGCGGCGTCTTCGAGGGGGCCCTCTCCGACGAGATAGGGTGATCCGGTGGCCGACGTTCGCTCCGCGCTGGCCGGCAGCTCGGCGCTCCGGAACCCGCTGCCGAACAGGGTCCGCCAGGTCGACGCGAAGGCCGCTGCGGGACCTGAAGGCGCCGGCGTTTCGGCGGACAGGACGAGCATGCAGCGCGCGGGGCCTTGAACCCTCGAGAACACCTGCATTCGTGGCTGGCTCTCGAGCGACCACCCGGACGGCGGGACGAACGACGCCGCGCCGAACTGCCGAACCTCCTGGGCCGCCAGTGTGATTGGCAGCAGCACTGCCATCCCGGCAAGCCAGCGCCTGGACATCGCTACGGCTTTGCGATCCGGGTCAGCGACCACATCAGTTTCACCGTCCCGACCACGTTGTTCGCGGGGTCGGCATCAGGATGAGGGTCGTCGGTGTTTCCCTTCAGCGTTTGTCCGTTCCCCGTATCGAGCTGCGCATAGGTCGACCATTCGTGGTGGCCCTGCTCGGCGGGCTGCGCCTTGATCTGATCGGTGCTGCCGCTGCCCCCCGGCACGAAGGACTGGCTCGTCACCGTCCCGCTGTGGGTGGGGCAGCT